>VRUB01000009.1 GCA_019456345.1 Nitrospira sp. | reverse complement strand
ATTCGTGACATTTATGGGATTACTCGTCGCCGTATTTGTTCTCATTATAATTATTCTCAATGTTATGCTGCGGTCCATCGTTATTAAACCGGTCACCAAGTTGTCCGGGATCGCGGACGAGGTAAGCAAAGGGTATATGGAAGCACCCGAATTTTCAGAGCGCGGCAAGGATGAGATCAGCGTGCTCGCGGCCTCCTTTAACCGCATGCGGCGCAGCCTCGAAAAGGCAATGAAGATGTTGGAGGAGTAGGGCGGCATCGGTTTCGCCCTAGTATGAATTATGGAACGACACAGCAGAACCTGGCTTTGTAGCGTCGTCTTTCTCGATATTGTCGGGTACACACAGAGACCTGTGGCCCAACAGATCGAGATGAAGGAGCATCTGCAGAAGCTGATCTCGGATGCCCTTGCCGGTGTCGCCGAAAGCGATCGTATTCTGGTCGATACCGGCGATGGCGCTGCCCTGTGTTTTCTTGGTGATCCGGAAGAGGCACTATTCGTTGCCATTAACCTGCGCGACGTACTGGCCGTCAAGCCCGAGCGCGGCCGTACCCCTTTCACAGCTCGAATCGGGATAAATCTCGGGCCGGTAAAGGTGCTCAAAAGCATAAATGGGCAGCTCAATCCGCTGGGCGACGGGATCAATAACGCGCAACGGGTAATGGGATTTGCCGAGCCTAACCAGATCCTGGTGTCGCGTTCTTTCTACGACGTCATCGCCTGCCTTTCGCAGGAGTATTCGCAACTGTTTCATTTCGTCGGGACACGCAAAGATAAACACGTCAAAGAGCACGCCGTATACGAGGTAATGCTCCCTGACAAGGAGAAAACGTACACTACGACCTTGGCGGCGGCCGAGCAGACGCGTCTACAGCGGCAAGCAGAACCCCTCGCGCTCACCTGGGATCCGGCTGCGTTAGCGACAGCGGCGCATGCACTCGCGCTTTACATCGGTCCGCTCGCAAAGGTACTGGTGCAGCGGGTGGCCAAGCAGGTGTCCACTACCGAGGAACTTTATGCCACGCTCGCCGACATGATTCCCGTAGATGCCGAACGCGAGAAATTTCTCGCAAGCGCGCCGGCCGCTGCCACCCCGCAGGCGCAGGCGCCCCCGACAGCATCGAATCCCGAGCCCCCCGAGGCGGCACGCCCGGCGCACGCCGGCAACGAGGCCGGGTCCGCACCGGACAAAGGGTCGTGGGATCCGGCAGTGCTTAAGACTGTGGAGCAGGGCCTCGCCGATTACCTGGGACCGCTGTCCGGTCTGTTGGTAAGAAAAGCTGCGAAGAAGTGCACTACCCCAGAGGAGCTGTACCGGTTGCTGGCGGCCGAGCTGGCCACGGAAGAAGACCAAAACGCCTTCCTTAGCGCTATGAGTAAATCAGGCTAGCCGCGGAAACTGAATTCACACCGCAGACGGCAAAGATCGCAGAGAAAACCCCAAAAAAGTCCAACGCAGAGACGCAAAAACACAGAGAGTTTAAAGTAAAAAACTGGCAATCTCGGGCATTGTTTGCGCCTTGGCGTTTTCGCGTTGACTGTTTTGTTTTGATCATCGCTCCGCGGTTTCCCGATCACCTGTTCCCGGCGCCATCCATCTCAGTAGCTGGTATCGCCTACCCGGCAACAATGTATTAGCCGGGTCTCGTCCCGGTAGACGAGGAACTTTGGTTTCGGCCAAAGCTCCCAAAGCCATCTGCGCCTGCGCCATCGCCCGCAAAAGCCAGCGGGTGCCCTGCACGCCTCGTCCTCTCAGGGCGGCCGCCGAAGGGCCTTTCTTCGCTCCCGCTTTGCATGCGCTCGAAGGTGCGCTCAGGGCGCGATGCAATCCATGTCTTCCGTGAACACGGTGGGGCCTGCGTAGCTCTTGCCGATCACGGCCGGTGCCTGCGCTCTCGTGCTGGCGGCGACATGAACCAGCGCCAATTTCTTGACATCCATATTGCTGGCAACGCGGGCGATCGACGCGAGCAGCGAATCCGGTGCAAGCCGGGAGGCGGTGCCGTTGCCGCTTTTGACGACGAGCAGGTCCGCGCCCCGTCCGAGCCACCCGAGGTTGGCGTTGCCCTCATTCATGGCGCTTGTGAAAACAATAAATTTACCGGCCGCCTGTACGCGCCAGGCGAGCACCGGCATCGGGCGCGTGGCGATGGCGGCTGCCGCTACGCGCACGCGCTCATTGCGGTACACTTTCGGGTTATAGCGACCTTTTATACGTACGGCGTGCGGTTTCAGCTTGTAGGTCCCCCGGCCCAACGGTCTCAACAGCTCGCCAAGATACCGATATGCACCCCGCTTGGTGTCAAACAATGCGCGCACAAAGGTCACAGTGTCGGGCATCAACTTACTGCGATCCGGTCCATACAGCGGCATCGGGCGAGTGCGCGGCTCGCGCAGCGACGCCTGCAACAGGGCGGGCAGGTCGGCGACGTAGTCGACATGCAGCCGCGAGATGAGGATGACATCGAGATCGGTGATTCGCGCTGTGCTCTTCTCAAAGTTCGCGGCGCTACCCACGCCGACATCAATAAGCACTCGCGCCTTCCCGTCGATCCAGATTAGATAGCTGCTGGAGGCAAGCTCGGCGCGCGCATACGCGTCTGCGGAGCCTAGAACCTGGACTGACACGCCGTAGGTGTCGCACGCGCCTGCATGCGCAGCGGACGACCCCATCGCCAACAGTATGCCGAGCACACAATCCCGCACGCGCACAGTTACGCCTGCTCTGTCTAGTGGATGCGCTCGGGATGAATCGATCGGGCTGATGGTACGGTAACCAAGGCCGTTGTTCGCGTGCCATCGCAGCTGTGGTCGGCGACAATGCCCAATGGCGACCTTATGGCCATCGTCGCGCGCGCGCGGTATCGTCGTGTTATCAATCATCGTCGCGATAGACCTGACACTCTATCAGGTTCCCGTCTGGACCGACGATGCTGCGAAAGGTAATCGGGCGACAGCAAACGTAGCAGTCCTCGATGTACTCTTGTGACCCAGCCGAGGTATCGATGTGCGTCTCGAAGGTCTCGCCACAGTACGGGCAGCGCACGCGTTTGATAACAAGCATTGTTTGCGACCGATGTAGCCATTGGGCACCCAGGCTCAAGCTTTTCAGACCCACATCGCGTTTGCAAGCGCGAGGACGCGTCGAGGCACGTGATAGCGGTCACGGGCGGCGCCGGAAGATGGTGATTATTGTCTTACCCGCGATGTCGCGGCACCTTAGCAGGATGTTGAAAAACACCCTGCTAAGGTGCGAAACCGCCGAAGTTCGTCAAACCCCGTTTTGCGTTTTCGAGCGGAACACGCCCACGAAAGAATATTTTGAACGTCTTGCTAATTATCGATCTGGAAGGTCGTCTCCAGCAAATAAGGATCGTCAAAATGACGTCGGCCGACGAAGGCGATCGCATGGTGACCCCACTGGCGCATCTGCCCCGGGTGCGGTATGCCCATGGGCCATAGGAACCACCGCTCCCCGCGTGTCGTACCCGGAACGATACCGTCCGCGCGAAACAGGCTGCGGCGACCGCCCGGCGCGAGTGGCAGCGAACGCAAGCTGTCGTAGTCTGCCCACCGATACGCAACCGAGCGCCCGTTGTCCAGAGCTGTGATCGTGACCCGCTGGAGGTAGTGCGTGCGGTGCGCTATCCGCAGGACCGGACCGCTACCGGGAGCCAGTGCCGGCGCCTGCTGTGGGACCAGCGCTGCCTCCTGCAGGTCGTCGTCGGGTGTATTGGCGACGGGGCGCAGTCGCAGCCCCGGGGTGGGAAAAAACATATGATAGCAGCCGCAGTTATGCATCGCCTCGAACACCAACGGGGTGCCGTCTGGAGACAGGGTGACGCGCCAGCTGATGCCGTCGACGTAGCCGCCGAGATAGTCCCAGCGCGAAGTGCGCGGGCGCGCCGGAAACCACACGACATAGTTGAGTTGCAGCAGGACCTTACCGGCAATACGCGTATGCGAGAGTTGACGGTAGACCGTCGGGTAGCGGACGTCTATCGTGGGCGTTTCGTCTGCGACGCTGGACCAGCCGGGTGCGCCGAGGCGATCGTCGTCGCTGACGACATCGATCTGCCATGTCGGCGCGAAGGTGGCAAACAGCCGCTGGCGATCCACGCCTGCGGGCTCCGGAATACCCAACGGGTTCTGCGCGGATCGCCGCAGGATATCGCGCACGCCGTCGCTATCGAGCGGGATGGGCAAGCGCGGCGGGACGTATCGCAGCAGCTCCCCGTGAACCGCCAGCGACTCGATCGGCTGCGCGAACG
This sequence comes from Nitrospira sp., assembly GCA_019456345.1. GTDB lineage: Bacteria > Pseudomonadota > Gammaproteobacteria > Acidiferrobacterales > SPGG2 > VRUB01. The sequence goes on along the minus strand of VRUB01000009.1, from coordinate 31,251 downwards.
TGGCGTGTGTGACCTCGTGCCATCTCTTAATAACGGAGTTAACGGGCAGGGAGGTAAACATGTAGAGGCCGACCCCTCGTTTCCAGGTGACGTACTCCGACGGCACCCACGCGGCACGCAAGCGCTCACGCCGGGCGTTATCGGCGAGATCACGGCGGTGCAGTTGTGTGGCGCAATCTCTAACCGTCTCCATCAGATCCCGGGGCTCCCCTAGTGCTGCAGAAAACATCGCTTGCAGCGCCCGCACCCGGTCTGCGGGCAGGTTAGCAAGCTCCAGCTGACGGCCCTGCTCTGCTAGGCGCTGCAGGCGACCCACCCAGGCGCTGAACGCCGGCTCCGCCACGGTCTGGTCGCGAAAGCTTTGCAAAAAGCGATCCATCCTGAGATAGGGGAAGCCGGGAACGGGTGCCGCCTGGCTATCGGTGACCTTGGCGCGCCGCACGACACGATCGAGCTCGACGAAAAATTGCTGACACGTGCGTAACCTCGCCTGAGCGTCGGCGGGTGGAGCAGCAATGACCGCACTGGACGCGGCGGCGTACTGCAGCTGTGCGGGCGCACCCGCGCAGCCAGCGATTACTAGCATCGCTCCGACAACCAGGAATCGGCTTAGCGTGGTGATATACATACGTGACGAGCGCGAATGTGCTGCTGACCGATAGGCTAACTAATAAAAATAAGACAGCCCAGGGCCTTGCAGAGTTCCGGCGTGCTTCGTTGCTAGGCGTGGTGCACCCTTACAAGATTTGTGCCCAGGTAGCCACAAAGTGCGCGATGGTGGTCACGCGTTTGCGCCGGCTCAATAACGCACCAGCACGCGATAACGCAGCATGGTCTTACCCTCCGGCGGCACCACGATACGCCAACGTGCCGTGCCCGCCGCCGCTTTCTCGTGCGGGTGAGTCTCACTCAATATCTTCCAGTCACCGGGCACCGGTTCATGCACGCTGACAGTCACGGCCTGTGTCTTGGCATTTTTGAGGGTGATCTCGTAGGCGCTTTCGAAAGCATATACGTACTGGCGCGTGCGTGCGCGTTTCTGAAAATCCGTTTGCTTTTTGTCTGCTGTCACGTCGAAGGCATCGCCCAGCTTCAGTCGGACCTTCTCGTTCTTCGGGGTGTGGTCGATATTATCCTCGCCGACAAACTGAGCGTTGCCGGCGCTGTCCTTCTTGTACACCCGCATCACGCCTTTTGGTAAGGGCATCCCCAGGTTCGCGCTTTTCTTGTTCTCAAACTCCACGTAGACGCCGACCTTGAGCTTCTGCCCGAGCTCGCCATAGCTGCTGCCGTAGTAATAGTCCCGCCCGCGCAGCAAGAACTCCTTAGTGACCGGTACGCCCTGGGCGCTGAGTAAGCTCACCTGCTTGGTCTGATTATCGGCGATGGTGGTCGCACGATTGAGCGTATAGAGGTGATACTCGAAAAGGCTCTCCTCGGCCATATCCGCGCGCGTCTCCGACAGTGCAGTACGCGCCATCTTGCGCGCCTGTAGGGCGCGGTCGAGCTCGCGCCGGGCGCGGTTGACATCACCGGCGACCAATTGCAGCCTGGCGTTCTTGTAACGGGTGCCGCTCTTGTTATCCAGCGTGACCCAGCCCTGTAGATCGAGCCGGTTGTCGGAGTCGTTTAGCTCGGCGACGTAGTCGGCCTTCCAGGAGAGGCCACCCGTGAGATAGCTCAGCTCGAGCCTCCGCGCTCCGGACGTCGGGCTATGCAGCTGCATGACCAAGGTGGGGCGGTCGCGCAGATTCTCTGGCACGCTGTCGAATACGAGCCGGCCGGGAATGCCCACCTCGATACGGTCACCGACCCGCAGCACCACCCCGTTGTTGGTGCTGAGCACGACCGCCTGCTCGATGCGCTCGACCCCTGTCTGTGGATGGGTCTTGATCAGCCGTACGCTACGGCCAACGTACTTTTCCAGCAGCTTGTGCGGCGTCAGCAGATCAAAGTCGAAATTCTGCTCGATTACACGCAAGCCGCCAACGCCGTTAATGCTACGCAGCAATGCCGTCTCGGGCCGGATCTTCGCGCTCACCTCGCGCAACGCGAGCTTGTTGAACCCGCGCTCCAGCTTGATCAGGCGTAGGTCCTTCACCAACGCGAGGTTCTGATTGTAGATGGTTACCGCGACCTGCTGTTGATCGGCAAGCGTGCTGCGGTGTTCCTTCAGATTTTCGGCCTGCGCTGTCAGGGCGACTGCCCCGGATATCCCCAGCGCCAACATGAGTCGTATGAGCGAGCGAGTTGTAACTTGTTTCATTGGATCCTCCGATATAAATGATTAATAGGCCCGTTACCGAACGAAACCTGCATGGGGTTCTTGCTCTTGCGCCGGGCACCTATGATAGATAACGCAGCCCATGCGCTTCGGGGTTAATCACAAGCGCACCAAGAAAACCGCTACCCATGTGCTCGACTCAAGCCCGGCGTAGCTGTCACGGTCTTGATAGAATGGTGCGTGTGATGATGCACGACCCCGTGTAGGCTCGCAGGTCGGAAAACAACTGTCTCATGTGGCTTAATCGCAGGAACATTGTAGTCGTGTTGTTCAGGGTCGTTGTGGTTGCGGTGTGGTCCTTCTGGGACTCCTCCGAACGCACCATACTTGCCTTGCTGCGCGATGGCGAGCAGGCGGTCGAGACCGAGGACATCGCACGCGCGATGTCGCATGTGTCGCAACAGTACCTGGACGATAATGGGCTCAATTATCTGGCCGTGCGCCGGGTGCTCGATTGGGCCTTTAACAGATTCGATGGGTTCGACGTACGCCTGCGCGATGTGGCCATTGACGTCGGGGATGGCAGCGCCATCGCCCGGGGCGTGCTGCAGATGCTGGTGTTACAAGAAGGTGATAACACCTACCTCATTGGTGATGCAGGGATGCCTGAGTCCGTAACCATAAGCCTGCTCAAAGGTCCACTGGGCTGGAACGTTACCGGCCTCGACGGCATCGATGTCTCGCGGTTTGGCTTGTAGACATAGACCTGTTCCGCTTGCGCCGTGTGCACCCCCGGACGATCCGGGGTCAATGTCTCTTGTGAAAGATCATCCACACGATGGCGAGCGCCAGCGGCGCACTCCAGAAGACGGCAGGATCGTAGAAAAAATTGGAAGCCGCTTCCACCAGGTTCCACAGTACCACTGAGCTTGCGTCGGTCATGGAAGGGTTGCGCGGGTCGACGCGCCGTCAGCCCTTGTACCCTGCCATCGATACGAGCCGGCGCAGCCGCGGGGTGAACGCGCCCACCTGCCGTCTGTACTGCAGGTACTGCTCGCCGAAGATGCGCACCAGCCGGCGCTCCTCGTAGTAGCCCCCGATCAGCATATACATCGTGTACATCAGCAAGAACACGAGGTTGTTGCGCGAAGGGCCACTGGTGGCGAGAAACAGGAATCCGGCGACCAGCATTGGATGGCGGATCCAGCCGTAGACGCCTTTGACCTCCAAACGCTGGGTGCCGAAGAGCGCGAGATCAGTTACATCGGCGGACGGGTTGAGCAGGCATCTAAGCCCGCGCCACATTTGCGTCAGGCCCAGAAACTCGAGGTAATCGCTCTGCAGGAACGAGACATAGGCGAGCGCGATGGAAAACAGATGCAATACCACCAGCACCCGCCACATCGGCTCCGGGTAGTCGATGAGCCAGATGTTGCTGTCCGGATGTTGCCCCCAGTGCAGCACGGCGATCCAGTAATACAGTGCCGCGTAGCTCAGTGCGCAATAGATAAAGCGCCAGAAATGCTCGACAAAGAACTGAGTGGTCCAGCGCGCCAGCGCATTCTTGAATGGCTCGTGCGCGCAAATCGAGTGCAGCGCGGCGAACAGCGCGAACGCGCCGAAAGACTCACGGTACTCGCCCAAGGCGAGCAGATGCTCCATATCGGCGGAGCAGGCGCTATTGGCTCAACGAATCTGTTTTGCCTGACCGACGACCTGGTCGATGTGGCGCTTGAGCTTGGCCGCCTCACGGGAATTTACACTGCGCAGCCGCTGGTAGTTCTCGTTGGCCTTGAGTAGCTCGCCGCGCCACAGGTAGAGCTCTCCTTGATACTCTAGCGCCCCCTCATGATTGCGCTTGAGCTTCAGCGCCTTGTCGTAGGCCTGCATAGCCTCGTCCATGTAGCGCTTGCCAATACTGCGCAGGCTGAAGCCCATATTGTTCAACGCATCCGGGTAATCGGGCTTAACTCGCAGTGCCTTCTGGTAGAGCCTGACGGCACCCTCGTAGTCTTTCTGGTTCTGTGCTTTCACCCCCTGGTTGTAGTACTTCACGTGTTTGGGGGTGGCGGGTGCTCGCGAGGACTGGCTGGGCGTGCTCGCGCCTATTAACAGCGGTACGGAAATTACCACGAGTAATAGTGCGGTCAGTCTGGTGTTCATGGTGGTCCTCCTCGGTGCGGATACGGTCGTCCTACGTGGCTCAAAAGTGTAACACGGAGAACGCGCAACCTAGCAGGCTGCCGTATATTACACTGCTATGGCTTATGCTCCCGGGCTTTTCAGGTCAACGGCACAACGAAATCTATGACACTGTGCCGCGCCCCTGGTGCGGGCGCGGGCGGTCACCGGCCCGAGCCCAGAGAAGAAGCGGTGCAGTGGCTTCGATGGACCAGCACCCGGTGATGCGATATTTTCCCGAGCATGGATGTCACGCCGCTGCTGCGAAACACCGGGCTGATCGCCTGCCCTTACGGCACCAGGATTTCCCTTGAACCAGCCCCATGTGCCGTCACCGCCATACCCCCCATGCTGTGGGCACGCGGGCACGCGGGCACGAACCCTAGCACAATGAAAACGCCAAGAGCGCAGGGCCACGCCGGTGGCAGCATTTGTGCTTGTGGCGTGCAACACGGTGGTATGAACGCATGAAACCGTGGAAGCCGACCCAGGATCAGCTGCGTGCGGCAGCGAGTAAGCGCGTGCCCGACCTCATCGCGCCCGGGCTCAAGGTGTTGTTCGTAGGCATCAATCCCGGGCTCTACTCCGCGGCCGTGCGGCACCATTTTGCGCGGCCGGGAAACCGTTTCTGGCCCGCGCTGCACGCGGCGGGATTCACCGAGCGGCTGTTGTCGCCGTTCGAGGAAGGCGAGCTATTAGCGCGCGGTTACGGCATCACGAACGTCGTCGCCCGGGCAACGGCCTCGGCGGCCGCACTCACGCCCACGGAGCTCGCCGCCGGCGGGCGCCGGCTGCGGGCCAAAGTACAACGTTGTCATCCACGCATTCTCGCAGTACTCGGGGTAGGGGCTTATCGCACCGCGTTCGCTCGACCGCAAGCGGCGTTCGGGCGCCAGAGTGAGACGCTGGGCGACACCGTCTTGTGGGTGCTGCCGAACCCGAGCGGGCTCAACGCTCATTACCAGCTCAGGGACCTTACGCGCATGTTCAAGCAACTGCGTGTCGCGGCGGAGTCAGTCTGAACTCGCGCTATAGCGCCGATCGCGCCGCAAGGCACTGTGGCTAGGCGATTAATGTCTTGCTCGCCGCCCCTAGCAGGCTGCTAGGGGCGGCCAACCGGGTGGTGGTGCTAATAGCCCGTCAGCTGCGGTCTGATGACGATGTCGATGCGCCGATTCTTGGCCCGGCCTCTCGTGGTCTCGTTGTTGGCGACCGGTTTGGTTTCGCCATAGCCCACCGCCGCGATCTTCGAGGCGTTGATCCGCGAGTTGGCCAGTATGTACTGCTTCACGGCCTCCGCCCGTCTCTGCGACAGCGCATAGTTGGCGGTGTCGCTGCCGTGTGAATCCGTATGGCCCTCGATAACGAGATTGCTGTTGGCGAAGGCCTGGATCGCCTGCTGCACCTTGGTTAACAGTCGGTAGTTCGCGGGGCGGATCGTCGACTGACCCACATCGAAGCTCAGGCCGACCAGCCGAATAATCACCTCTTTGGACTCGCGATACACACGCGCCTCGTTGCGGCTAAACATCTTCTCGATCTGCTCGAACTGCTCGCGAACCCTTGCCTGCGCCTCTAGCCGCCCTGAAAGCGCGACGCGCTCCTTTGAAACGCCGCCCAGCATCCGCTGCAGCTGCTGGACTTCCGCCTGCAGAGTATTGACATCCTGGCCCAGCCGTTGAGAGCGTGACTGCTGGTCCTCTATATAAATGATGATCTGCTCGGTGGGTGATTCATATCCCCTGTCCAGTCGCGCGGATATGTCGGCCGCGGCGGCGATGTCCTTGACCGGCGTCTCCCAATCCAGGATCAGGTCCTCGGTCGTCAGGCGTTTGGCGCGTGTGCTCTTGACCACCTCGGCAATATAGATCGCGTGCTTGGCCTCGTAGTCTGCCCGCCGCGCCAGGTTGCGTGGCAGATCCGTATCATAGCGGTTGTCACTCAGTGCTTTTTCGGCTTGTTGCAACAGCATCCTCGATTTTTGCAAAGTCTTTGGTGCATACTTGCTCACTTTCAGCTTCTCGGCCCGCGCCAGCAACAGCCGCGCTTCGGTCAGATAGCTGCTCTTGATGGCATTAAGCTCGGCGTCGCGATAGATCCTGTCGGCTTCGGCGGCGCGCCGTTTCGCGCTCTTATGGGCACCGCGCTCGAGATCGCCCACTGCCTTCGAGAACTTCTGTTCGGCACGCTGCCATAACGCGCTCGAGTATCGGGCCGCTTGCACCTTCTCAGCGTCGCCGCGGGTCTTGATGAGCGCGGCAAGTTGCCTTTGCGCTCGCTTGCTGGCCTGCGTGGCCTTTGTGAAGTTCTGGGTTGCGGCAGCCAGATCGGTGCGGATACTGGCCAGATTTCTCCCTCGTTTGAATTTTTGTTCGGCCCCGGCGTAGAACTTCATCGCCTTGGAGAAATTTCTGGGTGACAGCAGGCTTGCCTGGACTGCTTCCGCGGTCTGACGTGCCTGCAGGGCTTGTTGAAAAAGCGATGTCTTAATTGCCTGACTTGCGCTGGCGCTGGCAATAACTAGAAAGAACGAAGCGGCTATTGAGTAAGTGCTGATTCGATTCATCAGTTTCATCACGCTCCCCCGTATCAGTGGCGCCGCCGATGGTGACGGCACGAGCATCGCGAGTGTACAAGCGTATCTTAAATAACGCATCGCCAGTACGAAATGTGGAAGCCGACAAACGGTAGTTGTGCGCAGACGCGCGCGAGCGCCAGCGCACCAGAGGGGTATGGAACAGCAATAAACACCGGCGGCACACGCGTGCGCTGCAGTGAGGAAAGGACCTGCGCCCGCGTCGACCGCTCGAGCCAGTGGGCTGGTCGCGCGATCGGCTCTATGCGAGTGCCGCTGTGCTTAGAGTTGGCAGCGCGCGTCCCACTGATCTTCTGCGCGGCGGCCGGGCCCCTGGCGACGGTCGGAGTCATCACGCACGTCGGTGCGGCGATCCGCTGCCGTGCGCCGGCACCGTAGGCGGCGCTCGCGGCGTTTTTGGGTGACGGTAGTCAGCGCCCGCTTGCGCCCTTTGGCAGTGACACGCCGGGGAAACAGCAGTCGTGCGAAGAAGGCTACAATAAGTAACGCCGCGGCAGCAGCTCCCAGGAGCTCGATTTCAGTGTACATGGTCCGTTGACACCCCCGTGTCGTATTTTTCAACCAACTATAGCATGCAAGTAACGGGCCATAACCTGCATCGTCCTGGAAGCTTGACCCGTAGGACCCTTGTTTTCCCTCAGATCGAGATTCGGGTGAGCGTTCGTTCCAGGGCCTGCAGGGCGGTGGCTGCGCGTGTGTGGCCCAGCAACCAGCCGCAGAGCACACCAGCCGTATTGGCGAGGACGTCCAGCAGTTCGGCGCTGCGGGCGGCGCTCAGCCCCTGGACTAACTCGAGCACAATGCCGATGGTGACCAGCGCCGCTGCGAGCACGGCCCAGCGTGAGGGTGGATTCAGCTGCAGAAACCACAGCATCAACGTCCCATAGGCCAGCACATGGCCCACTTTGTCACCCGCGCTGACCGGGAGCGTCGGCGGATCCGGCACCAGCGAGAGGTAGGCAACCGACGCGACCAGCAACCATCCGATCAACAGCCACAGCTTGCGCCATCGATAAGTAGGCATCGAATACGGTATCATCGAGGCTGGCGCGCGCGTACGCAAACCATAACGGTGTTCGTTGCAACCGCGCTGCAACGTGCGGATCCACCCAACCGGTCCGAGCCTATCTGGGAGCGGCAACAACCGTAACTCAACTGCTTTGAATAGCTATCACAGGAGAATGACATGCCGGAGTATGGAATGGGAGCGGAAGGAATGGGAGTCGGGGGGCTCGTCATTTGGTTGATTTTTGCCGCGATCATCATCACACCTTTCTGGAAGATCTATTCGAAAGCGGGATTCTCCAAATGGCTGAGCCTGCTCATGATCGTACCGCTGGTCAACCTTGTCGTTCTGTATTTCGTCGCATTTGCACGCTGGTCGAGCCGTGGTTAAATCGCTAAGCGATCGATAACCATATGGTGTACGCAGGCAACGGCTCAATTGCCATGCCGGCCGCGCGCGCGGGCGATTTCACCCTCAGGCGTGCATCGCTCGATGATATCGCGACCATCGCCAAGTTGCTTGACGGTGCCAATCTCCCGCACAGCGACGTCGCCCTGCACATTCGCAATTTCATCCTTGCGGTTGGCGGTAACCGGGTTGCCGGAGTCATCGGGCTGGAGGTCCATGGGCGGGTGGGCCTGATGCGTTCGCTGGCGGTGGACGCCGGCTTTCGCAAGCAAGGGATCGGCGACCGGTTGTGCCAAAGGCTCGTTGAGCACGCAGTACGACGCGAGGTGCGCGATCTCTACGTGTTGACGCTGGACGCTGAGGCCTACTTCGCATCACGCGGTTTTAGATGTATTGGCCGCTCACTGGCGCCGGACGAGATTCGCGCCACGCGCCAGTTCTCCAGTTTGTGCCCGAACACCGCCATTCTCATGGTCCGCTTCTTGGGTACGGGCGCCGCCACCGCCACTGCCTGAGGCATCGATCCAGCCCCAACTTGCGCGACGAGCCCCTGGTCCCACGCCAGCCACCACAGTCGCTTGCTTGAAAAGCGAGCGGATGCGCCCCATGAATTCAGCACGCCGGTTGACCGTGGTCTCTGAGCGGCGATGTTCTTGCACGCGAGGCCAGCTCATGTCCAACGCCAAGCTCGTCGTGTGCCCGCATTGTGACAGCATCAATCGCGTGCCGGCAGACCGCGCGATTTTTGCTGCGGGCTCTTGCAATAACCGGGGTAGCGCGAAGCCTCACCCATCATCGTGGTCAGTATGTAGCATGTTACTGGATTAGGTCCATTACCCGTTTCCACCAGCAATCGGCATCGACACTGGCGTGTCAGTCCTCGTAGCAAATTACCCACGCTACCGTGATCTCGCTAACGGTCGGCCCGGCACAGGCGCATCAGCGCGCGCACGGATTCGAGCTTCTCGACATCCCAGATTGCCTGTTTCAACGCCCGGCGGGTGTCTGCGCGGAGCTGCTCGTTTGCCAGCGCCTCGAACTTTCCGAGCTGGCCTGCCGTCAACGCGTCCATCACCAAGGAATCGGGCGACGCTTGGGTATGCCCATTAGGCGCGGGCGAGGACGCAGTAACCGAACAGACCCGCCGTCGCGAGCCCGAGGAACTGGAGCCAATGGACAAATTGCAACGGACTCCACGGACCGAGCGTCAGCAGCACAAAGTAGGTGACACGTGCAACCGCACCGTCCGATGTGAGTCAGCCGAGCTTGAAAGCGTTCAAGCAGCCCGGTCGCGCAATGCCCTGCTGCAGGCGCGGGCACGGTTCGGGCGCGCCAATTACGGTGCGCAACGGCAGCACCCCGGCCCGGATCGGTAGCTCGTCGTCGGCCGGCGGTCCGGTGCGAATCTTGGCCGAGGCCTCGTCGATCTCCATGCCCATGACCTTGGTGGCCTTGAGCTCCTTCGTGCTGACCGCTCTGAGCTCATCCCAGCGGCCGGGGAACAGCCGGTCTACGAACACCTTCATGTGCGTCAGTTTTTTCGCGGAACCCTCGACTTCGTCTGGCGTGCCGAGCAGCATCACCGAGCTGTAATTCACAGAGTGATGGAAGCCGGATCGCGCGAGCACGATGCCATCGAGGTGCGAGACCGTGAGGCAGACTGGCGTGCCGGCGGCCTGCTGGCACAGCTTGCGACTCGCCCATGAGCCGTGTCAGTAAACCCGGTTGCCTTCGCGCCAGTAGATCGTCGGGGTAACAAAGGGTTGCCCGTCGATCACGTAGCCGATGTGGCCGATTATACCGGCATCGAGAATGCTGCAGATGGTGTCTATGTTGTAGTACCCGCGCGTGGGCAGGCGCCGCCACCGTGTTCGGTCTGTGGGCGGTTTGGTCATAGCAACCTTTCGGGTTGCTCGCGAGGTGAGCAGAGTGTGTGGGCCATGTTATCCTCTTTCTAAGCGCCCGTCATATAGAGGGTAACTGAATATAATCCTATTGTTCTTATGTCTGAGATTCAACGATGCGCAAAGCAGCGACTAGAATATCTATCAGTCACCCGGCATAGCTCCTGCCGACAACCTCAGAGTGACAGACGAACGAGTCAGTGCACACCATGAGCTTCAAACTGTCGACCGGGTACGGCCAGATGCTCATCGCGGGCGCGCTGTGGTTGTGCAGCCTGCTGGTATTTTATGCGGGCCTGACGTCGCGGTTGGAGAACCAATTTCTTGATTGGGGCCTCCGTAGTCTGGCTGCGCGCCATCCGCCTGATCCGGATATCGTCATTATAGAGATCGACGAGCCGACCCTGGCTGGAATGGCGCCACAGTACGGACGTTATCCGTGGTCGCGTGCCGTGTTCGGCACGCTGCTCGAGGGGCTGGCGGAACAAAGGCCTGCCGCGATCGTATTTGACATCCTGTTTACGGACCCGCAGCTGGATCACGAGGCGGAAGATCTCTACTTCATCGAGACGGCACGGGCGATGGACAATGTGTACTTCCCTATGGTGAGGCTGTCGGCCACGCTTGAGGTCGATCGCAGTCAAGGCTACCCGCTAAAGCTCGTCCCCGGTGCGATCCCGCCCGCGCGCGGCGGTAACATGGACGCCCGCGCTGCGCTGCTACTCCCGCTTCCGGGACTAACTGACACGGGGCGCATTGGCACCATTGATGTTGATCTCGAACCGGACGGCGTACTCCGGCGCTACCCGCTGTACAGACCAGTCTACGGTTGGCGACTGCCTTCGCTGCCAGCGCGGGTTGTGCAGGGTCTGGGCATTGACCTGCCACAGGGCCGAGAGGCCCTGTTCCTGGCCTGGCACGGTCCGCCGCAATCCTACGCATCGGTGTCGTTCTACGACCTCCTGGTCGATCTGGAACGCCAGAGCCGAGCGCGCCCGGCCGACGAGTTCACGGGGAAAATCGTTTTGATCGGAGCAACGGCGCCCGGTCTGCTTGACCTCAGCAACACGCCTATGGGCGCCAAGTTTCCGGGTATCGAAGTCGTGGCGACGGCGCTGGAGAACCTGAAGAACGGCAAATTCATCAAGCAGGCGCCAGTGTGGACCGGGCCGGTGTTAACGGGCCTGGTGTTACTGGGACTGGGTAGCGCCTTCAGATGGCGTATTGGCCTTATCCCCGCCGCCACTGCGCTGGCGGCGCTCTCGGCGATCCTCGTGGGCGGCTCCTGGATCGCGACCGTGAGCTTCTACCGCCCGTTTCCGGTGGTCACGCCGGTGTTATTCGGCTGGCTGTATTATCTTGTGGCCGCCGTCCGGGCGTATCTGCAGGAGCGCGGGCAGCGTCGCCGGATCACACAGATCTTCAATCGTTTCCTCGATCCGCGGATCGTTTCAGAGCTGATCGACCAGGGCCAGACCACGGCCAGCCTGAGCGGCCAGAAACGCGAGGTCACAGTGCTGTTCTCGGACATCCGTGGATTCACCACGCTCTCTGAAAAGCAGCCACCGCAGGCGATTGTCGCCCTGCTCAATCGCTACTTCGCCCGCCAGGTCGACGTCATTTATCGCCATCAGGGTACGCTGGACAAATACATCGGCGATGGCATTATGGCGTTTTGGGGCGCACCCACTGACCAACCCAACCATGCCGCCCGCGCGGTGGTGGCGGCGCGCGACATGGTTGCGGCGCTGGAGGCGTTCCGGCACGAGCTGGGGCCGGCGGGCGATGGGTTCGACGTGGGCATCGGTATCCACACCGGCGAAGCGGTGGTCGGCTTTATCGGCTCCCCCGATCACCGCCAGGACTATACTGTGATTGGCGATACCGTTAACACGGCGAGCCGGATAGAGGGCAAGACCCGGGGGCGCTGCCGCGTGCTGGTGTCGGCGGCCACGCGTCGGGCTTGTGGTTCTGAATTTGAGTTCCGCGATCGCGGCCGGGCCAAACTCAAAGGAAAGAAAAAGGAGGTGCGCCTCTATGAACCACTCTGGCCATAACCCAACAGCGCCGGGCAGGGTCGCAGTGCTTATCGCCGTCGGTGCACTCGTTGTCGCGACCCACAGCCATGCTGCCCAGACGGGCATCACGCGAGACGCGATCGAGCTTCGAGCAGCGCCGTATAGTGACGCCAACCTTGTTACGAGCCTCCCCACGCAGACCAAGGTCGAGATCCTTCGCCGTCGCGGCGGTTGGATAAAGATCAATGTCGAGGCCTACGGCCAGGGCTGGGTGCCTCTTCACAAGGTGCGTCTGGGGGACAGCGCCCAGCGCAATCGCTCTAGCTTCTGGGGCCTGAGCATGCTGTGGCGTTCGGCGAGTACGGGCCGGTCGGGCGCGAGCGGCCTGGTTGCCACAACCGGCATCCGCGGGATGCGGGACGAAGACATCACCGGTGCGGTGCCCGATCCGCAAGCGGTGAAATCCTTGGATGGCTTTCAGGCCAGCAACGTGGAAGCTCAGGCGCACGCGGTGAGCGCCGGGCTTGAGCAACAGCGCGTTGAATATGTCGAGCCGAGCAAGAAGAAGAAAAAGAAGAAGCGCAAAAAGAAAAAGAAGAAAAAGAAGAAAGGGAAAAGTTGAGAGGTGTCGAATTGAACAAGAAATCTCCTGGAGTGTTAGCCATGGCCGCTGCGCTTGCGGTGAGCGTGGGCTGGAGTGTCGCTGGCCGCGCGCAGTTTGACATCGGCAGGCTGATCAAGGCGGTCACACCTGTCTCGCAAAAAGCCGAAATCAAAATGGGCAAAGGGATCGCGGCCAACCTGCTCGGGGCTGCGTCGCCGGTTGCTGACCAGGCACTGCAGGGTTATGTCAACAAAATCGGCAAATGGTTGGCATTGCAGACGGAGAAGCCCGATCTGCCGTGGCGCTTTGCTATTCTGGATACCGATAGCGTCAACGCCTTTGCCGTTCCCGGTGGATATGTATTCGTCACGCGAGGCATGCTGCTGCTGATGCGTGACGAGTCCGAGCTTGCGGGCACGTTGGCCCACGAGATCAGCCACGTGGTCGAGCGCCACGCCTTGAAGACCATGCGCAAGGGTAATTGGGCAGGCGTTGCCGGCGATGCGTTGAACGCCGTTGCTGAAGGGGAAGGCGGTCAGGAATTCGACAAGCTGATCAATGTCGGTACCGAAATCTACAGCCGCGGGCTGGACAAAAAGGACGAGTTCGCCGCCGATGTGCGCGGCGCGGTGATCGCGGCGCGCGGTGGATACGACCCCTACGGCCTCGTCGCCATGCTGCAATCGTTCGCCTCGATCAATCCGCAGGATGATGCCGTGGCGCTGATGTTCAAGACCCACCCTGATCCCGAAGAGCGCATGGATCGATTGCTCACGTATGTGGATGAGAATCTGCAGAAGTACGGCGCCCAGCCCAACAATGCCGAGCGCTTTGCCCAAGTTATGCGCACGCATGTGGCCCAATATAAGCCGGTCGCGCGCGCGGCACGCCGAACCGAGGGCGACGGAACGCCTGACGACGAAAAGTCCGAAGCGATCAAGACGATCGCGCCGATCTTTTCTCAATAGCGCCCCGCTCTCGTTTTTCGAGCGATCGTTCTTATGCCAGAGTTCGTGGCTGCTAGCAAGGTCAGCATCCGAGCCGAAAAGCTCAGTAATGCCCCGGTTTGAGTAACTGCCGGTTGCCGTCCTCACGAAGTCCTTTTAGCTTGCGCCTACCCTTTTTGTTCTCCTGAAGGGTGAAGGTCCAGAGAAGGCCCGCGTAGTCCTCAAACACCAACTTTCCGCCCTTCACGCGCACAGCGTCGGGTCGCAACTGGCCCTTATGACCGCCAAAGACTACGACCTGGCTATAATCGATCGACCCGTCTTCTTTGAACACATAGCTGATGTAGTAATCGTATCCCTCGGCTGTTTTGCCATTGCCGCTCCACAGTCCCACGATAGTCGCGAGACTCTCGATCGGCGTATCGGCCCACTTGGCACCCATCGTGAACGCGGCGCTGAAGACAAGCACTGCCAGGATATATTTTTGTCGCATGGCTTCTTGCTATTGCCTGTCCGTTTTGAGCGAACCCGTGATACGCGCTTTATCGGTTTGCCCTCGTTCGCGAGCACTAGCCAGCCAAGGGAGCCTTGGACCGGTGCCCAAACGACGCAGAATTTGCGCAGCGCTGGGATTGTCCACCTGAACGGGCTTGCCACGCACAGCAAGCACAGGAATCGCAAGCGAGAGCACGGACGGCGCAGCGCAGCAAGCCCGGTAGTACATAATCGCCGGTAGGCGACTTCTCAATTTCAGCGATACGATCTGAAGATGTCCTCGAGCGCGGCGGCGCCCGGAGACAAGTCCCCGTAGGGGATCTGATTCAGCGGTTCGTCAATGGTGTTGGAGGTCGCATGCAAGTCATCGGTGTGCTCATCGAGGTACAAAAGCCCGGTGATGACCTCGCCTTGCTCGTGGTGGTGCTGTATATAGGAGATCGCGTCGCCGCGATCTTTGGGGTCATAGTCCGCAGCAACTTTGCGCAGCAGCAGCCTGCTGCCGTCGTGCAGCTCCACCGGCACCACCGTGCCCTCTTCGTACTCGACTGTGATCTCTTGCGCGCGCGGAACGAAATCGGTGTGCACAGTCTCGCGAAAATGCTCGCGGGTGTAAGCATAGCTCTTGGTCGAGCCTTCGTGGTCATTGAAGGTGACGCAGGGGGATATCACATCGAGCAGCGCGAACCCCTGGTGCATCAGCCCGGCCTTGATCAACGGCCCGAGCTGATGCTTGTCACCAGAGAAGCCGCGCGCGACGAAGGTCCCGCCCAGACTCAGGGCCAGGAGCACCGGGTCAATGGGCGGCTGGTTATTCACGAGGCCCTTCTTGGTCGTGCTGCCCAAATCGGCGGAGGCCGAGAACTGCCCCTTCGTAAGCCCATACACGCCGTTATTCTCGATTATGTAGAGCGCATTCAGGTTGCGCCGTATGGAGTGGGCGAAATGACCGAGCCCGATCGACAGGGAGTCGCCGTCACCCGATACCCCGATGTAGAACAGCTCGCGGTTGGCGGCGTTGGCGCCGGTAGCAACGGCGGGCATGCGTCCGTGCACTGTATTGATCCCGTGCGAGGCGTTCAGAAAATACGCCGGGGTCTTCGACGAGCAACCGATACCACTCATCTTGGCGGCCTTCTCGGGCGGGATGTTCAGCTCGAAGAACGCCTGTACTATCGCGGCAGTGATAGAGTCGTGGCCGCAGCCCGCGCAGAGCGTGGACATGCCGCCCTCGTAGTCCCTGACCGTGAGGCCGAGCTTATTCTTTTTGAGCCCGGCGTAGCGGACCC
Source organism: Nitrospira sp. (assembly GCA_019456345.1). Taxonomy (GTDB): domain Bacteria; phylum Pseudomonadota; class Gammaproteobacteria; order Acidiferrobacterales; family SPGG2; genus VRUB01. The sequence goes on along the minus strand of VRUB01000009.1, from coordinate 15,579 downwards.
TGGGTCGCGTAATATAGCTCATGCGGCGGACCCTTCGGCGAGCGTCTCGTTGATACCTTCGAGCACATGATCGCAGCTCATGGGGAAACCGTCGTAGTGCAGTATCGAGATCAACTTGCGCTTGGAGACGTTGAGCTCCAGTATGAGCAATGAGCGCAGTTGCGCATCGCGGTTCTGCTCAACCACGAAAACGCGCTGGTGCATGTCGATAAATTTCTGTACGTCGTGGCTAAACGGAAACCCGCGTATGCGCATGTAATCCATGGCGACACCTTGCTTCTCGAGCCTGATCAGCGCCTCCTTGACGGCGCCGTCGCTGCTACCCAGCGCGATGAACGCCGAGGTCGCGCCGCGCTTGCGCATTACCACGGGCTGCGGCACCACAGTAGCCGCAGTATCCGATTTGCGCGCCAGGCGGTCCAACACCTGCTGGTACTCCACCGGATCCTCAGTGTAGCCGCCATGTTCGTTGTGGCCCGAGCCGCGCGTGAAGTAGGCGCCCTTGGGGTGCACCCCCGGGTAGGTGCGATAGCAAATCCCATCGCCGTCTTTATCCACGTAGCGATAGAAGGTATCGAGGTTCTCCAGCTCCTCTTTGGACAAGACCTTGCCGCGGTCCGGCTGGTAGCTGTCGTCCCACTTGAGCCGGGGACACATCCAGTCGTTCATGCCGATGTCGAGATCGGATACGACGATGACCGGTGTTTGCAATCGTTCCGCCAGATCGAAGGCCTTGACCGCGAAGTCAAAGCATTCCTCGGGGTTGGCGGGGAACAGCAGCACATGCCGCGTGTCGCCGTGTGAGGCGTAGGCGCAGGCCAGCAAGTCGCTTTGCTGCGTGCGAGTGGGCTGGCCGGTGGATGGACCGCCGCGCTGGATGTCAAATACTACTGCGGGGACCTCGGCGTAATAGGCAAAACCGAGAAACTCGGTCATGAGCGAGATGCCTGGCCCGCTGGTGGAGGTAAAGGCGCGTGCGCCGTTCCAGTTTGCACCGATGACCATGCCGATGGCGGCGAGTTCGTCCTCTGCCTGCACGATGCAGTAGCGGTTCTTGCCGGTCGATGGTTCCTTACGATATGTATCGCAAAAGTGCGCAAACGCGTCCATGAGTGAGGTCGACGGCGTGATCGGATACCAAGCGGCAACAGTCGCGCCCGCGTACACGCAGCCGAGCGCGGCCGCCGTGTTGCCGTCGATCAGCATGTAGGCGTCGGTCTGGTTCATGGCCGCGACACTTATAGGAAGCGGGCAGTTGAAATGCTCGCTGGCGTAGTCATAGCCGAGCTGAATAGCCTGCATATTCGCCGCCATAAGCTGTTCCTTGGCGGCGAAGGTTTTTTGCAATAAGCCCCGTATCACGTCCATGTCGATCGCCAGCAGCGCCGCTAACGCACCCACATAGGCGACGTTTTTCATCAGCACCCTGGCGCGCGCGTCAGCGAAGGCCTCGTTGCACATTTGTGCCAGCGGGATTCCCAACAAGATAATATCGTCGCGATGGAGCTTCTGGTCCCGTGGCCACGTGGAGTCATACAGCAGATAGCCACCCGGGCTCACCTCGTCACGATCCTGTCCGTAGGTCTGCGCGTTCATCGCCACCATGATGTCGACTCGACCCGAGCGGGCAACGCACCCGTCCTTAGTCACACGGATCTCGTACCAGGTGGGAAGGCCCTGTATGTTGGATGGAAAGAAGTTCTTGCCGACCACGGGGATACCCATGCGGAAGATGGCCTTCATGAGCAGATTATTGGCACTGGCTGACCCGGTGCCGTTTACGTTCGCTAGCTTGATGACGAAATCGTTTATGCGATCTTTCATGTTCTTTTGCACGGACCTTGTCCTGCGTAGGAAATTAGTAGGGTAGATTTCTGCATGTCCCAGGCACCGGTCGGGCAACGCTCGGCGCAGAGGCCGCAGTGAACGCACACATCCTCGTCCTTGACCATGACCTTGCCGGTCTGCGGCAGCTTGTCCGATACGAAGATTTCCTGCGCCTCATTGAGTGCGGGAGTGTTAAGTCGACGTCGCAACTCAACCTCCGGCGCGTTTTTGATTATGGTAAGGCAATTGACCGGACACACATCGATACAGGCATCGCACTCGATGCATAACGGTGCCCTGAAAACTGTTTGGATATCGCAGTTCAGACAACGCTGGGCCTCGCGCGCCGCTTGCTCGGCATCGAAACCGAGCTCCACCTCGATGTTCAGTTTCTTGAAGCGCTCCTTGAGCGACACGTGTGGCACCAGCCTGCGCGTGATGGGGTCAAAGTCGTTACTGTAGCTCCACTCGTGTATACCCATCTTGGTGCTGCGCAAATTCATGGTGGCCGGCAGACGTTCAGTTATGTTCTCGCCTTCACAGTAGTTATGAATTGAGATTGCGGCCTGGTGGCCGTGCTCGACCGCCCAGATGATGTTCAGCGGTCCGAAGGCGGCATCGCCACCGAAGAACACGCCTTCGCGAGTCGATTGCATGGTGACCTTGTCCACCACGGGCATGTCCCACTTGTCGAACTCGAGACCGATGTCTCGCTCTATGAAGGTAAACGAATTCTCCTGTCCGATGGCGAGGATGGCCGAGTCGCACGGGAACACCACCTCGCCCAGCTTGTTTGACCGCAGCTTGCCATGCTGGTCCTCGTACCACTCGACCTCGGAGAACCTGACGCCTGTGAGTCTGCCGTCTTTGATAATGAACTCCTCCGGCGTGTGGTTACAGACGATTTCTACTCTTTCCTCGATGGCGTCTTCGAGCTCCCAGTCGGAAGCCTTGAGCATATTCTCCGGCTTGCGCGCGACTACCTTGACCTCCTTGCCACCGATCCGCAGCGATGTGCGGCAGCAGTCCATGGCGGTATTGCCGCCACCGATAATGATGACGCGCTCGCCGATTGAGTCGACGTGGCCGAAGGCGACGGACTCAAGCCACTGGATGCCGACAAAGATCTGATCGGTATCGTAACGCCCGGGGATCTCGAGGTTGCGGCCCTTAGGGGCGCCGGTGCCGATGAACACGGCGTCGAAGTTTTCTTCCAGTAGTGCCCTCAGGCTGTCCACAGACGTGCCCAGGCGCAGGTCCACGCCCATGTTGACGATGGTGTTGATTTCGTCGTCGATCACCTCGGGCGGCAGGCGAAAGGCCGGAATGTTGGAGCGCATGAGGCCGCCGGTCTCCTGGAGCTGCTCGAACATGACGAGCTCGTAGCCAAGCGGCAACAGGTCGTTGGCAACGGTGAGCGAGGCGCAGCCCGCGCCGATTAGGGCAATACGCCGGCCATTCTTGCTCTTGGGGATGTCAGGCAGGCGGTGTGCGATCTCACCGCGCAGGTCGGCGGCGACACGTTTTAGTCGGCAGATGGCGACCGGTTTTTCGTCTACGCGGCCGCGCCGGCAGGCCGGCTCGCACGGGCGGTCGCACACCCGTCCAAGTATGCCGGGAAAGACGTTGGACTCCCGGTTCAGCATGTAGGCGTCGGTGTAGCGCCCCTGGGCGATGAGTCGAATGTACTCCGGCACGTCGGTGTGGGCGGGGCAGGCCCACTGGCAATCCACGACCTTGTGGAAATAATCCGGATTGGAGGTGTCGGTTGGTTTCACCCCAGCAACCCCGGCAAGCGGCACTCCGAGCGTCGTGCAGGCCGAGAAATGTATGTATCGCTTTCGTTCATCAGTGCTTTTAATCGTACACCATGGGCACATCGAGACCAACTCGGCGCCCGCTGTGACCATCGGCGGCCGGCAGGCGTCAACACATACTAAACCTAATGAATATTGGGCGTGCGGCGTGCGACGACCGCCGGGCAACAATCGCCCGTGCGGGCGTACTACGTTACGCTGCGCGTGCCCTCGGCGCCGCCGAGGATCAGCACATCGGCCGGGCGCCGGGCGAACAGCCCGTTGGTCACGACCCCGGGGATCTGGTTGAGCCGTTCCTCGATCTCGACCGGATTGAGGATTTTCAGGTTACGGACATCGAGGATGATGTTGCCGTTATCCGTGGTAAAGCCGTGGCGCAGGGCCGGTTCCCCGCCCAGCTTCACGATCTCGCGCCCGACCAGGCTGCGGGCCATCGGGATCACCTCCAGCGGCAACGGGAAGGCGCCCAGCACGTCGACCAGCTTGGTCTCGTCGATGATAGACACGAAGCGCTCGCTCGCCTGCGCCACGATCTTCTCGCGTGTGAGTGCGCCGCCGCCGCCCTTGATCAGGTGCAGGTGGCGCGTGGCCTCATCGGCGCCGTCAACGTAGAGCGGCAGATCGCCGGTCTCGTTGAGCTCGAGCACAACGATGCCGCGCTGCTTCAGGCGCTCAGCGGTGGCCACCGAGCTCGCCACCGCACCGTCGATCTTGCCCTTGATCCCGGCGAGCGCGTCGATGAAATGATTCACGGTCGAGCCGGTCCCGACCCCGAGTACCGTGCCAGATTCCACATAATCGAGCGCCGCCACTGCGGCCGCTTGTTTCATCTCTTCTTGGTTCATAGTGGTTCACGCCGCTGATCGTGTCGAGCGCCAGCCAGCATACCCTCGATCGCCGGAGGAAAAAAGTAGCGCATCCCGCCCTATCACTCCGGCTTGCATTATCTGTTAGATTATGACCATGCCCAAGGATTACATAAGGAAGATCCTGACTGCCGGAGTCTACGACGTTGCCGAGGAGACGCCGCTTGAGTTCGCGCCGTTGCTGTCGCGCCGCCTCGGCAACCGCGTGTGGTTGAAGCGCGAGGACGAGCAGCCGATTTTCTCGTTCAAGTGTCGCGGGGCCTACAATAAGATGGCGGCGCTGTCGAGTGAGGCACTGAAAAAGGGCGTGGTCGCCGCCTCGGCCGGGAATCACGCCCAGGGCGTGGCGCTGGCGGGCGCACGATTGAAGACCCGCTCCATCATCGTGATGCCACGCACGACCCCCGGGATCAAGGTCGAGGCCGTGAAAAGCCTGGGGGGCAAGGTGGTGCTGCACGGCGACACCTACGACGAGGCCTACGAGCATGCCATCGAGTTGTGCCGCACCCAAAAGCTGACCTTCATCCATCCTTACGACGACCCGGATGTGATTGCCGGACAGGGCACCATCGGTTTCGAGATCCTGAAGCAGCATCCGGGCGAGTTGCACGCGATTTTCGTGCCCGTGGGCGGGGGCGGCCTCATTGCCGGCATCGCGGTCTATGTGAAACAGCTGCGCCCGGAGGTAAGGATTATCGGTGTGGAGCCGGAAGACGCCGACGCCATGTCGCGTTCGCTGGCAGCCGGCCGGCGCGTGCGGCTCGATCACGTGGGCATATTCGCCGACGGGGTCACCGTGCGAACGCCCGGAAAGGAAAACTTTCGTCTTGCGAAACGGTTCGTGGACGATGTCGTCGTGGTCAGCAATGACGAGATCTGCGGTGCGATCAAGGATATCTTTGAGGATCAGCGGTCGGTGCTGGAACCGGCGGGGGCGCTCGCGTTTGCCGGCCTCAAGCGCTACCTGCAGCGCCATCGGCTCAAGAACGCGCAGCTCATCGCCATCGCCTCCGGGGCGAACGTGAACTTCGACCGACTGCGGCACGTCGCCGAACGCGCCGAGATCGGGGAGCGCCGCGAGGCCATTCTTGCCGTCACGATCCCCGAGCAACCCGGCAGCTTCCGCAAGTTCTGCGCCGCCATCGGCAACCACAGCATCACCGAGTTTAATTACCGTTACTCCGATACGAAGAGCGCGCATGTCTTTGTCGGCGTTAAGATCAGCGACGGCAAGGAGACAAAACGGTTGATCGCGAACTTACGCAAGCACGGCTATCAAACACTCGACATGATCGACAACGAAATGGCAAAGCTGCACATCCGGCATCTCGTCGGTGGCCGCGCACCAAACGCCATGAACGAGACCCTGTATCGCTTCGAGTTCCCGGAGCGCCCCGGCGCGCTGCGCAATTTTCTGGACAAGATGGGTCAGACCTGGAACATCAGTTTGTTCCATTACCGCAACCACGGCGCGGACTTCGGGCGCGTGCTGGTGGGCATGCAGGTCCCGCCGCAAGAGAAGAAACAGTTCCAGAAATTTCTCGACAGCCTGGGTTACGCCTATGTGGAGGAAAGCGATAACCCGGCTTATAAGTTGTTCCTAAATTGAGCCGCAGCGCCGTGCCAAAGGCAGCGTTGACAGCGGACAGGCTGATGCAAATCCGTGTATTTAGCCCGAATGCCACCGCGGAGCGCGCGGTGCACGATTCTCAAATTGTGTCGCCTACCGGCGATTGTTTACTACCGGGCTTGCGGCGCTCCGCTCTCCGTGCTCTCGCTTGCAAGTCCTGTGCTTGCCGTCCGTGGTAAGCCCGCTCGCCGGGGCGGGGATTCACTGGATCCCCACCTATTATCCGGCTCGCCCCTGTGCCTGGGCAAACGCGGGAGTTCCTTCCCCCACGACTTCGTGCTTGCGCCGCGCCCGCACGCCTCGCTCGGCTTGAGTAAGGGGGCTCAAAAACAAATACACCCTTCACACGACGTTTGTGCTGAGCGTTAGTGCTCGGCCTGAGTAAAGGGGCACAAAAACAACACAAATACCCCGTGCCACGCCCCACGGGCTGTGCGAAGTGTGCGAACCGATCGATGAAGGACGACCGCGGGGACAAAGGGGCTAGATCGCGTCGGGAACAAGCGATCGTCAAGGTGTTGGTTTTCTCTGCGATCTTTGCGCCCTTGCGTTCTCAGCGTTTTTTCCAGAGCTTTATCGAAGATGCAGAGTACGCGGAAGCGCAGAGTCGATTGAGGAATAACTATAAAAAATTCTTCCCGTCTTAGCGTTGGAAGTTTCGTTGTGGGAGTCTCTGCATTCTTTGCGAGCTCTGCGGTGAGCTCATTCAACAGGGGAGTTAGGATTTCGGTTTTACCACCTCGACCTTTTCGATCAGCATGTCCTTCTTTGGCACGTCCCCGCGCTCGGTCGGGGTTTGCTCGATCGTCCGGACCACATCCATTCCATTGATGACTTTCCCGAAGACGGTGTAACCCCAGCCACGCTCCGATCTGCTCTTGTGATCGAGGGAGGTGTTGTCCACGGTATTGATGAAAAACTGCGAAGTGGCGGAGTGCGGATCGCTCGTGCGCGCCATGGCGATGGTGCCGGTGGCATTGCTCAGTCCGTTATCGGCCTCGTTCGTGATGGGATCGTGTGTAGGCTTGCGCACCATTCCCGGCTGCATACCCCCGCCCTGAATCATGAAACCGGAGATCACACGATGGAAGATGGTGCCGTTGTAGAATCCATCGGCCACGTACTTGAGGAAGTTCTCTACCGTCACCGGTGCCTTATGCGCAAATAGCTCGACATCGATGGTGCCCATATTGGTGGTGATACGCACGACGGGATTTTTTCCGGCCTTCATCTGCTTACCTGCATGCGTGATTTGCGGGGCTAACGCTATGGTGGTTACTACAGCCACGAATGAAACGATTTTGCCAAGTTTATACATAAGACTCCTTTCATTGCTAATGCTGGTGGTGCACCGATGTTGGCGCGCGGTTCCGAGGGTCTGCCTTGTTGCACCAGTCGCCCGGCGCTAATACCCGCAGAACATCGACACCTATAGGGCTAGTGCGCTTCCATTCTTAGAATAGCCTTCCATTGCGCGGCCGTCACCGGCATAACCGAAAGCCGACTGCCCCGCTGCACCAGCGCCATGTTCCCCAGTGCCGGGTTGCGCTTGATCTCTTCAAGCCTGATCAGCCGCCGCAACCGGCGCACGAGGCGCACGTCGACCATGAACCACTTCGGGTTTGCCGCATCGCTCTTGGGGTCAAAGTGCGGGCTTTTCGGATCGAACCCGGTCGTATCGGGATAGGCCTCGCGCGAGATCTCCACGATGGCGACAACACCGGGCTCCTTGCAGCTGGAGTGATAGAAAAACGCCCGGTCGCCCCGTCTCATCTGATCGCGCATGAAGTTCCGCGCCTGGTAGTTGCGCACGCCGTCCCAATGATCGGTCTGCTGTGGCCGCGCGACAAGGTCGTCGATACTGAAGGCAGTGGGCTCGGATTTCAACAGCCAGTAGTTCATGCATTAGTTTCTTTTGGCATCGCATAGACTTGCTCATAGGTCACAATCGCCTGTAGCGGTATGTCCCACAGGTCGGAAGCGAGCTGATCGACACGTTGCAACTCATGCGCAAGCCCGATCAGATGTGGTTTTCGCCAGTGTTTGCGATGGCGCAAGATCGCAAGCGTGCGGTCGTAAAATCCAGCGCCCATACCAAGCCGATTACCACGAGGGTCAAACCCCACGAGCGGCAGCAGAATAAGATCAAGCTTTTGTGCGCGCACAAGATCGCGCCTGCCGACCGCAGGCTCGAGTATACCGAAGTGGTTGGCTACTAACACGGTACCGGGCGCCGCCGGCGCAAACCACAATGCGTCGCCGCGCACACGTGACAGCACCGGCAGGTAGCACATCTTGCGCATGTCCTAGATCTGGTCGACAACGATGTAGGGATCGATCTCGCCATCGTGAGCCAGATAACACGCGATCCTGGTGCTAACCCGAAATAGCGGGGTACTCGTGACATGTGCCGCCAGCCTTTCGGCGGCCCGAGTCTGCTCGGTAGGCGCAAGCACCGCCCGGCGGGCGCGCAGGTTGCGGCGCAGTTCCGCTTTTGCCCTTTTTTGTGGTCGACATTCTAAGGCGTCTGGGGACAAAAAAGACGCCCTCCGCAAGTGCCGTCCCGTCCGTTCGCCTTGAACCGTTTGGTTCAAGTGGGGTGCCTCAGCGATGCCTCAGGCTTTCCGCTACGAGGCGGACATGCACACCAGCAATCGCGATTCGGCTCCCCATATCAGAGCATTAGGTTCTAAGGACATCATAGAACGACACGGGCACCGCAGGGGGCGCACTTCCATGATAGCGCCTTATTACCCAAAACGAAAAGATCTGCCGTTGCCCTCAGGCCTCGCGGCGCAGGGCGGCGTCTATCTTGGTTTGTAGGAACCGCAGCTTCTGGTTGACATCTGGCGTTATGTTGCCCTGCTTGCGCAGATCCAGCAGGTCATTGGCGATATTCAGCGCCGCCATGATCGCGCAGCGCTCGGTACCGATCACCTTGCCGCTGTCCTGGATCTCCCGCATCTTGCGGTCGAGAAAGCTCGCTGCTGCTGTCAAAGCATCGCGCTCGCCTTCTGGGCAGGCGACCATAAACTCCTTGCCCATGATGGTCACGGTGACACCGTCTTGAACGTTTTTCACCTTAACTTCGCTCCAGAGCCTTGAGCCGCCCGATCATAGTTTCAATGCGCGCACGCGCGAGCTTGGTCTTCTCTACCAATCGCGCACGCTCGTCCGCCAGATCCTGGTTGTCGGATCTTAGCGAGCTGTTTTCGTGCTTCAGTTGCTGGCAAAAATCGATGAGCTGATCGATCCGGCTCTCCAGCATCTTGATCTGGTCAGGTTCCACGCGCGACACCAATAATGATCTTTATTTTCAATAGAATATAGGACTCAGTTACACCCGGGTCAACGGTTTCTCTACATTTTTTAGGTGTTATAATCTCTTGTTCCGTGCGTCCGATTTAAACGCCGCCCGTCGGCTACCTTCGCCGGGGTATTATCGCCGAAACGCGGACGCCGCCATCGCGCAGATCCCGTATACGGACGATAACGGCAGCGGTTGTCCGCCAACATCAACTGGCCAGACCCACACACATAGCGATCGGGCATCACCGACGACGCCCACATACCTCCACGCTGCCACGTGGGTGCCGGCTATGCCAACACGCCGCGGTCCCAAGGCGGTCAAGATAGCGCGTCGCGGTCGCGACGGTAGCGGCACTTCGGCATAATACATGCGTATGGACATAAAGGCTGTCGAAAAACGACGGCGTGAGGTGATGCAGGAGATGGGCGGCGGGGTGGCAATCTTGCCGACGGCGCCGACCCGCAGCCGCAGTCGGGACGTGAATTTTCCTTTCCGTCCTGACAGCGATTTCTATTACCTCACGCAGTTCCCTGAGCCCGATGTGGTCGCCGTGCTGGTACCCGGCCGTGCGCACGGCGAGTACCTCCTGTTTTGCCGCGAGAAAGATCCCGAGAAGGAAATCTGGGACGGGCGGCGCGCAGGCCTCGAGGGGGCGCGCGAGATTTACGGTGCCGATGACGCTTTCCCGATTGACGACATAGACGAGATTCTGCCAGGCCTGCTCGAGAACTGCGACAAGGTCTTCTACAGCATGGGGCGCGACCAGGAGTTTGATAACCGGCTCATGGGTTGGGTCAACGAGATACGCGCGAAGGCGCGCGCCGGCGTCAAGGCACCCGGCGAGTTCGTTGACCTCAACCATATCCTGCACGAGATGCGCCTGTACAAACGCCCGGAGGAGATTCGTTTGATGAAACGGGCGGCCAAGGTATCCACGCGGGCACACAAGCGGGCGATGCAAGCATGCCGTCCCGGTGTGATGGAGTACGAGCTCGAGGCCGAGCTGCTGTATGAGTTCACACGGGCAGGCAGCCTTGCCCCGGCCTACCCGCCGATTATAGGGGGAGGGCCGAACAGCTGTATCCTGCATTACACGCAAAACGATGCCGAGCTCAAAGACGGCGACGTCGTGCTTATCGATGCCGGCGCCGAGATCGGCTGCTACGCCGCCGACATCACCCGCACATTCCCCGTGAATGGGAAGTTCAGCGGCGAGCAAAGGGCAGTGTACGAGGTGGTGCTGGCGGCGCAGCTTGCGGCAATCGAGCAGGCCAAGCCCAGCAAGCAGTGGAACCAGCCGCATGAGAGTGCGGTGCGCGTGCTGACGGAAGGGCTGGTGGAGCTCGGCCTGCTCAAGGGCGACGTGGACGAGCTCGTCAGGGAAGGACAGTACAAACGTTTCTTCATGCACCGTACCGGCCACTGGCTGGGTATGGACGTGCACGACGTCGGTGACTACAAGGTAGACGATGTCTGGCGTCTGCTCGAAGCGGGGATCGTCATGACCGTCGAACCGGGCATTTACATTGCGGCAGACACCGAGGGCGTGGATCCGCGCTGGTGGAATATCGGTGTGCGCATCGAAGACGATGTGCTGATAACGCGTGACGGCAATGAGGTGCTCAGCCGCGACGCACCGAAGCAGATCGACGAGATTGAGGCGCTTATGAATCAGTAGCTAGTGGCGAGTGGCTGGTGGCTAATTACGGTAGTTGCGCGCGAGCCACTAGCTTTTTTGCCTAGCTACTCGCAACTCGACACTCGATGAAATACGATTACGATATTGTCATTGTCGGGGGCGGGCTCGTTGGCCTGAGTCTCGCGTGTGCGCTCGGGGGCAGCGGCCTGCGCATTGCAGTGGTCGAGCCCAAGGCCTTTCCGCCTGCTGCCGGGCCGAGCTACGACGATCGCACGCTGGCGCTGGCTTATGGGTCCAGACGCATATTCGCCAGCATGGGGCTGTGGGGTGCGGTCGAGGCGCGTGGGGCATGCGCCATTAAGCGTATCCACATTTCCGACCGCGGCCGCTTCGGCATCACCCGGCTCGATGCCGCCGACGCGGGTATAGCGGCTCTGGGCTACGTGGTGGAGATGCCCGTCCTCGGGGCCGTGCTGCAAGAGGCGGTACACCAGCTCGATTCCGTGAGCCTGTTGTGTCCCGCCACGGTGAACGCCATAGTGCTCGACCGCGAACCGGCTACGGTGCTCATTGAACGCGACGGCAAGTCCCGCACGGTATCGGCACGGCTGATTGTCGGTGCCGACGGCGGGCGCTCGCGCGTGCGCGAGGCCGCCGGGATCGGCGCGCGCGTGGTGGACTATGATCAAACGGCCGTGGTCACGACCGTTACGCCCGAGTTGGCGCACAATCACGTCGCATACGAGCGCTTCACGGCCAGCGGACCGCTCGCGTTGTTGCCGATGCGGGAGAATCGCTGCGCTGTCGTCTGGAGTGCGCACCGTTCGCAGGTCGATACGATCCTTGGGTGGGACGATCAGCAGTTCCTGCAACACCTGCAGGAACGTTTCGGGGATCGTCTTGGCCGGTTTATCAAGGTCGGTCGGCGCCAGGGCTACCCGCTGTCTCTGACCCAGGTTGAACAGCATGTGCGAGCAAGAATGGTGCTAATCGGCAACGCCGCGCACACGGTGCACCCGGTGGCGGGGCAGGGTTTCAATCTCGGTCTGCGCGACGTGGCCGTGCTCTCTCAGGTCCTGGTGGACGCTACCCGAGCCGGCGAAGACATCGGCGACATGCAGCTGCTGGCGCGCTACATGCGCCAGCGGCGCCGCGACACCCAGGCGGTGACTACGTTTACAGATGGCTTGATTAGAATTTTTTCTAGCTCCTTCGCTCCGCTTGCGCTCGTGCGTAATCTGGGGCTCGTGGTCACGGATCTGCTACCGCCGGTCAAGCGCGCCTTGATCCGCCGCACCAGCGGTATGAGTCGTCGTCTTCCGCGCCTCGCCCGCGGCCTGCCACTATAGCGTGATTCGTGAGTGGTGAGTCGTGTTCTCGGTTTGCTAATTACGGTTCACGGCTCACGATTCACAGTATTCCTAAGGCTATGCCGGGTAGCGCAACGTGAAGAAGCGTTCAAATATGCAGAAAAATTATGACGTAGTGATTGTCGGCGGCGGTATGGTCGGATCGCTGCTGGCCTGCGCGCTCGGCGACTCGCACCTGAAAATCGCGGTGCTCGAGCGTGTGCCGCCGGCCGCGCCGCCCGTGGAAGACTACGATCTGCGCGTGAGCGCAATTACGCTGGCCTCGAGCACCGTTTTCCGAGCGGTGGGTGCATGGCCCGGCATCGAGCGTCGGCGTATCTCGGAGCTGCGCGAGATGCGCGTGTGGGATGCCAGTGGGGCGGGGACGATCCATTTTGATAGCGCCGATATCGGCGAGCCGCGGCTCGGCTACATCATAGAAAACAGCGTGATCGTGGCGGCATTGCGAGAGCGCCTGCAGCAGTGTGCCAACGTGGACTACCGGTGTCCGGCCGACATCGCTGAGATCGTGGTGGAGTGCGCGCACATGAGCACCGGCGAGCCAGGCACAGCGCGATCGCGGGCCGCTCCCGGTGAGGTGAGCGTGGCATTGAAGGACGGCCAACACATCAAGGCGTGTGTGTTGATCGGGGCCGATGGCACGCATTCGCTGGTGCGGCGCACGCTCGGTGTCGAAAGCGTCTCTCTCGATCTGCGCCAAAAGGGTATTGTCGCCACCGTCGCCACCGAGCGTGCGCATGAGCATATCGCCTGGCAGCGGTTTCTGCCGACGGGCCCGCTGGCCTTTCTACCACTCGGTGATTCTCACATGTCCTCCATCGTGTGGTCGGCCGATAGACCGCGCGCCGATGAATTGCTGGGGTTGGACGATGCCGCGTTTCTGGCCCAGTTGCAGGCGGCGTCCGGTGATTGCCTCGGGGAGATTGCTTCCGTCGGAGCGCGCGCGGCGTTCCCGCTGGCGCTGTCGCACGCGCAACGCTACACGGCGGCGCGCGTAGCGCTTGTCGGGGATGCCGCGCACATCGTCCACCCGCTTGCCGGACAAGGCGTCAATCTCGGCTTCATGGACGCGGCCACGCTGGCCGAGGTTATATTGGACGCCAGCGTGCGCAAGCGGGATATCGGTACCATCGACGTCCTGCGGCGCTACGAACGCTGGCGCAAGGCCGATAATCTCGCCATGCTTGCCGTGACCGGGGCATTCAGGTACTTGTTCGGCAGCACCTGGCCGGCCTTAAGCGCTCTGCGCAACCTCGGGCTCGGGCTGACCAACGCGGCCGCGCCCGTAAAGAACCTCATCATGCGCCACGCCTGCGGGCTCGACGGCGATCTGCCGCGGCTGGCACGGCGGCCGTTACAGCAGTGATTGTGGGCGGCGCACACGGCCCACAGGCGCGGCCCGAAGCTGCGCGCAAGCGCGCGCACACCCCGCCTTCCCAACGCATGGCCACCATCAAAGGCAACGGTGCGCGGCTGGATCCGCGTTCTTGCGTCAAGCTGGCGATGGTGCACGCACCCAATCGGACCGCTCGGTTAGGCTCATCGAGCCATACATCACATACCCGGGCACTGAAATGAGCTTATTCAACATTGCCTCGCTGTTGATCGTGCTGGCGGCGCTGTTCAGTTACGTCAATTATCGCTACCTCAAGCTCCCCACCACGGTCGGGCTGATGCTGATCTCGCTCGTTATGTCGCTCGCCTTGATCGGCCTGAGTAGCGTCGGGTTCGATCTTGAGCGACGCGCGGAGGAGCTGTTGGGCACCATCGATTTCAACGAGACGCTCATGCACGGAATGTTGAGCTTCCTGCTATTTGCCGGCGCACTGCACATCAATCTCGATGACCTGGCAAAGCAAAAATGGGTAATCAGCGTGCTCGCAACAACTGGCGTGATTACGTCGGCGCTGATCGTGGCCACATTGACCTGGCTCATGGCGGAACTGCTGGGTCTGCATCTGCCTTGGATTTACTGCCTGCTGTTTGGTGCCCTGATCTCGCCCACCGACCCCATCGCCGTGCTCGGTATCCTCAAGACAGCGAAGGCGCCCAAGAGCCTAGAGACAAAGATAACCGGTGAGTCATTGTTCAACGACGGCGTAGCGGTCGTGGTGTTTATTGTGCTGCTTAGGATTGCTGCAGGCGGCGCCGACGTCGGCGCCGGCCAGGTGATGCTGCTGTTCTTGATCGAGGCGGTTGGCGGTGCCCTGTTCGGCTTCGCCATTGGCTGGCTGACCTACCGCATGCTCAAGCAGGTGAACAACTACCAGGTAGAGATACTCATAACGCTGGCACTGGTGATGGGCGGCTATGCCCTCGCCGATACACTTCACGTATCCGGTCCAATCGCGATGGTGGTGGCCGGCCTGTTGATCGGCAATCATGGCCGTATGCTGGCGATGTCCGACACCACGCGTGAGCATCTGGACACGTTCTGGGAACTGGTAGATGAGATTCTGAACGCGGTGCTGTTTGTCTTAATCGGGCTGGAGGTGCTGGTGCTCACCTTCACGCAGCAGTACCTGCTGGCGGGGTTGGTTGCCATACCGATGGTGCTGCTGGCACGATTCATCAGTGTGGGCTTCCCGATTAGCCTGCTGCGCCGGGTCAGGACATTCAGCCCGCACGTGGTGAAGATACTGACCTGGGGCGGGTTGCGTGGCGGGATTTCGGTGGCGCTGGCGCTGTCACTGCCGCAATCGCCTGCGCGCGGCGTGATCGTCGCCATGACCTACATCGTCGTGGTGTTCTCTATTCTTGTGCAAGGACTGACGATAGGTCGGCTGATCGAGAGGGCAAAGAAAAAGCCAGCAAGCGGCTAACCGGGAAATCGCCCGAACTCACACCAGAGAGCGCAGCGATCGCAGAGAAAACCCCAAAAAGTCCAACGCAGAGGCGCAAAGACGCAAAGAAATTCCTAGGAAAAACTCCTAACGCCAAGGCATGATCCGTGAACCGTGATTCGTGCGTCGTGATTGGCAATAAAGCGGTAGCTAGTGGCGAGGAGAAAGGGCAAAGGGCAAGCACGAAGTGGCGGGGTTTTGATGGTTTTTTGGCCCCCTTGGTCAAGCCGAGCCCCGAGTGAAGACGAGAAGCGGGCCGGAATGGGCTGAAATTGTA
>VRUB01000092.1 GCA_019456345.1 Nitrospira sp. | reverse complement strand
GGAAATCCCTCCGTGGATTTCCCGTTCGCCGGGACGAGCGTCCACCGGACACTCGTCTTTATCCGGCTCACCCACGGCCATCTCCGCGCCCTCGCGACGATACCCGGTGAGAAAGCAGGCTAGGCCTTATCCCGATGCTAGCAGGCTGGTAATGCCCATCAACCTGTGCCTGAGTGAATAGCTTTCGCCACCCACAGGGCTGCGCTGAGGTTAGTGGTCGGGAGGAACAAGGCAAAAAACGGCGCTTTTTGCTTTGCATCCTCGGCTTTGGGCGTTGACACCGGCGAGATGCCGTATGCGAGCTGTTTTGTGCTCTGCGTAGTATACCGGCTTAGCGGTGCGTAAATCCTTCAGGCCGCGTTCCGGGTCGTAGCGATATCCGGCAAGCGCTACGGGCGACCCTCACCGGCAGCCGCGGGCGCTAGCGCAGGAAGGATTGATCAAGGAACATACCCTTGAACATGAAGAAGAACATGATGGCGAGCAAGGCCCCGGCCGGCAATGTAATGATCCATGACATGAAAATGTTGCCCACCACGCGCAGGTTAAGGGCGGCGATACCACGAGCAAAGCCCACGCCCAGCACCGCGCCGACCAGCGTATGGGTGGTCGAGACCGGCAGCCCGGTAAAGGACGCCAGCACCACGGTGCTGGCGGCGGAAAGGTTTGCCGCGAACGCCCGGCTCGGCGTAAGCTCCGTGATTTTCTCCCCCACCGTAAGCATCACCCGGTAACCAAACGTCGCCAGGCCGACCACGATGCCCGCACCTCCAAGCAACAGCACCCACGGGGGCAACGGCGATTCTTGCAGGACCTCGCCACTCGTCGCGGTCGCAATTACCGCCGCCATCGGACCGACCGCGTTCGCCACATCGTTAGAGCCGTGGGCGAAGGCCATCGACGCGGCCGTGAAGATCATCATGACTGCGAACACCTTCTCGACATTGGCGTAGTGAAACTCGCGGTCGGCCGCGGGATCGATCTTGATGCGATTGATCAGAAACATCCCTACGGCCGCGATCACGAGGGCAATAAGCAGGGCCAGCCCAAGGGCCTGCAAGACGGTGAGGTCCAGCCCGACATGCTTCAAACCCTTGGTCAGGGTCAGCATGACGATAACGAAGCTGCCCACGAAGATGTAGAACGGCCCGTAGCGCTTGGCGTTGCGCAGCGGCTCTTCCGTGTCGATGATCAGCCGCTGGATGCTGTTAAATACCGCGAAGGCGAGTGCCCCGGCGAGCATGGGTGAGATTACCCAGCTCATGACAATTGTTCCCACCTTTCCCCATTGCACGGCGTCGAGGCCGATGCCCACGGCGGCAAAACCCACGACTGCGCCTACGATAGTGTGTGTCGTCGATACCGGCCAGCCTCTGCGCGAGGCGATCAGCAACCACACCCCGGAGGCGAGCAGTGCCGCCAGCATACCGTAGATCAGCAGATCGGGGGTCGCGGCAAATACGGAGGCATCGACAATGCCCTTGCGTATGGTGGAGGTCACCTCGCCGCCGGCAAGGTAGGCGCCCGCGAACTCGAACACGGCCGCTACGCCAACAGCCTGGGTCGCGGTAAGCGCGCGCGAACCGACCGAGGTCGCCATGGCATTGGCGACATCGTTGGCACCGATACCCCAGGCCATGAACAAGCCAAACGCGGCGGCAAGCGAAAGATAAACGACGACCGGGTCCATGCAGTGATCTCGGCTATCTTGCGAGCAATAACTGTAGCCGGCTGCCCACGCGCTGCGCGTAATCTGCGACCGCCCCGACCCATTCGATAAGGCGGTAGGTGAACATCACGTCGGTAGCGCGCAGATCGTCTTCGAGGTCGAAGAGAATGGTGCGCAGCTGCACCTGTATACGGTCGGTCTCGCTCTCCAGGACATTGAGTTCCGCGATCATGCCTTCGACACGCTCTACCTCGATGCCACGGAACCCGGCTTCGAGCAACTCATCGAGCTCGTTGATAATCTTCAGCGCCTGTGCCGAAGTATCGATGACCCGATCGACGTATGATGCAAACAGATCGTGCATCTGCGACGGCAACCGCATATGCCGGCCCAACACGAGCCCGGCGACGTCCTTGGCCTGATTCGCCATGTTGTCCTGCATCATGAGGACGTCCAACAGATCACGCCGGTCGACCGGCATGAACAGTCCCGTGGGAAGATCATGGCGCAGCTCCTTTTTCCTGTCGTCAGCGTCGTGCTCGAGCTCCGTGATCTGCTCCTGCACGCGTGCGATGCGGGCATCGTCTTGGGCCATGACCGCAGCAAACAAAGGCTTCAACAGACTGACGCACGCGTGCACCTTGGTCATGTGCTCTTGCAATGGCCGAATCGGTGATTTTCCAAACAGATTGGTGAGATAACCGGTAGGCATCTCAATCGCCCTCAATATTCATCTGAGTTCACGCTACGGCATTGCGAGTCGTAGCGTTTCCGAAGAACACGATCCGAGATCTAGGGTCACCATGACGCGTGCTAAGCAGCAACGTTCTTCCGGTGTGGGAACTACTCGCGCAGCCACCCGGCAACGCGCGCGGCGAAGTACGTTAACACGGCATCGGCGCCGGCACGCTTGATCGACAACAAAGACTCCAGCACGACGGCACGCTCATCGAGCCAGCCGTTTTGCGCCGCCGCCATGAGCATGGCGTACTCGCCACTGACCTGGTAAACGCAGATCGGCACCTGGAAGCGCTCTTTCACCCGCCGCACAATGTCCAGGTACGGCAGGCCCGGCTTGATCATGACCATATCCGCGCCTTCGTCCAGATCCAGTGCGACCTCACGCAGCGCTTCGTCACTATTGGAGGGGTCCATCTGGTAGGAGTACTTGTCGGCGCCGCCCAGACTCGTTGCGGAACCTACGGCATCGCGAAACGGCCCATAGAAACTAGAGGCGTACTTTGCCGAGTACGCCAGGATGCGGGTGAGCGTGAAGCCACGGCCCTCAAACGCATCGCGTATCGCCCCGATTCGCCCGTCCATCATGTCCGAGGGCGCCACCATGTCGGCACCGGCCTCAGCATGCGACAGCGCTTGGCGCACCAGCACCTCCACGGTCTCGTCGTTCATGACGTAACCGGTTTCGTCCACCAAACCGTCCTGACCGTGGGTGGTAAACGGATCCAGCGCGACATCGGTGATGATACCAAGCTGCGGGAACTCGCGCTTGAGCGCGCGCACTGCGCGCTGCGCGAGGCCTTCGGGATTATAGGCCTCCTCGGCTACAGCGGATTTTTTCTCTGCGAGTACCACGGGAAACAAGGCGAGCGCCGGAACACCGAGGCGCACGATCTCCTCGGCATGCTTGACCAGCCGGTCGATGCTCAGGCGTTCCACTCCCGGCATGGAGTCGACCGGCTCGGACCTATCGCTCCCCTCTATAACGAACACGGGTTGGATCAAGTCGTCAGCGCTGAGATTGCACTCGCGCATAAGCCGCCGACTGAATACATCCCGGCGCATGCGCCGCATGCGCACGCCTGGATAGCCTCTACTAGCCTGACTGCCATGGCTCATAGCAGGCTAGGTTATATTAAAGAACCCGGTGACAGCAATGAGGCGTTGGCCGCTGCGCGATGGATGCGGACCGGATCGAAGGCGGATGCTGGTGGCAGGTTGGACAAGCGAAACACGGCTTGGACGAACGCGCCCCGATGGCGTCACCACCCGGGTCGCCGCCCAGATGATAGGCCGGTTACTTGGTCTTGCGCGCCTTTTTCCTGATCTTCCTGGCTACTTTCTTCTTAGCCTTCTTAGCCTTTTTGGTCTTTTTGGCCTTCTTGGCCACCTTCTTCTTCGTCACTTTTTTCTTGGCCACTTTCTTCTTCGCCTTCTTGGCTACTTTCTTCTTCGCCTTCTTGGCTACTTTCTTCGCAGCCGCTTTCTTGGCTTTTTTTGCAGCCGCGACGAGCAGGGCCTCGGCCCGCCGCGCCGGCGTCGACTGCGCCCGCGCTGCCTCGGCGCGACTCATGGCCACTGCCAATGGCCGGATCTGTGCTTCGATGATGTCGCAAATGTTCTTGAAGATCTCGCCAATGCTGCCGACACCCCGCACTGTCCGTAGCTTCCCCTGCGCCTTGTAATACGAAACCAACGGTGCGGACTGGTGTTCGTAGACCTCCAGTCGCCTGCGAACGGCCTCTTCGTTGTCATCGGCGCGGTGATGCAGCACCTCACCGGTTTCGTCGTCCCGACCCGGTACCCGCGGCGGTTTGAAGTAGATGTTGTAGATGGTGCCGCTCGAGGGTGCGATCCGCCGTCCGGTGAGGCGTTTCATCAAGACCTCCCGATCGACATCCACCAGCAGTGCAAGCTGCAGCGGCTTGCCCAGACGCGCCATCATGGCATCCAGGGCCTGGGCCTGAGGGATGTTGCGCGGGAAACCATCGAGGATAAATCCGCCCTTGGCGTCGGGCCGGGTCAGGCGGTTCTGAATGATGCCAAGCACCACATCGTCGCTCACCAGCTCACCAGCGTCCATGGCGGCCTTGGCTCGACGGCCAAGCTCGGTACCCGCCTTGCCCTCTTCGCGCAGAATATCGCCCGTCGAGATCTGAGAGATTTTAAACTTTTCGATCAGTAGCTTAGCTTGCGTGCCTTTGCCGGAACCCGGCGCTCCCAGGAGTACAATTCTCATCTTTGTTCCCGCTTCGGCTTTCTCGGATCCATGGTTGTAATTCTCCCGCTTAGACGCCCGCGGGGGACGCGGGCGGCTAAACTACCTTCTTGTCCATCCACCGTCAATGGTTTTTTGACCTCGTTAAGTGCCCCATGGCACGAAAAAGTACGCTTACGGTGATCCTCTGCAAGTTTTACGCTAATCTACGCGACCAATTTACGCGACTAAGCGCCGCCCAACGCCGGGGGCAGGGACGTGGTCAATAATGGCTGAACTACCAGACTTTTCGGACAGCGATCTGTGGGTTATCCGCGCTACGCTGAGTGAACGCTACGGGAAAGGGGTGGCAATCGAGCTCGCCGACGCCGAGTTAAGACCCCCCCACGGCACGCACTCTCACCCTATGCCCGGGCGTTTTCTGGTCGGAGCGGAGGTGTAATTATGTGGTGGTCAAGGTCGGCGACACGGAATATCGGTGCCAATTCTTTTATCGCGGCCACGAGCAGTTCGGCACCGGGCGTGAAGTTTACGATAATATCGGCGAATGTGTGACAGACCTGCTTCAGATCCAGGCCGATCATGAGAAAGAAAAAGCGGGCGTTAGCTCCGGGGCCACGGGCGAACAAATCATAATGATCCAGGCGAACGGGTTGCCGTAGGATTACGGAGACTCATCCTTATGGCTAAGGGGAAACCAAGAAATGCGTTCTACGCGCAGTCAGGTGGCGTGACCGCGGTTATCAACGCCAGTGCATGCGGCGTCATCGAAACCGCTCGCAAGCATAAGAGCAAGATCAGCAAGGTCTTCGCGGGCCGGAATGGCATTATCGGTGCGCTGACTGAGGACCTGATTGACACCAGCAAGGAGTCGCCCAGCGCGATCCGGGCCCTGCGGCATACCCCGGGCGGGGCCTTCGGGTCTGCGCGCTACAAACTAGGCGGCCTCGAGCAAAACAGAGCCGCGTACGAGCGCCTGATCGAGGTGTTTGAGGCGCATGATATCGGCTATTTCTTCTATAACGGCGGCGGTGACTCCCAAGACACCGCCCACAAGGTGTCGCAGATCGGCGAAAAACTCGGCTACCCAATCGTGTGCGTGGGGGTACCCAAGACCGTCGACAACGATCTGCCCATTACCGACAACTCCCCGGGGTTCGGCTCGGTGGCCAAGTACATCGCCACATCCATACGTGAAGCCGGATTCGACGTCGCAAGCATGGCCAAGACCTCGACCAAGGTGTTCGTGCTGGAGGCAATGGGGCGCCATGCGGGTTGGATCGCCGCTGCGGGCGGGCTGGCAGCAGAGAAACCCGGTGACGCGCCGCATATCATCTTATTTCCGGAAATAGTGTTTGATAAAAATAAGTTCCTCACCAAGGTCGATCAGACCGTCAAGAGATACGACTACTGTGCGATTGTGGTATCCGAAGGTATCAAGAACCCGGACGGCAGGTTCGTGGCCGAGGCCGGCACGCGCGACGCCTTCGGCCATGCCCAGCTCGGAGGCGTGGCACCGGTGATTGCCCAGCTGGTCAAGGATCGGCTTGGCTATAAGTACCATTGGGCGGTCGCTGACTACCTGCAGCGCTCCGCGCGCCACATTGCCTCGAAAACCGACGTGGAGCAGGCCTATGCCGTTGGCCGTGCCGCCGTGCAGCTGGCGCTCAAAGGCCACAATGCCGTGATGCCGACCGTTGTGCGTACGTCGAAAAAGCCTTACAGGTGGAAGATCGGGGTCGCGAAGCTAGCCGACGTCGCCAATGTCGAGAAGAAGATGCCCCCGGACTTTGTCACCAAGGACGGTTTCGGTATTACGCGCAAGTGCCGCGATTACCTTGAGCCGCTGATAAAAGGGGAGGACTATCCACCATTCAAGAATGGTCTGCCGCAATACGTACAACTAAAAAACGTAGCGGTAAAGAAGAAACTGAAGAGGTCATTCAAGATCTAGCAACAAAAAAAACCGGCAATTGTGCGACAGTTACGCTACAGCCGCGGTTGCCGCAACGATGGAGCCACCCATGACGCTGGACAAAGCGCGCGAACTCTTGCAGGTGCAGGCGGGCTTTGGCGGGTTCTATAACGCCAACTCGGCCAAGCTGATCCTGTCCGAGGTCAACCGGAAGCACGGCCAAGCCGCGGTTGATCAGTTAATCCGGGAGCTTGATCTAGAGAAAATTTTCAGGTTTGCGCCGGGCACGCGTTTCGAGAGGGGCTGGCCAAGGGGTCTTGAGTGCGGCCGACAATAATTGACCTCGTCTAACAAACACCCAACCAACAGGGAGACACTACATGTCTACAACTCTTGTTCTGGTTTTAGCGATTGTTTGCGCTATCTCAGCGCTCGTCTACAGCGGCCTATCGATCCGCTGGGTCCTCGACCAACCCGCGGGCAGTCCGCGTATGCGCGAGATCGCGGGCGCCATTCAGCAGGGTGCGGGAGCCTACTTGAATCGCCAGTACACGACGATCGCGACAGTCGGCGTGATTCTGTTCATCGTTATCTGGGTCGCGCTCGGGTTTGCCACCGCCCTTGGATTTGCCATCGGCGCAATCTTTTCGGGAGCGACCGGTTACATCGGCATGTACGTCTCCGTGCGCGCGAACGTGCGCACGGCACAGGCCGCCCGCACAGGGCTCGAGGCAGCGCTGCGGGTGGCGTTTCGCGGCGGCGCCATCACCGGCATGCTGGTGGTGGGGCTGGCACTGCTGGGTGTGGCCGGTTACTACGTCATTCTCACCACGATTTATCCACAGATCGAGGTAATAGAAATTCTCACGGCGCTGGTCGGCCTCGGTTTTGGCGGCTCGCTGATCTCGATCTTTGCCCGACTCGGCGGCGGTATTTTCACCAAGGGCGCCGATGTCGGCGCGGACCTCGTAGGCAAAATTGAAAAGGGAATACCCGAAGATGATCCGCGCAATCCGGCCGTGATTGCCGATAACGTCGGTGATAACGTCGGTGATTGCGCGGGGATGGCGGCCGATTTATTCGAGACCTACGCCGTGACCATTATCGCAACTATGCTGCTTGGGGCGCTGCTATATCCGGACTTTGGCAATGCCGTCATTTACCCGCTGGCGCTCGGCGCTGTCTCCATTATCGCGTCCATCATTGGCACGTTTTTCGTCAAGATCCGAAAGGGCAGCAAGATCATGAACGCGCTGTACCGGGGTGTAATCGTCTCGGGTGTGCTCGCGGCGATCGCATTCTGGTTTGTCACCAACGATCTCATGATGGGGAATGGGAGCTACAGCACGGACGCGATTTATGGTGCCTCGCTCATCGGCCTGGCGCTCACTACAGCCATGGTCGTCATTACCGAGTACTACACCGGCACCCAGTTCGCACCGGTACGCCATATCGCCGAAGCGTCTACTACCGGTCACGCCACCAACATCATTGCCGGCCTGGGGACATCGATGAAGGCCACCACTGCACCGGTAATTGCGGTGTGTCTCAGTATCTGGGGTGCCTATGAATTGGCCGGGCTCTACGGCATCGCTATCGCGGCAACCGCCATGTTGTCGATGACCGGCATGATCGTGGCGCTGGACGCCTACGGTCCGATAACCGATAACGCCGGCGGCATCGCCGAGATGGCCAACATGCCGAAGAAAGTACGTAATATCACCGATCCGCTGGACGCCGTCGGCAATACGACCAAGGCGGTGACCAAGGGGTACGCAATCGGCTCCGCGGGTCTCGCAGCACTCGTGCTGTTCGCCGATTACTCCCATGCGCTGTCGGATCATCTCGGGATGTCGGCAGACGCGCTTGTCTTTCGCCTGTCGGACCCCAATGTCATTGTCGGCCTGTTTATCGGCGGGTTGATCCCCTATCTGTTCGGTGCACTGGCGATGGAGGCCGTGGGGCGCGCGGCCGGCTCAGTCGTGGTCGAGGTGCGGCGCCAGTTCAAAGAGATCAAGGGCATCATGCGTGGGACGGCCAAACCCGACTACTCGCGCACCGTCGATCTGCTCACCAAAGCGGCCATCAAGGAAATGATCATCCCGTCGCTGCTGCCCGTGCTGGCGCCGATACTCATCGGCGTGATTCTCGGTCCCGAAGCGCTGGGAGGAATGCTGATGGGGTCGATCATTACCGGCATCTTCATCGCCATCTCCATGACCACCGGCGGCGGCGCCTGGGACAACGCCAAGAAATATATCGAAGACGGTCATCTCGGCGGCAAGGGATCGGAGGCACACAAAGCGGCGGTCACCGGCGATACCGTCGGCGATCCCTATAAAGACACGGCCGGTCCTGCAATCAACCCGTTGATCAAGATCATCAACATCGTGGCATTGCTGAGCGTCCCGTTCTTATAAAATTACAGTGTTCGCGTCTCGCAGCGATAGTCAATTAATAGGGCGGCGGGTGAGATAGCGGCCATCACGGAACCCGTCAAACACCGCGTCCACGAGCGGATGGTTCACAGGTCCCTCGAACTTGTCGGGCTCAAGGTTGCGCTCGGCCACGTAGGTCTCGTGCTTTGCATCGTGGACCAGAACGCGGTACCAGGGTTCGTCCTTGGGCGGCCGGGATCGCGCCACTTGCTGATACCACTCGTCGCTCCCCTGAAACGTGGGGTCGACATCGACGACGACACCGCGATAGTCGAACAACTTGTGGTGGACCAGCTGTCCCACATCAAATCTTGCTTTTGCATCTCGCATAATGCGTTCCTAGCCATCGTTAGCTCCAAATTTTCACCGCCGAGTATCAAGCACGCGACTCCCGGCGGAGGCGACTCCACCCGTTGGGTCGCCTACCGGCGAGATATATTAGCCGGGTCTCGTCCCGGCAGACGAGGAACTTTGGTTTCGGCCA
>VRUB01000091.1 GCA_019456345.1 Nitrospira sp. | reverse complement strand
GACTTGCAAGCCGGCACACCGGTGACGGATGCGATCTATGGGGCAGGCTACGGCTCGAGCAGCCGTGTGTACGAGCACAGCGACAAGACGCTGGGCATGACGCCATCCAAGTTCCGCGGCGGTGCCGCCGGCGCGCTCGTGCGATATAGTGTCACCGAGTCGCCGCTGGGATGGCTGATGGTCGCCGTGACCGACAAGGGTATCTGTGCCATCGAGCTTGATGACGACCCCGATGCATCTCGCCAACGGCTACGAGAGCGCTTCTCCGGGGCGACCCTGGTGGAAGACAGCCAAGAGCTTCGTGCGTGGGTACAGCAGGTGGTCCGCTTTATTCGATCGCCGCAGGCGGGTGTCGCACTCCCGCTCGACATACAGGGTACCGCCTTTCAGCGCCGGGTCTGGAAGGCATTGCAAGACGTACCGATTGGCACCACGGCGAGCTATCAGGATATCGCGCACGCCATCGGCAAGCCGAAGGCCGTACGTGCGGTCGCGCAGGCCTGCGCCAACAACAAGATTGCGTTGGCAATCCCTTGTCACCGGGTCGTGCGCAGTGATGGCAGTCTGGGCGGGTACCGCTGGGGCGTCGAGCGAAAGCGGCGGCTGTTGGCGAACGAGAGCCAGGCGGCGGTGTCATCGCCGGGCCACCACCGCAAAGCTGACAAGTAGCGGCTGCAACTCCAGGCTGCCCCATAAACTCCCACCTCAGCTCGATCCCTGTCCCCACCGCAGCCCATTCCAACAGCACCCGCAGATTCGATCGGTTTCAAGAGATCAGGACGAGAGTTGTGGGGCGGTGGGCGGCAGGTCGCTGCTGTCCGATAGACTCCCCCCAGCCCGATACATCGGTTGAGCATTGATTTCTAAGACACGCCGTGAATACTTCCCTGTAGGCTCGGCGCCAGCATCCCTGCTGACGACAGTCTCAAAAATCAATCCTCAATCGATGTCGCCACCGCAGCCCCTTTGACAAGCATCCTCAGTGTCAATGGGTTTCAGGAGGACATGCCAATATTTGTGGGACGGTGGTGGCTGCAGCCTCGAGCTTGCGTGACCTTACTTGGTGCAAGGCCAGGCGTCAGACAACGCCGTCAGGACCAGTTCACCGGCATCGCGGTTGAGCTCGGCGGCATGTTTTCTCAGATACTTCACAATCGCTTTCTTGGTGTTGCCTTTCTGGGGTATGCAAAAGAATGATTTGCCGGTGCCGATGGAAAGCAGATGGCCCTCGATGATTCCGCTGATGAAAAACACACATTGCGCTTGAGGGGTGCTCAGCTTGGTCATGCATTGTTCCAGCAGGTCGTGGCCCTTCATCAGGCCGGCGCCAACGGGCGGGGACACGAACACGCCGGCGCCCAATGAGATCGCCGCCGCCAGCACGACTATACGAATCTTTCTTGCTTTCTTACGAGGGTACATAGCTTGTTCATTTTTGCCTTCAGACAAACCTTTATAGCTTGAATCATGGCGCCCGACAACAGACACTGTCCGGTGCCAGCGCAATACGGCCACCCGACGCCAGCCGCCGCGACGCTGGTTGGGCGGCCTGGTATCAGTTGCAAGGCGGCGCCGGGTGGCGTATTCGTGGATATCTCTGCGATTTCGGTTTATGGTGACAGCTGCGCGTGCGGTCGCGCGTGGCGCAAGCGGTATGATCCAAAACGAAACCCAGGTTCCAGTCGAGACCATTGATGAGTTGGCGGCACGCGTCCCCGACGGTGCACAGCTGGCGGTGCCGCCGGACTACTCCGGTTGCGCCATGGCGGCGGTGCGGGCGCTAATCCGCCGCGGCGTGAAGGCGCTGCATCTGGTTGGTGTGCCGCAAGTAGGGTTCCAGGGGGATATGCTGATCGGTGCCGGGTGCGTCGCCACGCTCGAGACCGCGGCGCTGACACTCGGCGAGTATGGGCCGGCCCCAAGGTTTGTGAGTGCGGTGAAGTCCGGCCACTTGCGACTCAAGGACTCAACGTGTCCGGTGATCCACGCAGGGCTGCAGGCGGCCGAGAAGGGTGTGCCGTTCATGCCCTTGCGCGGCGTGCTGGGTTCGGACCTGTTGGAACAGCGCGACGACTGGCGGGTGATCGACAACCCGTACCGTATGACCAAGGAGCAGGACCCCATCGTCCTGTTGCCCGCTATCCGTCCGGATGTGGCGCTGTTCCACGCTGCGCTGGCGGATCGCCAGGGAAACGTCTGGATCGGGGTGCGGCGCGAGCTCATGGTCATGGCGCATGCGGCCAGAACCACCCTGGTCAGTATTGAGGCATTTACCGACGATGATCTGTTGGCCGATGATCGCCTGGCAGCAGGGACGATCCCAGCGCTTTACGTGACGGCGATTGCCGAGGCTGAGAACGGCGCCTGGCCCGTGGGCCTGAGGGGCTGCTACGCAGCCGATCGATCGCACTTGCAGCGCTACGTGGAGGTGGCCGCGACAGCGGCGGGTTTCGCGCGCTACGTCGATGAGTATGTCGGTGGGTAGTACGCCGCAGGACGGCTCCACGGCGATAGACTGGCGCGCGGAAGAGCTGTTAGTCGCCACCATCGCGGACATGCTCGAGGGCGTGAGACATGTCGCAGTCGGGGCGTCTTCGCCGATTCCCGGGGCTGCCGCGTTGCTGGCACAACAGCGTGCCGGTGGGCGGATGCGAGTGTCGGTGCTGGGAAGCGAGCGCGACAACTTCTTTACCGATGGGGCGCGCGAGCTCTTCGACTGTGCGGCGCAGGGCCGTATTGATGCGTTTTTTCTCGGCGGCGGTCAGATTGATGGCGCCGCCAATATCAACCTCGTCGGCATCGGTGCTTACCCGCGAAGCCGGGTGCGTTTCCCCGGTTCGTTTGGGTCGGCATATCTTTATTTTCTGGTGCCCCGGGTAATCCTGTTTCGAGTGGAGCATAGCCCGCGTGTGCTGGTACCCAGGGTCGATTTTGTCAGCGCCCCGGGAACGAGCCCGGAGCACTACTATCGGCCTGGTGGCCCATACGCGCTGGTTACCGGGCGCTGTATATTTCTTTTTGACAAGGAACGCCGACGCTTTCGACTTGCGAGCGTGCATCCGGGGCATACGCTCGCGGAAATTCGGGAACAGACCGGTTTCGATTTTGACTCTCCGGAGGCGGTGCCGCAGACAGCCGTCCCCACCCGTAAGACCCTCGATGAGATACGTCACGTTATTGCGACAAAGATCGCACGGACTTATCCTGCGTTTGCGGCTCACCTGTTCGATGGCGTCCCCGGTGGTACGGGATGAGGTGCTGTCCGCAGTTACTGGAACGGTACTACTGCACCTCAAATGAAAGGCGACATATGTTCATGACCGGAATTTCGTTATTCTTTGAGCGTAGTTAAACATGCCGCATTTGACGCTTGAGTACACAAGTAATATCCGTCAGCATGTGAACTTCGCGGAGCTCTTTTCGGCCGTGCATAGGGTTCTGGCGCAGGTGGGAGGAGTGAGTATCGAGAACTGCAAGAGTCGCGCGGTTAAGCATCATGATTTTTATATTGGCAGCGGTGGCTCGAGCAAGGCGTTCGTGCATCTCGGAATGACTATGTTGGAGGGGAGGCCTTTGGCATTAAAACAGAAAATCGGCGAGAGCATCCTGCGGGTACTGCAGGACACCTATGCAGCGTCGATGGTCGAGCAAGACCTGCAGATTACAGTAGAGGTAAGAGATATCCAAAGGGCGACGTACTTCAAGGTGCCCGAAGGCACGCTGTCATCCGGGAAAAGCGGTTGAGCGGCGGCTGAACGCGGCGTTTGCCGGCGAGTTACTTAGAGGGGTCCTCGAGCTGGCGGCGCCGGATGTAGCTCGTGATCGCGCCGTGTTGGCGTTTAAATTGCTTAGAACGATCGAGGTCAAACTCGATCCCGTAGCAAACACGATCTTCATCGAGCTCGCGGTGGCGAATCCAACCCGTCAAATGTAGGTTGGCGGCGCTGTTCGGCAGCTGGAAAGCGACCTCGACGAGGTCGGCCGTAGCAAGCGTGGTCTCCGCTTCGTGGTCGACAGCGATTGCGATACCGGTCGTGGAGAGATCCTTGAGAACCCCGGCCGCTTCGAACTCACCCCCCGCGCCACCAGCGCCCCCCGGTTGGGGAGACTGCTCGTCTCGAGCCATCTTGAGCACGGCTGCTATCGGCTCCGCGGTGTTCGGCTCAGCCCGATAATCGCCGCGCTGATTGAACAGGCGACGGATCTCCCATGATAGGCGGCGTTCCTGATCGTCCCATTGGTCAAACTCGAACCCGTAGCGATAGCTTCGAAACGCTCCCATTTCAACACGCGATCGTACCTTGGCGCGGACCTTGATGGGTTCACGTAGACGCACAGAGGTGAAGGTCAGGATTGCCGTCTGGCCTACTGCCAGCGTTGGGCCGGCGTCGCGCCGAAACCGGGTGCCGGCGCCCTCGATAGTGATGTCGAGAAGTTCGCCGGAGAAGGCGCCACCGTCCATGGTTGCAACCAGGACTTCAAGTGATTGCGCTTCATCCGGCGTAACGCGGTAACGTTTACGGTCGTTTCCCTTCATGGAATTGCTGCCAACACTTCCCTCGTGATCCCTGCGTGTTTGACCGATCGACGAACAGTGACTCCTCCCGGCCTCTCAATCGCAATACCGCCGCCTTGATCGGTGGCTGCACACCGTGCCGCGGCCGGGGAAAAACCCAGCTATGCGGTGCGAGGTACAATAGTGAGCCTTTCGAGGCCTGCACAAAAAGCTTAGGGCGCTATGGGCCCGGCGACAAGCTTCTTCCGTAGAGAATTCCATAGCCTCCGACCCGTAGTCTACTGGCTCCGGGCCCCCAAATCGCTGTCCGTACGTGGCTTGCGCCTAAGCACCTGAAGACAAAGCGAGTTTATTATTATCCCCCCGCGACCGGTGGCGGTGTCGGGGGCTCGCCCCCCGGCGGCCCAGCCGGCGATGACGCGGACGATGCGGCCAGCACTGATTTGACGGAGGCCTCTGACCCCAGCAGGATTGCCAGCCAGCGTGTCCGCTCATCGCTATCGAGCGCGATTTTCACGGTCATGGTCAGCGGAACGGACAGGAACATGCCCACTGGCCCGAGGACCCAGCCCCAAAACACCAGGGATATGAACACGACCAGGGTAGACAGACCGAGCCCGCGCCCCATGAGCCGGGGTTCAAGCACCTGCCCAACCAACATGTTCACCACCAGATACGCCGCGCCCGTCCACAACACCGCGCCCAAGCCCAGCTGGATGAACGCCAGCAGCACGGCGGGCACCGCCGCGATGATGGAGCCTATGTTCGGTACGAAATTGAGGATAAACGCAACCAGACCCCAGAGCAGCGGGAAGTCGACGCCGATAATCGTCAGCGCAATTGTGATGGTAACCCCTGTCAAAAGACTGGTCAGGGTCTTGAGCGCCATATAGTGTTGGACGTTCTCGGTAACCTTTTCGAAACGTGCGAGCGAGTTTCCCGACCCACCCAAAATGGCGCGCAGCTTAGCCGGAAAACTCGCTGCCTCCAGCAAAATGAAGATCACGGTGAGCACGATTAGGAACGCATTGGTGAGGACGCCGCCAAACCCGCGCAGCATGCCGGCGGCGAAGTTCATGGCAGCGCGCGGGTCCAGATACTCGAACACGCGCTGCTCGGATACGTGCACACCACGGTTTTCCAGCCAGCGCAAAAGCACTGCCACCTGCTCGTCCAACCTTGCCTGATAGTGGGGCAGCGCCTCGTAAAAGCCTTCTACGGATGTACCCAAAAGTGCCCCCAGGGCGACGATGATGATGATAACGCCCGCGACCACAAGTAACAGGGCGAGGGCCGAAGGAACGCGTTTGCGCTGCAGCCAGAATAGTGGCGGCGCACTGATCACTCCGAGAAACGCAGCGAGAAGAAATGGTGTTACAAGTGGCTGTGCGGCGCGCATGCCGGCAACGATCACGACGAACGCCGCCAACGGAATCAGGAAAAGCCCGGCGGATCGTTTAGAATCATCACTCACAGGCAAGGATCGAGTCTCATTAATGATCGGTTCAGTTCGAATGATCACATATCGTTTGCTCCCGGTCCAATCCGGCGCCAGCCGATGGAGGGACCTGCTCTCGTGTCACACTTGACACCTCGGACCACTGCGTTCCACGGCACTGCAGAATCTGTAACCGGGTCGCACCCGTGAGTACACTGCTTGCGCCGATCACGACGATTATGGTTTCAGGGCCGATAGAAGCAAGGCAGGACTGGAAAGTGATCAACGCGACGCACGCGTGGTAATCGCTCCGGCATGCCGCCGACGGCGGTGACTGCAGGCACCTGTATCAATCGATGATTTTGTATGCCGACAACTGTAACCAACCTGGAGTGTCGGGTAGAATCCATGCGTTGATTCCGTGGCGACTGCACGCACCCACGGTCGGAGCGAATACAGTGCTGGTATTATGCGCTACCGGTCGCCTCCAATCGAGGCGGTCTATACCCGGTAGCCTCAGAGGGTGAATTCCTATCCCGCCCCGCTGCTGCGTTGTGCTGCGTGTGCCCGGCGGCCACGGGCGACTCGCCAGTATGCGTATACCCCGAGCGCGGCGATTCCTATTACTGTAATAATCAAGAGTGCAAAAAACTGCGTGTAGGTCAACGTCGGTACAGATCGAAGGGCAACCTGGCGGTCTTCGCGCAGATACTTGCTCACCACGCGTTGGATGTCGGACGGAGTCAAATTGGCTATGGCCGTTTCGTGATCCAACAACCTGCCGTGAATACGAAGCTCGTGAAGGTTGCGAACGTAATAGCTCGCAACCCCCGCATTTGATTCGTAGCCTTGCACGCGGGCCAGCAGAATTCTCCGCTTGGCATTTTCAAGCTCGTCGTTGTCAGGTGGCCGGCGCCGCAGCTTGTCGATCTCTTCGTCGATCATCGCACCAACGACGTCGAGCTTGCCCAGCTCGGCATCCGCAACCGCGGCAAAAAGACCGTAATCCACGTCCCAGCTGTACATTGCCTCGGGGCTGTAGGAAAGCCCCTCGGCCACACGGATGCGTTCGTAAAGGGCGCGGTCGAGATACACATAAAGCACCCACAAGGCGTAGAGATCGGGTGAACCCAGGCCGTCCGTGCGGTACGCAACTCCCACAGCAGCGTTGGAACCCAGCAAGGGGGAAAACGTGCCCGACACCTCCCGGGCTTGATCGGGGTAAGGCGGCGTAGTCAGGTTATGCGTCGTAGCGTTAGATGTTGCCATACGCCCGAAGGTGTCGGTGATCTGCCTCAGTACTGCGGTCTCATCAAAGTTACCGACGATTATCATGCTCATGTTATTCGGCACGTAGTAGTCACGGTACGCCTGCTTAACGTCGCCTTCAGCGATGTTCGCGGGGGTATCCAGCCCTGGACAGACGATGCCGGTACCGGGCAGCAACGCTTCGCGCGACTTGGTAAGCGCGGATTTGCCGATACCGCGTCGGTACAACCAGCGGCGCAATGCCGAGGTCTTGCCTCCCAGTTCCTGGCGAATGATTTCGCGCGTTTGTTCGATTTTGGCCGGCGTAATGACTGTGTCGGTGATAATCTCGTGCAGCGTCTCGATGGCAAGAGGGAGGTAGCTATCGAAAATATCGATCTGATACTCTGTCTCGGTCTCGCTAGTAGCGGCGTTCCATGAGCCACCATGATCCTCTATTAACCGGTCGAGCTCGGCTTCGCTGTACCGCGAGGTACCGGTGAATAATAGGTGTTCCAGAAAATGGGTTGTTTCCCGTTTATCACACCCAAAATATCGATGTCCGACATCCACCACCAACCGGACGGCCACATTGTGTGCATGCGTTCGTTTCTTGAGCACGACATCGAGGCCGTTTTCCAACGTCAGATAGCGCACGTCGTAAAGGCCCGGTGGGGCATAATTGCCGGCAGCGAGCGTCGGGCTCGCCCAACACAGCGCCAGTGACGCCAGCATGACCGCACCGCAGCGCCTGATCCACTCGCGAGTAACTGGTAATCTAGTGTACTTGGGCATTTTCGCAGTCTAGCATGTCGTGAAAACTGTGTTTCTAACATCCCCAAGCAGTGCCGATGGGTAATCGCACAGCCCGCACCAAGGTGGGCGCATCCTCGATCTCGCTGGATGAGCTTGGCGCGCTAGAGGCGAAGATCTCCACGGCCATGCAAGCCGACCAGCGTGCTTTCCGCCGTCGCTTATCCCGTCTGCGCCGTTCCTCGATGCACGGCGCAGACAGCGGTCGCGCCCAATCGGCTTGGGCGCGACTTGAGCGCGATGTGTGCCAATCGGTTGCATGTCATGCCCGCCGGCGTGAACGATGCCCCGTCCCGACATTCCCCGATGCGCTGCCGGTGGCGCAACACCGTGAAAAGATTGCGCAAGCGATAGCGGCACACCCCGTGGTGGTTGTGTGTGGAGAGACCGGTTCGGGTAAGACGACCCAGCTGCCCAAGATCTGTCTGGAGTTGGGGCGGGGCGCAGCTGGTCTGATTGGCCACACGCAGCCCCGGCGCATCGCGGCGCGCAGCATTGCCGCACGTATCGCCCAGGAACTGAATGTCGAGCTCGGCGGTGCCGTGGGCTACAAGGTCCGTTTCACTGATCGATTGGGACCGGACACCTATATCAAGCTGATGACGGATGGCATTTTGTTGGCGGAAACTCAGGGCGACCGTCTGCTCGATCAGTATGACACCTTGATTATCGACGAGGCCCATGAGCGCAGTCTCAATATTGATTTTCTGCTCGGCTATCTCAAAGGAGTGCTCGCGCGCCGATCGGATTTGAAGCTGATCATAACCTCAGCGACCATCGATCCAGGGCGATTTTCGCGCCATTTCGATAATGCGCCCATCATAGAGGTATCCGGTCGTACCTATCCGGTAGAGGTTCGCTATCGGCCATTGCAGGCAGAGGACGAAGACGAGCGAGACCGCGGTCTGCAACAAGCGATACTCGATGCCGTTGACGAGCTTTGCGCGATCGATGCCGGTGATGTCCTGATATTTGCAAGCGGCGAGCGCGAGATTCGTGAGACTGCGGAGGCGCTGCGAAAACATCATCCACCGAACACCGAGGTGTTACCGTTGTATGCGCGGCTGTCGACGGTGGACCAGAATCGGGTGTTCCGCCCGCATAGCACGCGCCGGCTGATCATTGCCACCAATATCGCCGAGACCTCGTTGACGGTGCCGGGCATCCGCTATGTTATCGACACCGGCCGTGCACGGATCAGCCGCTACAGCCATCGCACCAAGGTGCAGCGCCTGCCGATCGAACGAATCTCGCAGGCGAGCGCCGATCAGCGTAAGGGGCGGTGCGGCCGGATGAGCGCCGGCATCTGCATACGTGTGTACTCGCAGGAGGACTACGAGGAGCGCGCGCCGTTCACCGTGCCCGAGATTCAGCGCACGAATCTGGCAGGCGTTATCTTGCAGATGAAGGCCTTGAGTCTGGGCGAGATCGAGCAATTTCCGTTCATCGATGTACCCGACCCGAAGATGATCAAGGATGGGTTCCGGCTACTGACGGAGCTGGGCGCGCTGGATG
>VRUB01000311.1 GCA_019456345.1 Nitrospira sp. | reverse complement strand
GTTGGTTTGCCGCTTGGTGCCGAGAGCATCTTACCGAGTTTTTCAATCAGATGCTTAGGTAGCTGGTCTCGGACCTGCTTCATGATCTTCGGATCGCCGGCGAGGATCAGGTGAGTAAAGCCACCCTCAGAAATGCGGCGATCGAGGAAGTAGATCATCTCCTTGAGGAACTTCTGATTGGGTTTTTTTTGATGCCGTTGATATTGGACCTTGGTCCAATCGCGCCCCACGCGTTCCCGGATCTCGACCTGTTCTCGCCACAGCGCCTTCGTGACGGCGCCTAAGTTGACCTCAAGGATCCAGACTTTTTTTTCAGTACAGAACATGAGGATGTAACGGTCATAAGCATCCTTAAGCTCCACCAGGTGGTAAATGTTAGGTGTCGTCTGCAACGTGACCCAGTTCGGCAACGGGAGGCGGAATTGCAGTGGCAGGAAGAAGGGCGCTGCTCCCGCGCGCGAGAAGATGGCCGCTCCTTTTGCGTCCGGTGACAGCTCGACCGCCAGGTATCTCTGGATCGCCGCCATCGCTGCCTTAAAGTCCTGGCGTTCTTGGCCTGCAAGGCCGGTTGTAAGGTGGTGGACCTGTTCGTGGAACACGGCCGGGTCTTTGATGCCTCCTTTCTCCAGTTCCAGATAGCAACTGACGACCTGGGCGCTCGTTTCCGGCAAGGTTGCCAAGCTTCGAATGTGCCGCTGTAGGTTCTTCAATTCCATCGGCCCCTTCTCCTGATTACCCTACGAGGATCGGCCGTGGCCAACTTCGACTACGCACATCGCACATCATTCAAAGATCTCGAATATCTCGGACATGGACCTCCGCTTTCGGTGGTGGTGCTGTCCGTATACTTGATGGCTGTGATCGTGCTGGTCGTGGCGCGCATGCTCATTTCAGCATCGACCTGCTTCACCAATTTCCAGAGCGTCTCGAGCTCGCCTCTGTCCAGCCATACACCCCGACACTTAGGATCGACATCGATTTGCAGGTTGTTGTGGTTGACTTCCCGCATTCCTTCGTTGCAACTCGGGCACATCAGCAGAGGCATGATCTTGTCGCTCTGCTTCATCGCGTGCGAAATGCAGCTCGGCTGGCGGAGGCAAGGCCTGGATCGTCAAGAGCCTCGGACAGGCCGCCGAGCGCCAGGGATCGACTTCCTAGTCTCGCCGTTTCCGCCCCTCAGCGTCATCTCGATTAACGTAGAGATCGGGCAGTGCCGTTCGACCGGATGGCGCAGCGGCAACTCGGTGTGCATCGTGTAGCGGTTGTTTCGCCCCTCGCGATCGTGGCTGAGATAGCCAGCCGCTTCCAGTTCAGCGACGATGTGTTGCACCGCCCGCTCGGTGATCCCCACCTTCATGGCCACGTCTCGCATCCGGGAGGTCGGGTCCTGGGCAATGCAGAGAAACACGTGGGCGTAGTTGGTGAGGAAGGTCCATGCGGTGGCAGACGAGGGTACTGCGGCTTTCGGTTTCGGCATTGCTACTTATGCTACGATCGTGTATACGCGAAAAGACCTTCGCGAATTACCGATCGTAATATATGGGCTGTCATCTCTGCGCGCAAACCTTTTCTCCCTGGAACGCCAGGACGAGGGCAGCCTTGCCCGATGAGGTCGAACATTGGTCAGATCCTGCGGCAGATCGACGGTTTGCGACCGGCCCCTTTGCCGCCATGACGGATCTCGATCCTA
>VRUB01000310.1 GCA_019456345.1 Nitrospira sp. | reverse complement strand
CTCTGCTTGTTCCTCGACCCCCGCCGTGCTGCCATGAAACTCAAAAAACAAGGTCGGTTGCACAGGATATTCCAAGCCGGAGTACTTGTTTACAGCGTCCATTTGCACTTCGTCGAGCAACTCAATACGAGCCACGGGAACACCCGCTTGAATCGTCATTATTACTGTGTTGACGGCACCCTCTAGGGTAGGAAATGAGCACACCGCGGCAGACATCGCTTCCGGAATGCCGTACAAACGTAGCTGCACCTCTGTGATTACACCCAACGTGCCCTCCGAACCCACGAACAGCCGCGTTAGGTCGTACCCGGCCGCTGATTTACGCGCACGCCCGCCGGTTTTGATGATCCGCCCGTCCGCCAATACCACCGTCAAACCTAATACGTTGTCTTTCATGGTTCCATAACGCACGGCATTGGTGCCGGATGCGCGCGTGGCGGTCATACCTCCTAAAGACGCGTCGGCGCCGGGATCGATGGGAAAGAACAATCCTGTGTCGCGAAGATATTCATTCAGCTGTTTGCGCGTGACACCAGCTTGTACTCGACAATCGAGATCTTCCTGATTCACCTCCAGTACGTCAGTCATACGAGATAGATCAATGCACACACCTCCGTGGAGTGCCGCCACGTGCCCCTCCAACGAAGTGCCGGTGCCAAAAGCGATAACGGGTGTGCGGTGCTGAGCGCACAGACTTATGATTTTTGCGACCTCTTCGGTGCTCTCGGCAAAGGCCACCGCATCTGGTGAGGCCGGCGCGTGGTAAGACTCGTCTTTACCATGCTGCTCACACACTGCGGCAGAAGTAGACAATCGTTCACCGAGCAGCGCCTTCAGCTCGTCGACGAGCGAATCCAATCTACGGGCTTGTACAGTCATGACCCAATCCTCCGAAGTCTATTCTAGAGAGGTGAATCCCTGCGCGCCAGTTCACCGAGTCCCACATCATCAGCAGTGATCGCGGTCCTCGGATGCTGCGCGCGCCCGAAGTTCGTTGCAACTGCGATGGGCAGTTCCTACATCGGCGCCGTGACGGGTGTTATGTCGTGGGAGCCGGGAGCGAGCAACCCCAGGGGCAGGCGACGCAGTACATATTCCGTGTCGCCGAATCGGATCAGATGGGTGAGGTTGGCGTGCCCGCCCCGAAACTGGCGCAGAACGCATTCGCCGTCGGTCACCGGGAGTCGCTCGCGGAGATACGGCTCGAGCCGTTCCAGGGCGCGTCCTTCGTCGGAACGCAGCTCGACGAGCTTCGGACCATCGCGGTAAGACATCAGACGACGTCGTCTTCCGGGCCGCCGGGGACAATGTCACGTTGATCCGTGACCAGATGCAGCAGCGAGGGACCGTCGCCGTCCATCGCGGCCTGCAGCACAGCAGGGAACTCCGCGCTGCGCTCGACGCGCCACGCCGGTACGCCATAGGCGCGCGCCACCGCGACGAAATCCGGGCTCGCAAGCCGGGTCGCGTAGTCGCTGTCGCCGTCGAACTGTTGCCACTGTGCGTAGAGTATCGAGCCGTGAGCCTGGTTGTCGCACACGATGATGGTCGTGTTCAAGCGTTCTTGCGCAGCCGTCGTCAGCTCCTGGCCGGTCATCATGAAGCCACCGTCACCGACGAAGGCAATTACCGGCGCCTGCGGACACGCAAGTGCCGCGCCGATTGCGCCAGGAACCGCATAACCCATGGCACCGGATATGGGGCCCGCGAAGCACC
>VRUB01000309.1 GCA_019456345.1 Nitrospira sp. | reverse complement strand
CATCGAATCGCGCAACCGCCCGGAGTGGATGATTCTCGAGGTGGTGCCGGTGATTCCGCCCGAGCTGAGACCGCTGGTGCCGCTCGACGGCGGCCGCTTCGCGACCTCCGACCTCAACGATCTCTATCGCCGGGTGATCAACCGCAACAACCGGCTCAAGCGGCTGATCGAGCTTCGCGCGCCCGACATCATCGTGCGCAACGAAAAGCGCATGCTGCAGGAAGCCGTCGACGCGCTGTTCGACAACGGCCGCCGCGGCCGGGTGATCACCGGCGCCAACAAGCGGCCGCTGAAGTCGCTGTCAGACATGTTGAAGGGCAAGCAGGGCCGGTTCCGCCAGAACCTGTTGGGCAAACGGGTCGATTATTCGGGCCGCTCGGTGATCGTGGTCGGGCCCGAGCTCAAGCTCCACGAATGCGGCCTGCCCAAGAAGATGGCGTTGGAGTTGTTCAAGCCCTTCATCTACGCCCAGCTCGAGAAGCGCGGCATGGCGGCGACCGTCAAGATGGCCAAGAAGATGGTCGAGAAGGAACGCTCCGAGGTCTGGGACATCCTCGAGGATGTGATCCGCGAGCACCCGGTGCTCTTGAACCGGGCCCCGACCCTCCACCGCCTCGGCATCCAGGCCTTCGAGCCGGTGCTCATCGAGGGCAAGGCGATCCAGCTCCATCCGTTGGTGTGCGCCGCCTTCAACGCCGATTTCGATGGCGATCAGATGGCGGTCCACGTGCCGCTGTCGCTGGAGGCGCAGCTCGAGGCCCGTGTGCTGATGATGTCGACCAACAACATCCTCAGCCCCTCCAACGGCAAGCCCATCATCGTCCCCTCCCAGGACATCGTTCTCGGCCTCTATTACCTGACCATGGATCGGGCCGGCGAGCCCGGCGACGGCATGGTGTTCTCGGGCATCAGCGAGATTCAGCTGGCCCTCGAGCACGGGGCGGTGACGCTCCACAGCAAGATCGGCTGCCGTTACGTGACGGTCGACGCGGACGGCAAGCCGGTGGTCCAGCGCCTCCAGACCACGCCGGGCCGCATGCTGCTGTCCGAGGTGCTGCCGCGCCATCCCCAGGTCCCGGTCGAGATGATCAACCAGTTGCTGAGCAAGAAGGAGATCAGCGCGGTCATCGACATCGTCTACCGTCATTGCGGGCAGAAAGAGACGGTGTTGTTCGCCGACCGGCTGATGAACCTCGGCTTCACCTATGCCTGCAAGGCCGGCATCTCGTTCGGCAAGGACGACATGGTGGTGCCCGTGGCCAAGGAGAAGCTGGTCGAGGAGACCCGCGCGCTGGTCAAGCGCTATCAGCAGCAGTACGTCGACGGTCTCATTACCAAGGGCGAGAAGTACAACAAGGTCATCGACGCCTGGTCGCAGTGCACCGACCGGGTGGCCGACGAGATGATGAAGGGAATCTCGTCGACCGGCGTCGATCCCAAGACCTCGCGCGAGAATCAGCTCAACTCGATCTACATGATGGCCCAATCGGGGGCCCGCGGCTCGGCGGCGCAGATGAAGCAGTTGTCGGGCATGCGGGGCCTGATGGCCAAGCCCTCGGGCGAGATCATCGAGACCCCGATCATCTCGAACTTCAAGGAAGGCCTGACCGTGCTGGAGTATTTCAACTCCACCCACGGCGCGCGCAAGGGTCTGGCCGACACCGCGCTCAAGACCGCCAACTCCGGGTATCTGACCCGGCGTCTGGTCGACGTCGCCCAGGACGCGATCATCACGATC
>VRUB01000090.1 GCA_019456345.1 Nitrospira sp. | reverse complement strand
CAGTGTGCCGCCGATTACCCACCCGAAGAATCGCCCGCTGGCGGAGCCGAGCAGGCCACCCGCGACGTCACGCACGAGATCGTCAATGACTTTTTCCGGTGACACGCCAGCCTCCGGTAGGGCCCCGCCTAGTGCCGCTCGCAGCTCAGCCGGCGTGGCCGTGGGGCTGATCGCGCGGGAGTCGAGGCTCTCCAGGTAACCAAGCGCGTGGTCGGCGGTTCTTCTTAACAGCGAGGTTTCAGTCATAGGAGTATGCTCACGGTCCGCACAACGTTGAAGTAGCTGAAACCAGATAGCCTAGGATCCAAGAGCGCGTCAAGCCGATTCTTGCTTTTAAACGGTTAGAGTCCGGACTGACTGGCGATCCGTATGCCCACTCGAGCGATCATGGCGCCTCTGAATGAGCCTGTTTGTACCGGAGATGGACGCAGTTTCCCCCGGAAATCCCTCGACTATACTCTCAACAAGAACAGATCCCGCTTTAAGGACAGTCCCGATACCCCCGAGATCAGGGTACATACCATGGTCGATCTGAAGATTCTCAAAAATCTGGTGCCGCTGCATGAACTGGGCGAGGGCAACCTCAAGCGGCTCGCGAAGCGGCTTAAGATTGAAGAGCTTCCCTCCGGCACGGTCCTCTGCAAGGAAGGTGACAGGAACGATTATGCGTTTTATCTGCTGGAAGGCGGTGTAGAGCTTTCGTCGCACACAACGACCATGAAACGGATCGTGCTCGGGGGGACGGAGGAAGCCTCCTACGCACTGGCGAATTCGCTCCCTCGGCAGTTTACGGTCACCTCAACGGCGAAAGTAAAGATTATTCGCGTAGATAACCGCAAGCTCGATCGCGCCATCGTGCTGAACGAGTTAACCACCACGATAACCACCGTGCATAGCGCGCAGAAGCGCAAGCTCGGAGGCGATACTGAATGGTTGGAAGAGATGCTAAGCAGCAAGGTGTTCAGCAAGCTGCCGCGAGCGAAGATCACACCCTTGATGCTGAGAATGCAAGTCGTGTCTGTTAAGGCCGGCCATATCGTCTTCAAGCAGGGTGACCCGGGGGACTATTACTACGTGGTTAAACGCGGCCGATTCAATATCTCGCGCAAAGACGCCCGAAGCAAGATCCAGATTGTGGGTGAGCTGCATCCGGGTAGCGTGTTCGGGGCGGAGTCGCTGATTTCCGGTGAGGCGCGCGACACCAGTATTGTCGCTATGATCGACGGCTCGTTGATGCGCCTTGCCAAGAAAGACTTCGCCGAACTTTTGAAGCAGCCTCTGGTAACCTTTGTTACGAGCAAGGAGGCTCAGCATATGGTGAAGAACGGTATCGGGTTGCTGGACGTTCGCAGCAAGGATGAGTATCGAAAGCGAGCGCTGCGCAACAGTATAAACATTCCCGCTTCCGAGTTGCGTAGCAAGTTGGAGAAACTCGACCACAAACGCAAGTACATCTTATGTTGTCAAACAGGTGTGCAGAGCGAGGTGGCCGCCTTCCTGTTGGCCGAGAGTGATTTCGATGTCTATGTGCTCAAGGGCGGATTGCAGGCAATATCGACGTAATTCGCGGTCCGCAGCCACTATCTGGCGGTTATTTCTCTCCTCCAGCCGCAGCCTTGAGGAGCAGTATCCACATGAGGCAGCAGTCGCGTTATCGGGAAACTATGAAAAACGTCGTCCCCAACGCCCTGATTCCGCTGGGGACGCCATAGCTCTTTCTTCTAAGGCGCCGCTCGCCCACACGGCAGCATGAGCCCAGCCTTTTTTGACTACAGGCTCTTGCGATGATCTCATTCAAGCCTCGGTGTCGCCGCTCCCGACTGGAGCGGCTTGCGAAATAGGATAAGATGTCGGCATGCTGACGGCGGCGGTAGAAGACCTTGTGAGGACGAATACCCAATTGCAAAACCTGTTCCTCGCGGCTCGCGGCTTTCTGGCGAAGCCGCGACGGAACGGGCCCCTTGGGGTATCATGCATAAATCGACACGTAGGAGTACTTAAACTCGGCCTATATTAATTCGATCGGAGGAATCAAATGGCTCAACCCGGTGGATATGGCAGCAGCGGAATCGGTTTTATCGACGGCGAGTTCATGCCGTTGGCGGAGCTCAAGATCCCTGTGACCGATATGGGCTTCCAATTGTCCGACATGTGCTACGACGCCGTGCACGTGTGGAACGGTAAGTTCTTTCGCCTTGGGGATCATATGGAGCGCTGGGGGCGTTCGATCAGCGCGCGGCGTTACGACTCGCTCGGGTACGACAATGATCAGGTCGCGGATATTCTGCACGGTTGCGTCGCCCGTGCCGGCTTACAAAAGGCCATGGTCTTCTTCATCGCCACACGCGGTACGCCGGCGACCGGCCAGAAGGATCTACGCACGTGCAAGAACCGGCTCATCGCCTGGGCCGCGCCGTTCTACTCCGTGGTTGCCGATGAAGACGCGGGGAACGGCTACGATATCGTCATCGCCGAGACCATACGCATTGCACCGGAGGCGGTGGACCCGACCGTCAAGAACTTCGGTCGCCTCGACTTCGTACGCGCCTCGTTCGAGGCTTACGACCGCGACGCACGTTACACCGTACTGCTCGACCGTGACGGCTATGTGACGGAGGGACGCGGCTGGAACATCTTCGCGCTCATCGACGGCAAGCTCCTCTCGCCCGACCGTGGCGTGCTGGAGGGCATCACCCGGCGCACGGCGCTCGAGCTTGCCGGACAGCTCAACATCGAGGCCCGGCTTGCGCGCATCACGGCGGGGGAGCTTCGCAGTGCCGAGGAGGTTTTCCTCTCCTCAACCGCCGGCGGCATCATGCCGGTCGCGCGCATCGACGGCCATGCCGCCGCGGGCGGCGCGCCGGGCCCGGTCACGCGTCAGATAAAGGACCGGTACTGGGCGTTACACGACGACCCCGCCTATACGACCCCGATAAAATACAACCTCGCGGCCGCCTGAAACAGCGCAGAGCTTTTCTGAACCTAGCGCGCGACTCTTCTTGGCACAAGGCCATGCGGGTCATACTTGTATTCTTCTGATTCGTGAGGGACGGGAATTGGATGTCGCAGACCAACGTGCAAGATGTGGCCCCGTTTCGCAGAATAATCGCAATAAGAATAAATACCATCCTTGTTTTCCAACGCGAATAGGTCTAGGGTGGGCATCAACGATAAGTCAGAATTTAGTCGTTAACATAAATTAAGTAACAATCACCCGCGGTCGGGAGTCGGAGGAGGATGGCCAGGAAGCCACGCATCCATTTTCCCGATGCACTTTACCACGTCATGTTACAGGGTAATGGTGGCGGTAACGTATTTGTTGACGATCGAGTTCGGCACGGCTTCCAAGGCTCGATTGCCGAAAGGTCTGGGCGCGTCCGGTATCGCACCCACGCCTGCTGCTGGTGCGGAACTCCGTTTATCTGGCCATCAGCTCGCCGATATTCCCTTACCCCAGATCATTCAATAGCTTGTCATCACTACGTGTGTGCAGTTAATTTGCGCGCAGGGCAACGAAAATATGTTCATAATTTCGGATATGCGTTCCAACAAGGAGAGCGGAGGCCCAGAGGAGAAGCAGTCTGTTCGCATGGAAATGAAAGGTCTTTCTATTGTCTGGAGGCGGTAACGACATGAAAAGGAAATCGACCAGAAGACAAACAGGGGCCGAGCGTGTTGAAAGAATTGGCATTATCGTGGTCCACGGCGTCGGGGAACAGAAACGATTTGAATATTTGGAGGCAATAGCGAGCAATCTCTGCAAGGCGCTGGCAAAGAACCGGCGGCGCCAGCCTCATATCCAGCTGCGTTATGGCGATCAGGGACCGAGGCTTGCCTTGAACAGCAGTTGGCGGGACGCGCCGGCTCTCGTGCGTTGGCGCAAGCCGGGCGGGGG
Source organism: Nitrospira sp. (assembly GCA_019456345.1). Classification (GTDB taxonomy): domain Bacteria; phylum Pseudomonadota; class Gammaproteobacteria; order Acidiferrobacterales; family SPGG2; genus VRUB01. The sequence continues at coordinate 5,807 of VRUB01000090.1, read as the reverse complement.
CTGGATAGAGGTTAACTTTCGTGAAGTGCATTGGGCCGATCTGGATATGCCGAAGACCTGGGGCCGCTGGGTCAAGCTCATCGGATGGGCGCTGGGGGTGTCCGGCGTGCGTCTGTACTTGCAGGGCAGGGTGGGGGCACCGCGACAGCATGGCATGTGCGCGCCAAAGGGCCTGAGTGTCCTGGAGCGGTTACGAGTGCGTGCCTCGCTCTTCCTGGTATCGCTCTTTTTTTTGTTCATGCTCGTCACATTGAATGTCGTCAGGTGGCTGCTAAATCGTGTCTCGCTGCGTATAGCGTTTCTGAATAATATGCACGATCTGATCTACAACTATCTCGGTGATGTCAAGCTGTATCAGGACTGGTTTCCGCGATCGGACGAGCGTATCGAAACCGTCGGCGAGAAGTCACGCGTAGCGATACGCCGACGCATGATCCGCGTGCTGGTACAAACCGCGAATGAGGTAGCCGCAGGTCGGATGGATGGGTACTACGTTTTTGCGCATAGCCTGGGCACTGTGGCCGCGTTCAATGCATTGATGGAGACCGACTTGGCGCTGGCCAATTACCTTACAGAGGCGGAATGGAATGACTTGCCGTCATCACTAAAGAAAAAGGTGACGAAAGCTCTGCCGAAGCATCCCATGCCCCAACGCCCGCCGTGGCTGGACCAGCCAAAAGCAGGGGGCCGGCATGATGCGATCGACAGGAAACGACTTTTTCAGGGATTGCGCGGTTTTCTCACCCTTGGCAGTCCGTTAGACAAGTTCGCTAGCCTGTGGCCGGCCATCGTACCGGTTAACAGTGAAGCGATCGGGCCTGCGCGACCGTGGATCAACGTCGCCGACGTCCAGGACATTGTGGCCGGGAGGCTCGACAAGTTCCCGGTTTGCAAGCCGGCAGCCGGGACCGGCGGCCTGGCTTTGAGGAACATTGATTGGGCGGCCGAGTGGTCTTTGGCAACCGCCCATACGTCTTACTGGAAGGTCAGGCGGAAGACCGACCGCCTGATGGATTGTGTTGTGCTCTGGCTCGAAGGCGGTAGGTTCCAGGATCCCCCGAACGTCATGCTGCCGGGCCTCGCGCGACTGATCTCTGTGCTTACGTTCATTGTCGGGACGGGATTGCTGGTCTGGGGGTTTGCCGCCGCCGTCTGGCTGTTGGCGAACGCCGACGAAAAGCTCGGGATGCCGTTTTCTGAGAGTTTCATAGAGACCCTGACACGATGGGGACTGCGAGAGGAGTATTCTGCGGCGTTGCTACCCGCGATAGGTTATATCGTGGCAATTGGTTTGGTGATTGTAATGATCTGTTCGGTGGCACGCCGGATCTGGGAAAACGAAAAGTTCGGCTAGGAGCAGTGCGATGGCTGTGCTCAGCCGCGCATTAAATTAGCGACGACATAATTTCACCGAGACGGCACGATGCTTACCCGGCTGGTGCAGGCGTTGATGAAGAGCATGCCCAAGGTTCCGATGCCTCAACCGTTCCGGAGGAAGACGAATCGAGTGGGGCTAAATTCAACAGATGCCAGCGCGGCGCTTTCGTGTGGCCGAAGAAAAGGAGGATGAAAGGAGGTAGCACTGTTACCCATAAATGGAATGGGAGAGACCCACGAGGATTTTGCTACGGGCCTTAGGAAAAAATTGGAAAACCAAGAAGACGGTACTATTTACGCCCGCCAAAAACGCGCTCTGCGTTGCGATGCGCGATGTTTCGGGCGACCGCCTCGGGGAGCTGCGCGAGCCAGGCGCGGTGTTGCTGGACGAGGGGAACGTATTCTGCCCAGCGCGAGGTGGTCCAGGTGTCGGTCCCGATCATGAATCGTGTGGGATGGCGCAGAAATAGCGCACGCCATTCGGGTTCAAGGTCGGCGCCTGGATCAATGTCAGGCGCCCTGAGAGAGAGCTCGGTCCAGAGTGTGGCGTAGCGGTCGAGCAATGCGCCGATCTCAGCGGGGGAGGCGAACACGCCGGCGTGAGCCCACAGGATCTTCAGCTTCGGATTGAGAGCAAACAGCGCGTGTACCGGGCCCGCATCGCAATGGACATGAAGCACAAGGTCGCCGTCTACTGCCAACTCGACGAGTCGCGCGATCTGCGGAGTTCCGACCTGGCTTTCGTCCAGTAGATGGAACTCACCGATGCCACGGTAGATGCCGGTCTGAAGCCTGTTTTCGACGTAGGCCAAGACAACCGGATCCTGATGCCAGCCATGGATGTCGGCCGCGCTTCGGTATGGGCGCAGGATGGGCACAAACCGGCGAGGGTCTTGCTTGTACAGCATGAGCGCGCCGTCATCGGGCGTGCTGGATACCAGCGCCCGCGTGACGCCCGCCCGGTCCATGAGCTCGATAACCGCTCTTGGGTCGTAAGAAAGCCACGCTCCCTCGCTGTAGTGGACGTGCGCATCGAAGATAGGCAGTGTCTCATCGGCCGATATCGCTGGCGCCTCAATGGGCAAGTACAGCACGGCAAAGAGGGCTGCGAAGCTACGTGGCATGATTTGCCCCTTCATTTTTTGTGTGCAGATTGTGTCGTGCTCAAGCCGATAGCTGCAGGCTGCGGTTGCTCCACTATTTAATAAAGGGGACGCGCGCGCTCAAGAGATAGGCGGTCTCCGCCGGTGCGCATTCCCTCTTCAGTATCGCATTGCGATGGGGAAATCGGCCAAAACGGGCTATCAGATCGTAGTGAGTTTCGGCCGACGCCAGGAACTCGTCCGTGGAGGGGCGCACTTCCTCCGAGCTTTCATCCGCGAGCCGGCGAAAGGCCTCGACCGAAGTCTTCTGGGCTGTCATATTCTCAGCGTGTTGCAACGGCAGATAGAAAAACGCACGCTCCAGCAACAACAGCGTACGGTCCATACCCTGCTTCATTCCGCTGCGACAAAGTGCCAGCACGGCGCCATACAATGAGAAGGCCGCACGCGTGACGCGGTAAACGTTGCGCCGAAACTGATCCAGTAAGAGAATAAGAGCCAACCGGCGCCGTGGGGCCGCCTCCCACTCGGCGAACCGACCGTCCGACGCCGCCTCGACGAGGACGGCGAAACGCGAGCGTATCTCGGCATCCACGACCGGATCCGCACGGAACCAGAACCGCAGCCGTTCCCCAATGTCCGCGTCGGGGCGGAACCAGTAGGTCGAGACGTCCTCATATCGTGCTTGTGTGGACACCGGCTTTTGTGCGGAGCGATCGTCCTCGCAGTTTCGCACTGGCGGGCGAGGATGGCAGCTATTTGCTCGCAGGTTTGTAGGTGATTTTCTTCCCGGATTACAGATCACATTAATTGGATGCTACAAGTGATTGAATTTAATTAGTTATATCTCTAAGTTGCTCGGACTTTCTCTGCGGGACCACACGTGTATCTTTCGACTACGAGCGAGGAGATATTGACGTCTGAGCACAAAATGCAAGAATCGCATAACGCAGCGTCCGTATTGTTGAGGAGGTACACGATGGGCACAGTAACCGAAAATAAGCAAGACGTGAACAGGTTGGAATTGGAGCAGAAGGTAAAGGACATGTACCGGGATGTCGCTCAGGACCCGCACGGGGAGTTTCATTTCGAAATGGGTCGCGTGCTGGCCGAGCGGCTCGGGTACTCATCCGAGGATCTCGACCGGATTCCGGCCGAGGCGATCGAATCGTTTGCCGGCGTGGGCTACTACTTCCATCTGGCGGATCTTGTAAACGGGGAAAGTGTGCTCGATCTCGGTAGCGGGTCCGGCACCGATACCTTCGTGGCCGCGATCAAGGTCGGAACCAACGGAAACGTGGTCGGTGTCGACATGACCGATGAGCAGCGCGCCAAGGCCGAACAGCTACGGGACCGCGACGGCTTCAGCAATGTTACCTACCGCAAAGGTTACATCGAAGAGGTACCCTGTAAGGACGAAAGTATCGACGTGGTGATCAGCAACGGTGTCATCAACCTTTCGGCCGACAAGAATCAAGTGTTCCGCGAGGTGGCGAGAGTGCTCAAGCCGGGCGGTCGGCTCGCGATCTCGGACATCGTGACCGAGTCGCAGCTGCCAGAAGGCATCACCTGCAACGCCACGCTTTGGGCTGCCTGTATCGGCGGGGCGATGCAGCAGGATGATTATCGCGCGGCGATCGAGAAGGCTGGCCTAGCGGTGGAGCACGTCCAGGACAACTCGGAGTATCAGTTCATATCGGACGATGCTATGGGCGCGACGCAGAAATATGGCGTGAAGAGCATCTCGCTGCTGGCAATCAAGCGTGGACGCGAGGCCAAGTAATTTCTGGCGAACCCGATAGGCTCCGGATCTCGCTCGCAAGCGGGGTGCAAAATGACCAAGGTGGCGCGTGACTCAAGCAAACTCGAATGGCTCGCCGGCGTTGCCACCTTGCTTTCAATTCTGGCCTGTTATGGGACGCTTGTAGTCATTGGCACGTTGTCTCTGCTCGGCATCAGTGTGGCACTGCATACGGGCGCCTGGGCGGGTGCGATCAGCTTGTTTGCCGTGCTCGCGATGGCGGGGGTGGCGCTGGGATACCCGCGCCACCACATGATTGGCCCACTAGTAACCGCCGCATTCGGCACGGCAATCATCCTTTGGGTCATGTTCGGCTCCTATAGCCGAGTGCTCGAGCTGATCGGATTTGGCACCCTCATTATCGCTGTGGCCTGGGACTGGCGTCTCAAGCGGCGCCGTGGTGCCGTCACACCTGCGCCAGGGCACCGGTAACCAACAACGACAGAGTATCGAAAACCAGAACCAGGGTAATCGTGCCGACCGATCTCTCGATCTGGATCGCCCGGCAACAGGTGCAGTTCTATCGGGATTATCGGTCGGATCAGGCGCGCTCGACGGCGTATCCAAGACCATAGCCATTTGAGGTGGAGGGCAAGGCGGTATTACCCTAGGTGCGGGTGACCCTCTCGTCAACATGTAGCCATGTTGCAAAATATCCCGCTCTTTTCCGTTCTGAACGAAGAAAAGCTCGACGCCCAGTCTCGTCTGGCGGTGAGCTGGAGCTATCCCAAGAACAGCGTCATCATCAACGGGGCGCAAATTGTCTTCTCAAACGTCGAGAGTAAGGCAATCGGGTAGCGGTGGCCGGTCTGCGCCGTATCAGTGGCAATACGCACCCACAACGTTTTAGTTTTTGAGCGTCTTTAGCATCGCGCACAGCGGATGGTCGGCCTTGCACAGGGCGACGGTCTCTCGGTTCTCGCCCTTGTGTCGCACCACCGCGACAGCAAGCGGCCGATTGAAGTCGTCACCGTATGGTAGTGATCGCACTCTGCGCGGCGGCGAGTCTGGCTTTCATGATTCCGGTCAGCGTCGTGAACTGCCGGTTTTCCTGCTGTAATCTTTGCTGCAATAGCAGGTAATTGAGGCTGAACGAAGCAATCATCCGGTGCAAGGACTCACGTTGCGCATCGCCCTGTCCGGTCGTTGTGTTCCAATCGCACATCTGGAGAAATTGTTTGCCGTAGGAGAGCAGCCGGCCGATGTCTTCGCTCGAGTCGCGCAGCCAGAAAGAGAACTTGCTGGCCTGTTGCCCCGCAAGATTGCTGGCCACTCCGGGGATGGGCTCGGAACCGAGCTTGTCAAAGATCTGACGCACTTCCTGCAGGATGGCGATCTTGTTCTCTACCAGATCCGAGTTATTCGGGTTGCATGGGCTGGTCGTAATCAAGGGGCTAGCCGCGGCCGCCCCTTGAGCGGGCCCGGATTGCGCGGTCACTATCAGCGGGAGCGCTAATAGTATGATAATTAGCGACATGCGGGTTGGATATAACAGGCTCATGATTGCGCCTCCCCTCGGGACACCT
>VRUB01000308.1 GCA_019456345.1 Nitrospira sp. | reverse complement strand
CCCGGGCACGACGCTGCTGGAGGTCATCGAGGTGCAATCGGGCGGGTATCTCGGCGAGGATGACATTGTGCGTTTTGAGGACAAGTACAATCGACACACGTCTGGTGACCAGTGATTCGTGACTCGTGATTCGGGCGTTTATAAGTCGATTGACCAATCACCAACCACTAATAACGGGTTACTAATCACTAATTACTAATCACGGAGCTTTGACAATATGACGGATGCTCATCCCTTACCGTTCGTCGATCTCAAGCGCCAGCAAGAGCAGGTGCGGCCGCAGATCGATGCCGCCATCACCCGCGTTCTTGATCACGGGCAATACGTGTTAGGACCGGAGGTGCGCGAGCTGGAAAAGCAGCTGGCCGATTTTTGCGGCGCACCCTTTGCCCTGTCGTGCGCCAGCGGAACGGATGCTCTGTTACTCGCCCTCATGGCGAAGGACGTGGGTCACGGCGATGCGATCTTCGTACCCGCGTTTACGTTTGTGGCGACGGCCGAGGTGGTGACGTTGCTGCATGCCAAGCCGGTGTTCGTCGACATCGACGCGGACACCTATCTCATGAACATGGAAAGCCTCGAGGCGGCGATCGGCGAGAGCAAGAAGCAAGGGCTGACGCCCAGGGCGATCATGCCGGTTGACCTGTTCGGCCAACCCGCAGACTACGAGAAAATCGAGCGCATAGCCAAGGCCCATGGCCTGTTCGTGGTTGCCGACGCGGCCCAAAGCTTTGGTGCGACTCGCGGTGGTAAGCGCGTGGGCACGCTTGCTCCGGTGACGGCGACGAGTTTTTTCCCGCCGAAACCGCTCGGCTGTTATGGCGACGGCGGTGCGGTCTTCACGGATGATGGGGAAATGCTGGAAGTCATGCAGAGTCTGCGCGTGCACGGGCAGGGCAAGGACAAGTACGACAACGTGCGCATCGGCATCAACGGGCGGCTCGATACCATCCAGGCTGCAATCCTGTTGGAGAAGCTCGCGATCTTCGAGGGCGAGATTGCTGCAAGACAGCGGGTGGCGGAACGTTACAATGCGGCATTGGGCGACGTCGTACAAACACCCGTGGTCGAGCCCGGCGCAACCTGCGTGTGGGCGCAGTACACGATCCGTGCGAAGACTCGCGATCAGGTTGCGGCAAAGCTGAAGGATCAGGGCATACCGACGGCGATCTACTATCCGATTCCGCTCCATCGCCAGGTGGCCTACAAAAAGTTTCCAGTGGCGCCAGGAGGGTTGCCGGTCTCAGACAAAATGGCCGGTGAGGTCCTGAGCCTGCCGATGCACCCTTATCTGAGTGAACCCGACCAGAACCGGATCATCAACGCAGTCAAAAGCGCTTGTGCGAGCTAGGTCCTTAGTCCTAAATATTGAGCCCTCACCAATTACCAGTCACTATTCACGAATTATCGATTACTAATCAGCAATGACCAAGAAGGCATTAATCACTGGCATTACCGGGCAGGACGGCGCCTACCTCGCCGAGTTTCTGTTGGACAAGGGATACGAAGTGCACGGGATAAAACGCCGCACCTCGCTGTTCAATACTGATCGCATCGACCATCTCTATCAGGACCCGCATGAGAAAGGCCTGAAGTTCATACTGCACTACGGCGACATGACCGATGCAACGAGCTTGATCCATGTGGTACAGCAGGTACAACCGGATGAGGTCTATAATCTGGCGGCGCAGAGTCACGTCGCTGTCTCCTTCGAGGAACCGGAGTACACGGCCGATTCAGACGCGCTCGGCACAT
>VRUB01000089.1 GCA_019456345.1 Nitrospira sp. | reverse complement strand
CTATGAGGACACCACCGATTACGAGGTCAGCCCCGAGTACGTGACGCGCGACCGCGGCGCGGGTGGAGTACACGGTATTTAGCGGTCGGCCGAATTGGCGCCACAAGGCCCGTAAGGCATCCATCGAACGGTCGAGAACCCAAACATCCGCACCCATACCCAACGCAATATGAATGGCGTGGGCGCCGACAACGCCGCCACCCAAAACCACCACCTTGGCTGGATCCACGCCTGGCACACCGCCAAGTAGTACGCCCAGGCCACCGTGGGCCTTTTCAAGGCAGTAGGCACCCGCCTGGATAGACATGCGGCCAGCGACTTCGGACATCGGCGCCAGCAACGGCAGCCCGCCGTGCGGCGAGGTCACCGTCTCGTAGGCAATACAAGTGGCACCACTTTTTACGAGATCCTCCGTTTGATCTGGGTCCGGCGCGAGGTGCAGATAGGTGAACAGCACCTGCCCATCTCGCAGACGCGCCCGTTCTTCGGCCAGTGGCTCTTTGACCTTAACGATCATCTCCGCTTTTTGGAAAACTTCCTCGGCCCTCGCCGCGATAGTAGCGCCGGCTGCCTCGTAGTCGGCATCGCTAACGCCAATTCCGGCGCCAGCCGCAGTCTCGACGATTACACTATGACCATGAGCAACCACCTCGAGCACGCTGCTCGGTACCAGGCCCACGCGATACTCGTGCACTTTTATCTCTTTGGGTACGCCGATTAACATCTGGGCTCTCCTAGGGGCACGCCTGATTTTTGACCGACTAATCTAGGATCCGCTTGGCGGAGCGTATAGTACCAGTAGTGATATTTCGTCTATGCCAGGCTAGGGCAGCGCCAAGACGCCCATGCTGGTTCCGTTCGATGAGCGCTCGCTCTTATATCAGCTGGTGGATCAAGTTCGAGAGCTTGCGTATACCGGGCTCGATGCGATCGGCCGGTATCGAAGAAAAACCAAGGCGAAAGTAGTTTACGGGCGGATTGTCCGACATGAAATGGACCTGTCCAGGTTCGATGAGGATGCCGTGGGCCAGCGCTTGTTGTTGTAGATGATCCGCGTTCAATTCAGCTGGGCCTCTGACCCAGTACGAGGTACCGCCGAATGTTGGGACCCGCGTGGAGTCTGGCAAATAGCGGGCCAGCGCCCCTCCCATGACTTGCCATCGGTCTCTGTATGCGTGGCTCAAGCGGCGTACGAGTGAATCATGATGTCCTCGGGCCAGGAATAACGCCACCGCACGCTGATTGTTGGCCGGCGGGTGGCGCAACATCAGTCGACGAAGCGCGCGCGCTTCTCGTATAAGTTCAGGCGGTGCGACCATATAACCGAGACGTAGCCCGGGCGCCAAGGTCTTGGAGACGCTGCCGACATAGATAACGCGGTTGTTTTCATCAAGACTCTTCAACGCCGGCGTCGGATCACCAACAAAGTTAGTTTCACACTCGTAGTCATCTTCGATAACGACAAAATCTCGGTCTACCGCGTGACGGAGAAGTAATTGGCGACGCTGTAGCGACTGCGTCACGGTGGTGGGGGACTGATGGCTTGGGGTGACATAGATGTAGTCACATTGGTCGAGATTCTTGTTTACGATCAGGCCGGCCTCATCAACCGGTAGTCCTACCATTCGCGATGTCTTGACAGCGAAGATATTGCGCGCATCCGGGTAACCGGGGTCTTCGATGCCGACCGTACTCCCACTTGTGACCAACAGTGTGGCCAATAGATAAAGGGCGTGTTGAGCGCCTACCGTGATGAGAATCTCATCGGGCGACGCCCACACCCCGCGTCGAGGCAAAAGGCGCGTATGTATTTGTTCGATCAACAGTGAATCATCAATGTCGATGCGATCACGTGCCCAGTCGCGGATCGCCACCACACTCAACGCCTCGCGCGCACATTCGCGCCAGTCGGCAATCGGGAACAACACCGGGTCCAGTTGGCCGTAGATGAACGCATAGGTGTATTGCTGCCAGTCGTGGGGTTTGACGATGTTTCGCTGACTCGAGGGCCTCATCTTTAACCGAGCTGACCAATCGGGTGCAGTAGCGGTATGCATCTGTGCACGCGGGGTGTGCGCCACTCGCCCCGCGAGAATGTCTTTGTCAACGTAATAACCACTACGCTCGCGTGAGATCAAATAACCCTCATCGACAAGCTGTTGATAGGCAAGAACAACCGTGTTTCGTGCCACCCCCAATTGCACCGCCAGTTTGCGACACGAGGGCAGCGCGCTACCGCTAGGAATATGGCCATCTAGGATGGCTGAGACCAGTAACTCGCGAATCTGGGCTTGTAGACTGGCGTTGCTGTCGGGCGACAGATGCAGCAGTTGGTCACGCATGGAGCTGGTCTAATCCGAGTCTCGGAACTGGCTCTACTCGGCCATGGGGGAACGAGTCTATTGTACCCCCGGCGCGGGTCAACAATAGATATCTGAGGAAGACCGAAATGAACATTTCTAGCGAGAAACTTGAACATTACTGGATGCCCTTTACCGCCAATCGCGACTTTAAGGCGAATCCACGGATGTTCGTCAGCGGCGAGGGTATGTACTACACGAGCCACGAGGGGAAGCGCATTCTAGACGGTTCGTCGGGGCTCTTTTGTGTGGCAGCTGGACATGGTCGCCGTGAAGTCGCCGATGCCGTCGGCAAGCAACTGATAGAGTTGGATTACTGTGCCCCCTTCCAGAGTGCCCATCCTTTAGCTTTCGAGTTAGCGCAAAGAGTGGCGGCGCTCACCCCTGGTGATTTGGACTATGTCTTTTTCACTAATTCTGGTTCCGAGGCCGTCGATACAGCGCTAAAGATCGCGCTCGCCTACCACCGGGCCCGGGGCCAGGGACAGCGCATGCGCTTTATATCGCGCGAGCGCGCCTATCACGGCGTGAACATTGGCGGTACTTCCTTGAGTGGTCTGGTGAAGAACCGCGAAGCCTTCGGGGTAGGGCTCACCGGTGTCGCGCACTTACGCCATACATGGCTACCGGAAAACCGCTTCACGAAAGGACAGCCAGAAAGTGGTGCCGAGCTCGCTGAAGACCTGCAGCGGATGGTGGGACTCTATGGGGCGGATACGATTGCCGCCTGCTTTGTAGAGCCGATTGCCGGCTCGACCGGGATTCTCGTGCCGCCAAAGGGCTATCTCGAACGCTTGCGAGAGATCTGTGACGCACACGGGATTCTGCTGGTGTTTGACGAGGTCATCTGTGGTTTTGGGCGTACGGGCAAGGCATTCGCTGCACAAAGCTTTGGCGTAACCCCGGATATGATGACCATGGCCAAGGCATTGACCAATGGTGCCCAGCCTATGGGCGCAGTCGCCGTAAGCAAGGATATCTACGATACCATTTGTGGTCCGGCGCCGGCGGAGGCCATCGAGTTATTCCATGGCTATACGTACTCGGCGCATCCGGCCGCTTGTGCGGCCGGCCTCGCCGTGCTCGACATCTACGAGAAGGAAGGGCTATTCGAGCGTGCGGCCGACATGTCCGAGTATTTTCTAGAGGCCGTATTTGCCTTGAGCGACTTGCCAGTGATAACCGACATTCGCGGCTATGGACTGATTGCAGGCTTCGACGTTGCGCCCGCGGGCACGCCCGGCGTGCGTGGTTACGAAGTGCAAAAACGTCTTTTCGAGGCTGGCATGCATATCAAGATGACCGGTGACGCCGGCATTTTGGCGCCACCGTTGATTGCGGAAAAAGCGCATATCGATGAAATGTGCGCCATTCTGAGGGATGTATTGAAGACTTACCCAGCCCAGACCGCAGACATAAGAAAAGCGCACTCGTCGTAACTGATAAGGCGCGGCGACTGAGTTTATAGGAGACAAGGAGTAGGCGGTACTGGCCGATAAGGGGGGTTGGCCCATGGGGGACGACGTAGGGCCAGCATTCGTCGGACATCATTTGGCATCGGTAGCACGGTATCGAGCAAACTGTTGGTTTGCTCGATCCGTCGACGCGCTGTATCTTGTCCGGTGAGAACAACGTGCTGCGCGGAGGTGAGGTTATGGACGTCAAGGTAACAAATACGCTGCACCATTATATCGGCGGGCAGAAGATAGAGGGTACCAGCGGTCGCTTCGGCGATATCTACAACCCGGCGACGGGTGAGATCACAACCAAGGTGCCATTCGCCAGCGCCGATGAGGTTCGTCAGGCGATTGCGACCGCGGCAAAGGCGTTTCCGGCATGGGCAGCAACGCCGCCAGCGCAGCGTGTGCAAATACTGTTTCGATTTCGTGACTTGGTGAAACAACGCACAGACGAGCTTGCCGAACTGTTGTCATCTGAGCATGGTAAAACGTTGGCGGATGCCAAGGGCTCTGTGACGCGTGGCGTCGAAGTTGTTGAGTTTGCTTGTGGCATTCCGCAGATGTTGAAAGGCGAGTTCAATGAAGGGGTATCACGGGGCGTGGACAGCTACTCCGTTCGTCAACCGTTGGGCGTGTGTGGCGGCATCACGCCGTTCAATTTCCCGGCGATGGTGCCGATGTGGATGTTCCCGATTGCGCTCGCTTGCGGTAACACCTTTGTATTAAAGCCATCGGAGAAAGACCCGTCGGTTACCCTAAGGTTGGCCGAGCTAATGACAGAAGCGGGGCTGCCTGAAGGCGTGTTAAATGTTGTCAATGGTGACAAGGAAGCGGTGGATACCTTGCTGACCGATCCAGGCATTGCCTCTATAAGCTTTGTCGGTTCGGTTGGTATCGGTGAATACGTTTATACCACCGGTTGCGCACACGGAAAGCGAGTGCAGGCACTGTGTGGCGCCAAGAATCATATGGTGGTTATGCCAGATGCGGATATGGATCAGGCGGTCGATGCCATCATGGGTGCTGCCTATGGTTCTGCCGGCGAACGTTGCATGGCGATCTCAGTAGTGGTGCCCGTCGGCGAACGTACGGCCGACGAACTCGTAGAACGACTTAAACCACGCGTCGAGGGCCTCAAGATTGGCCCCTACACCGATCCCGAGGCCGAGATGGGACCACTTGTGACGCCACAACATTACGAAAAGGTTAAGAATTATGTCGCAGTTGGTGTCGCCGAAGGTGCCGAACTCGTTGTTGATGGACGCGATGTAAAGCCCAAGGGTTACGAGAACGGTTTGTTCCTAGGTGGTTGCTTGTTCGACAAGGTGCGGCCCGACATGCGCATCTACAATGAGGAAATCTTCGGTCCTGTGCTCAGCATTGTGCGCGCTGAAAACTATGACGAGGCCTTAGGGCTTGTCAATGCCCATGAACTTGGTAATGGTGCTGCTGTGTTTACACGCGATGGTGATTGTGCCCGTCATTTCTCCAGTGCAGTGCAAAGCGGTATGGTGGGCGTCAATGTGCCGATCCCAGTGCCGGTTGCTTATCATAGTTTTGGCGGTTGGAAACGCTCGTTGTTTGGCGATCTTTACGTGCACGGCCCCGAGGGCGTGAAGTTCTTTACCAAACTGAAGACCATCACCGCGCGTTGGCCGTCAGGCATTCGATCTGGCGCCCAGTTTAACTTCAAAGCGGGCGGTGAGCATTGAACTAAGCGCCGCGATCCAAGCGCAGGTTATCAATAAGGCGCGCCTTGCCGATCCGTGCCGCGATCAGCGCTTGTGCACGTACCAGGCTTCCTGCTGGCGCTTCGGGTCGCCAATCGTGCGGGTCTCTTAGCTCGGCGTATTCCACGTCTATGCCGTCAACGTCGAGCTCACGCAACATCACCTCGCGTAATTTCCCAGCCTCGCACTCGCCTTGATGCCAGGCGTGGCGCGCACTGAACAGTGCACGAGATATACAAGCCGCACGCTCACGCTCACTGTCTGTGAGCAAGACGTTACGTGAGGAGTACGCCAACCCTGAGGGCTCCCGCACGGTCGGACACACGACAATCTCGGGGTAACCTAGCGCCCGTGCAAGATCTTTTACGACCAACGTTTGTTGAAAGTCCTTTTCGCCAAAGTAGGTGCGCGCTGAGCCAACCACTTTGAACAGGCGCTCGCAAATGGTAGCGACCCCCGCGAAGTGCCCGGGCCGGCCCGCTCCTTCGACCCCATCCGCTCCCGGCCCAGGATCTCGTTGTACGATGTCCTCGGGGGATTCGACGTCGAGAAAAAACTGCTCGAAGGTACCGGTGAAGACCATGTCGCACCCTATGTCTTGTAGTTGCCGTATATCGTCGTCTAGATTACGCGGATAGCTCGCCAAATCCCCCGGGTCGTTGAATTGCAGCGGATTGACAAAGATGCTGACACAAGTGATCTCGTTCTCGGCCACGGCGCGGCGCACGAGCGACAGGTGTCCTTCGTGTAACCCGCCCATGGTGGGCACGAAACCAATCGAGCGACCGGCTGCCCGCTGCTCTGCGCACCACCCGCGCGCGCTGTCCGGATCAGGTAGATGCACAACCATGCAGTCAGGCTGCCACACGGACGACCCGCCTGTCTATTCGGTGACGTTATAATAGGCGGGCAACAACACTCGATACCACCAGGAGGACAGGGCATGAAAACGAGAGCCGCCGTCTTGCACGAAATGGAGTTGCCACCACCCTATGCGGAAAGCCGCCCGCTCCATATCGAGGAGGTCGAGCTCGACCCACCCGGTGAGGGTGAGGTGCTGGTGGAAGTGAAGGCGGCCGGACTGTGTCATTCCGACCTATCCGTTATCAACGGCGACCGGCCCCGACCCACGCCGATGGCCCTCGGTCATGAAGCGGCTGGGATTGTGCGTGAGCTGGGTGCCGGTGTGAAAGACATTCGTACCGATGATCACGTGGTCATGGTCTTTGTCCCGAGTTGCGGCCATTGTCTGCTGTGCATGGAAGGACGTCCCGCCTTATGCGAGCCGGGCTTTCACGCCAACTCCGCCGGTGCACTGTTATCGGGTGCACGCCGGCTTCATCGTAACGACGAAGCCATCAATCATCACATGGGGGTATCGGCGTTTGCCGAATACGCAGTGGTCTCGCGCCAATCGCTGATCAAGGTCGATAGTGAGTTGCCGCTCGATGAGGCGGCACTGTTTGGCTGTGCGGTGTTAACCGGGGTAGGGGCCGTGGTGCATACCGCACGCGTGCCGCCGGCGGCGACGGTAGCAGTCGTCGGCCTCGGCGGTGTGGGCCTCAACGCCTTGCTGGGAGCGGTGCTTGTCGGTGCGCAACGCATCGTCGCGATCGACGTTATCGATGAGAAGCTGGCGCTCGCGCGTCAACTTGGCGCTACCGATACCTTCAGAGCTGGCGACAGCGACTGCGCAGCGGCTGTGAAGGAGGCCACTCAAGGCGGCGTGGACTACGCCTTCGAGATGGCGGGTTCGGTCAAGGCGCTTGACTTGGCTTATAGAATTACCCGTCGCGGCGGTACCACGGTGACGGCAGGGCTTGCCCATCCCGAGCATACGCTGGCCTTACAGGCGGTAAGCCTGGTGGCGGAGGAACGCACGCTTAAGGGCAGCTATGTGGGCAGTTGCGTACCTGCGAGGGATATACCGCGGTTTATCGCCCTGTACCGGCAAGGCCGATTGCCCGTGAACCGGCTAATGAGCGACCATCTTGGTTTTGATGATTTGAATGCGGCATTCGATCGCCTCGCGTCGGGCCGTACCGTCCGCCAGATCCTCATGCCCACAGGCGCCTAGGGAAAAACCAATGCCTTTGCCAACATCTACACACGCCCGCCAGGATCAGCCTTAATGATGGCCTTTGGCACACGGCGCGCGGACGCTGCATAATGTCGCTCATGATTAAGGTCTTGCTGCTCCTAGAGGCACGGGATCGGACAAAACGAACAAACTGGAGGGAATTAACGTGAACCTGAACACTGCGACTGTGAACCTGAGTAACACCTCGCTATTTCATGAGCGCTGTTACATCGATGGCGCGTGGGTGGATGCGCAAGATGGCGCCGTCATCGAAGTCAACAATCCGGCCACCGGCAGCGTCCTAGGCACGGTGCCTGGGTTGGCTACTGAAGATACGCGTCGCGCTATCGCTGCCGCCGATGCGGCCTGGCCCGAGTGGCGGGCGATGACCGGTAAGGAACGCGCGGTCATCCTGCGCAGATGGTTCGAGCTCATGATGGAAAACCAGGAGGATCTGGCGGTCCTCATGACTACGGAGCAGGGTAAGCCGCTCGCGGAATCCCGGGGCGAGATCGCCTATGCCGCCTCGTTCATAGAATGGTTCGCCGAGGAGGGCAAGCGGGTCTACGGCGATACCATGCCGCATCCGCTGCGCGGTAAGCGTATCGTCGTGCTGAAACAACCGATTGGTGTGGTCGCCGCGATCACGCCGTGGAACTTTCCGGCGGCCATGATTACGCGTAAGTGTGCACCGGCACTGGCCGCCGGTTGTACCGTTGTGAGCAAGCCGGCATCACAAACACCGTATACGGCACTTGCGCTCGCAGAGTTGGCAGAACGCGCAGGAATGCCCAAGGGCGTATTCAATGTAATCACCGGACCGTCGGCGGTGATCGGGGCTGAACTCACGAGCAATCCGACCGTACGAAAGCTCGGCTTCACGGGTTCGACCGAGGTAGGCAAGGCGCTCATGGCCCAGTGTGCAGGCACGGTCAAGAAGGTGTCGTTGGAACTCGGCGGCAACGCACCATTCATTGTCTTCGACGATGCAGACCTCGACGCTGCCGTCGCTGGCGCCATGGCATCGAAATATCGGAATACCGGTCAGACCTGCGTGTGCGCGAACCGGGTTCTGGTGCAAGATGCCGTCTACGATGCGTTTGCCGAAAAGATGGTGGATGCGGTGGGCAAGCTCAAGGTAGGCAACGGTCTCGAGGATGGCGTGCAACAAGGGCCGCTAATCGACATGCGCGCGGTCGAGAAGGTGGAATTCCATATAGCGGACGCTACCCAAAAGGGCGCACAAGTCGTCGCCGGCGGTTCACGCCACGCCCTTGGCGGAACTTTCTTCGAGCCCACGCTGTTGACGCAGATGACGCCGGAGATGGCGGTCGCGAACGAAGAAACGTTTGGCCCGGTAGCACCGTTGTTCCGCTTTCACGACGAAGAGGAAGCGATTCGTATGGCAAACGACACGGAGTTCGGGCTCGCCGCCTACTTTTACAGTCGCGACATCGGCTGCATCTGGCGCGTGTCGGAGGCGCTGGAGTACGGCATTGTTGGCGTTAACGAGGGCATCATCTCTAACGAAGTGGCACCCTTCGGCGGTATGAAAGAGTCAGGCATCGGACGCGAAGGTTCGAGGTACGGCATAGATGAGTTTCTGGAGATCAAGTATCTGTGTATGGGGGGGATCGACAAATAGATACATCGTGTCGCCAGTGTCACTGCGCAATCGGGGTTTCACCAGTCGGCTCGCGCCGACACCGGCGATCGCGAGCCGAGTTTCGACTCACGACTTACGGGTCACGATTCACGAGTGTCTAGTAACCAGTCACGGATGACGTCGATCTGGTCTTTCGCCATTAGTGCCGGCGCGTGACCGACGCCGGCCAATTCCACGAGCTGCGTCCGCGGGCCTCGCGTCTGCATTTCTTCGGCGATCTCCGCAAGCAGCACGTCGGATTCCGTTCCGCGAAGTAGCAGGACCGGGCAACCGATCTGGTCCCACACCGCCCACAAGTCCATGTCTTCGAAGGGCGCAGTCGTGAAGCGCAACGCGATGGCGGGGTCATACATAAGGGCGTAACGGCCGTCTTCTGTTTTGTGCGCACTATGACGGGTGAGGTGCCCCCATTGTTTATCCGTTAGCGGCCCAAATCCCGCGTGGACCTCACGCAAGTGAGCTTCGACATCGGCAAGACTCTCAAAGCGCGGGTCAGTGCCCACGTATTGCGCAATACGCTCTAGGGCCGCCTTGGGAATGAAGGGACCGATGTCATTGATGATAAGCCGCTGGATTGGTGTATTTGGTAGGGCGGCGAGCAACATGCCGATGAGGCCGCCCATGGATGTGCCCAGCCAATCCACGCGCTCCACATCCAGCCGTGCGATGAGTGCGGCCATATCGAC
>VRUB01000307.1 GCA_019456345.1 Nitrospira sp. | reverse complement strand
GCAGGCGCAGATGGCTTTGGGAACTTTGGCCGAAACCAAAGTTCCTCGTCTGCCGGGACGAGACCCGGCTAATATAATCGCCGCCAGGCGCAGAACTATTAATTCTGCAGCCCATTCACCTTCGACACCAGGGATCATACCGCCAGCACGACGCAACCACTGAGCACGTTTAACATGAACCAAAGCACTTCAACCCGCGTGGCCGTGATCGGCGGCGCCCGCACGCCGTTCGCCAGGGCCGGTACCGTCCTCAAGAACTACTCGGCCCTTCAGCTCGGCGTACACGCCGTCAACGGCCTGCTCGAGAAGCAGCAGCTGGCCGCCGAATCAGTCGATGAGCTGGTGTATGGCATCGTACTGGTGGATCCGCGTGTCCCGCATTTCGCGAGAGAGGTGAACCTTCACAGCGCGCTGCCTGCCTCGGTGCGTGCACTGACCGTCACGAATAACTGTATCACCGGCGCCTCCGCCATCACCGCGATCTACGATTCCATCGTCGCTGGCCGTGCCGAGGTTGGCATTGCCGGCGGTGCCGAGTCGATGTCACATCCCGCCCTCCTTTTTAGCGAAAGCGCGACACGCATTTTCGTCGATGCCGCGAACGCCAGGTCGTTCAGCGCCAAGCTAAGAGAGCTTGCCAGGCTGCGCCCGTGGCATTTCAAACCCCGCGCACCCGCGATCGCAGAACCGTCAACCGGCCTCACCATGGGCGAACACACGGAGCTGATGGTCAAAGAATGGAAGATCTCGCGCGAGGAGCAGGACGAGGTCGCCCATCGAAGCCACATGAATGCCCACGCGGCGACGGCGGACGGTCGTCTCAAACAAGAGATCCAACCGTTGGACGGAATCGACCACGATCCGCTAATTCGCCCCGACACCACCGTAACCAAGCTCACCGTGCTGAGCCCCGTGTTTGACCGCAGTCCGGCCGGGACCATTACCGCCGGCAATGCCAGCCCGCTGACAGACGGTGCCGCCGCCGTGCTTCTGATGTCGGAGGAACGCGCACGCAAAGAGGGGCGCGCGCCACTGGCCTTCATCAAAGCGTTCGAGTACGTCGGCATCGATCCTGCTGACGGGCTGCTGATGGGCCCCGGAATTGCAGTGCCGCGCGTATTGCGCAAGACCGGCTTCAAGCTATCGGACATGGACATTGTCGAAATGCACGAGGCCTTTGCCGGTCAGGTCGCGTGTAACCTGAAGGCGTGGGAGAATGGATGGAAGGAACCTGCCATTGGCAAGGTGGACCCGGAGAAGCTCAACCCGCTGGGAAGCTCGATTGCCGTCGGGCATCCATTCGCCGCCACCGGCGCACGGATTGTTACAACCATTGCCAACGAGATGAAGCGCCGCGGCGCGCGCTACGGGCTCGTCAGTATCTGCGGGGCCGGTGCCACCGCCGTGGCCATGATTCTGGAGCGCAACTGATTCCAAGAACCAAATCACCGGCAGCGTGGGTCAGGTGTGCTGGACCCCATGTTACGATTAAGGTTCCATGTTGCGCTCACAGACTGACACCATGCTGTCATAAGAATCTTGGAGGAGGGTCCTGGAAAGAGCAGCTTTCTCATTGGTCGCCTTGCTTCTCTTAACGGCATCGTTAGCGGCAGAACGACTTTCATTCAACAACATTAACTATCTGCTGTTGGCCTGCGAGTGGAGCGGACAGTCTGCCATTGTCACTACCGCGCACACCGTTGCTGAGAGGACCACCGCAGAAAGGCCGCTAGCGATGACGTCAAGGGGACGGCCTTGTGAGCGGCGCATGGA
>VRUB01000088.1 GCA_019456345.1 Nitrospira sp. | reverse complement strand
CGCTGAAGAACGCCAAAAGCTGGATCTGTATCGATCCCGCGATGTCTCGAGCGCCTCTCCGGTGGTGGTCTTTTTTCACGGAGGAAGCTGGACGCAGGGTTCCAAGGATAAGTATATTTTTGTTGGAGAAGCCTTGGCATCAAAGGGTTTTATTGTCGTCATTCCAAACTATCGACTCTATCCCCAGGTCAAGTTCCCGGAGTTTGTCGAAGACGGCGCGCTTGCGCTCAAATGGGTCCACAAAAACATTCAGCAATTTGGCGGAGATTCGAACGATTTATATGTGATGGGGCATTCGGCGGGCGCACACATCGCTGCATTGCTCACACTCGATGAGCACTATTTAGAATCCGTGGGCGGCAGTAACGACTGGTTGAGCGGAATGATTGGGCTTGCCGGACCCTATGATTGGTTTCCGTACTTTAGTGAACGGGACAAAGCGATTTTTGGACCGCCGCCCCGCTACCCCCTATCACAACCCGTTAACTTCGTAGACGGCGATGAACCCCCGCTCCTGTTAATGTATGGAGATCGGGATAGGACGGTAAAGCCGCGCAACATCAAAAATCTTGCCGCGGCGGTACTCAGGGAGCACGGACGAGTCCGAACAATCTACTACGCCGGCTTGGGCCATATCGATATAATCGGCGCGCTCTCCATACCGCTGCGCTCTCGGGCACCTGTCTTGGATGATCTGGCGATATTTATTGACAACAAGACCGGAACGTTTCGGCCATAGGAAATCGCGCTCCTCCTTGATACGGGCGTACGGGAAAAAAGTCCTTTGGGTCTTGGGGTTTCTCGTCGCTTTAGGAATAGTGGGAAAGGCTGCTCCACCGCAGATTGTTCAGTAAATTGCTAGCGGCGAAACCGTACTCCCCAGCCAATGGGCCTGTTTCTCTTGGGGCATAAAGTTGCCCAAAGAACTGATACAAGACTACGGTGAAGATTACAACAAGCAACACTTTATCCCTATGCCTTATTGTTGTACTCACAGATACCTTCATGATGATCACCTCCGTTCAAGTTCGTGATTCAGGCTGATGATCTCACCGTCTTGTCCTGTGCATCGTCGTGAACCAAGAAAGGTCTTCTCGACGTTGGCCCACAGCTGTACCTGCCATTCGTAGAGTTGACTGTGACGAACGCGTGCCCGGGTTAAAGTTTTTTGTCCCGTAGTCATCGCGAACGCTAAATTGCGCCGCGCCGGAACCTGCTTTTGAATTCTCTCCCCTCTGTCAAGTCGGCAATAAATGGACTTATCCCCATTTCGGTGATGCCCCTTCTTGGTCTCTTTGTTGGCCGCCGAACGGGCTCGCCACGGACGGCGAGCCCCGGGCTTACAAACGAGAGCACGGCGAGCGAAGCGCAGCAAGCCCGTTTGTACGAGGGTCGCCGTAGGCGACCATCGTACAAACCAGCGCAAGGTGCCTTTGACTACAGATCAGCGTCAGTCTTAAGCTTGCTTTCCCGTTCGTGCCTTTCCAGCGCAAGCTGGATCAGCCGGTCGATGAGCTCCGCGTAAGGGATGCCGCTTGCCTCCCACAGCTTGGGGTACATACTGATTTTGGTGAAGCCGGGAATCGAGTTGAGCTCGTTGACATGGACATTGTTATCTTCAGTCACAAAAAAATCGACGCGCGCCATGCCTTCGCAACACAGCGCTTTGAAAGTTTTGATCGCGAGTGCCTGGATCTGCTCGACCACGTCGGCAGTCAGTTCCGCGGGAATGGCGAGGTCGGCGCCGTGCTCGTCGATGTACTTGGCTTCGTAGGAGTAAAAATCGTGCTGGGTAATGACCTCGCCGGGCACCGAGGCGATCGGGTCTTCGTTACCCAACACCGAGCATTCGATCTCACGCCCCACTATGCACTGCTCGATCACGACCTTGTTGTCGTATTGAAACGCCTCTTCCAGCGCCTGGCTGAGTTGCTTTTCGTTCTCCACCTTGGAGACGCCGACGGAGGAACCGAGGTTCGCGGGCTTGACAAAGCACGGTGCCCCCAGCACATCAGTGATCTCCTTATAGGAAATTCGCCCACGCGATTCTCTGTGCAATACGTGGAATACAGGTGTGGGTATGCCCGCAGCTTTCAACAAACGCTTCATCAGATCCTTGTCCATGCTGACGGCGGCACCGAGGACACCAGAACCGACGAACGGGACATCCGCAAGCTTCAACAATCCCTGCATCGCGCCATCCTCGCCGTAGGGACCGTGGAGGACCGGAAAGACGACATCGATGGAACCGGCATTTCCGGACCCCGACAGGCTCACCAGCTTGTGTCCGCTCGCACCCGGGGCGAGTGCCACACTGTCGTTGCTCTTGTTCAAGGCGATTAGCTTGGGGTTGTCGGCATGCAAGAGAAAGGTCGAGGCGTCGTTCAGATACCAGTGGCCTGACTTGTCGATCCCGATCAGGGTGATGTCGTACTTCGATTTGTCGATAGCGTCGACGATGCTTTTAGCCGACTGCAGCGACACCTCGTGCTCGGCCGACTTGCCGCCAAACAGGATTCCTACCCGGATCTTACGCGTCATAGCGCTACTACCCCGACGATGCGCCTTGGCGCAGGTGCTCGATCACCGGCCCTGTCTGCGGCCGCACTCCGTGCCAGAGCAGGAATGATTCCGCTGCTTGCTCGACCAGCATACCCAGGCCATCGGTTACGCGGGCCGCACTGTGCTCACGCGCCCAGATCATGAACGGCATCGGTTGATCTCCATACATCAGATCATAGGCCACCGCCTGGCCGGCAAAAAGCTCATCCGGCAACGGCGGCACTTCCGCCCGCAGGCTCGCCGCGGTGCCATTGATCACGATGTCGAAGCGCTGCCCGTGTAGGACATCGAAGCCACAGCCGTTGACGTCCCCGTGCGCCGCAAACGCGTGCGCGAGCTCTGTGGCCTTGCTCACGGTGCGGTTCGCGATCACGACGCTGCCGATACCTTGTTGCAACAGGGGACCCAGAATGCCTCGCACCGCGCCGCCGGCGCCCAGGACAAGCACGCGCTTGCCCTTTAATGCGATGGCGTGATTGGTCGCAAGATCGCGCACCAATCCAACACCGTCGGTATTGTCGCCATAGACCGCGCCACTGTTTTCGAATTTGAGCGTATTCACCGCGCCGGCCAACTCAGCGCGCGCGCTGCGCTCATCCGCCAACTGATAGGCCTCGAGCTTGAACGGTACGGTGATGTTCAGTCCCTGGCCGCCAGCCGCACGAAACTCCTCGACGGTACGTGCGAACGAACCGGGTTCGACCTCGATCGCCCGGTACTCGAGCGCTATGCCGCACTGCCGCGCAAACTCGATATGAATCGCGGGCGACTTGCTGTGACGCACGGGATTGCCCATCACGGCGTAGAGCTGGCTGTTGGAGCGGGACTCTGACATAGGACTACCGAAAACCACGCACTTTGGCTATCGCGTGAATCTCACTATACACCAGGCTAAAAGAACAGCAGCAGGCCGTAAGCCGAATAGCACAACCCGTTCACGATCAGGTGGTAGGGCCGGATCACGCTGTGGCGCACGAGCAGAAACAGATAACCGCTGGCAAGCAAGGTCAAGACGGCGCCCAGCAACACCTCGGGGCGAGCCTCCCAGGGTGTGAGCGCGATTCCCAGCACGGGCAACAGGCTGCCCTGAAACATCATTGCCCCGGTAATGTTACCGAACGCCAGCGTATCGCG
Organism: Nitrospira sp.; assembly: GCA_019456345.1. Taxonomy (GTDB): domain Bacteria; phylum Pseudomonadota; class Gammaproteobacteria; order Acidiferrobacterales; family SPGG2; genus VRUB01. The sequence goes on along the minus strand of VRUB01000088.1, from coordinate 6,394 downwards.
GCGGCGGCGGATCCAAATGATGCTGTTAACCTTCTCCGGTAACTCGGTCGCCACCGGGATCACCAGAAGCGAGAGCACGAGCGCCGACACGCCTATAGCGACGGACAGCTGCTCGACGCCGTGCACGAAACCTATCGCGCCCACCACAATCAGACCAAAACCGACTGCGAGCTGCAGTACGATGGTAAACATGTTTTCGGTCAGCCCACCCAGACCTACACGCCGCAAATAGTGGACTAGATAAAGCGGATGATCGGCCTCGGTCCCATGTCCGTTCTCGACCAACCTCGCGGACGCGCGTATGGTCAACATCAGATAGAGGAAATACATGACCACTAGCGCGACCGCCAACGCCGCCCGGATCAGTTCCGCCGTCGGAGGGACGAAAAGCGCAGCAGTAGCCATGCTGAAGACGGCCAGGAACCACGACAGATCGCGTTTCAACCCGGTGCGCTCGGGTAACAAAGGGTCGGACCAACCCCGCGCGCGGCCCGCGAACACCCCCATCAAGAACAACGCCACGGTCGAGAGCATGAGCGGCGCGCCCAGGATCGCTCCCAGCGCCACGTCCTCGCGCACCTCTTGCGCCGCCGTGGCGCCAAGTATGGCGATGATCGGCACCATGGTCTCCGGCAACGCCGTCGCGATCGCCGCAAAGATGGAACCCGTGACGCCCTCGGAGATCTGTAGGCGTTGACCGAGATTCTCCAGGGCATTGGTAAACGCCTCGGCGCCGATGAAGATGACGACGAGTGCGGTAATCAGGGTAGCTGCAGCCATTGTGGTTATCTTTCCCTAGGTCGGCGGCCCGCGCACTTCGTGGTATCAGTGATAGGCGTGGCCCACCTTCGGCAGGAGTGTCGCTTGGCCGCCGCGACAACCGGCTTCGGGACAACCGCCATTCTTATTGCGGTGAGGCCGTGGGCGAATTCATGCCGGGTGGCTGGGTGTCGATAAATGAAGGCCTGGTGTCGGTGCGGGCAAACCAGTCGGCAAGCCGAGGATGGTGCGCGCGCCAATCATGCGGATAACGTAAATCCGTGTACGCGAGCGCCACGCCGAGCGCCAGGTCGGCCAGACTCAGGCGATCCTGCACCAGGTAGGTCTCGCCCTTGGCGGTTTGGTCTGCGAACGCCAACGCGCGCGCGATCTTGCATTCCTGGTGCGCCATGGTTTCCGCCGATTGCTTCTCCGGCGGCCGGCGCGTCTCCAGCAACCGCGTGACGACCGCGTCCAGCACCCCGTCGGCCAGCGCCTGCCAGCGCAGCACCTGCCAGCGTGATTCCCCTAAACGCGGAATCAGCGGCTCGCCTTCCTGTGCGTCGAGATACTCGACAATGACCGGTGAGTCGAATAAAGGGGTGCCCTCATCAAGCTCGAGCACCGGCACCTTGCCCAGCGGGTTGTGCTGCGGCACAATACTGTCCTTGTCCCAAGGATCGCTGACGATGAACTCGCACGCAATATTTTTTTCGTGCAATAACACCCGTACCTTGCGCACATAAGGCGAGGTTGGAGATCCGTAGAGCTTCATAGGGTCCCCCGATTCATATAATCCAGTAAGAGCCCAACGAATACCGCAGCCCCGAACCAGTTGTTATTAAGGAATGCGCGAAAGCATCCATCGCGTAGACGTCCGCGCGTGAGGTGCTGTTGATACACGGCCACACCCGCGGCCACGGCCAGCCCGAGATAATAAAGCGCGCCTAAACCCGCTATCACCCCCGCAAAAGCAAGCAAGGCGATGGTTATGGTGTGCGTGACCCCGATCATCAGCCGGTCGTAGCTGCCGAACAAGATGGCGGTGGACTTGGCACCGATCCTGATGTCGTCGTCACGATCGACCATCGAGTACGCGGTGTCGTAGGCCACCGCCCAGAACACATTGGCCAGGAACACGATCCACGCAAGCAACGGCACCGTACCCGTGTGCGCCGCGAACGCCATGGGAATCGACCAGCCGAACGCGGCACCGAGATAGAACTGAGGCAGGTGCGTGTAGCGCTTGAGAAACGGATAGGTCGCCGCGAGAAAGATGGCAACAATCGACATCGCCACCGTCAGTCGATTGAGCTGAAGCACCAGCAAAAAGGCGATCAGTGAAAGTACCGCAAACAGAATCAATGCTTCGGGTGGGCGCAGGCGCCCGGCCGCAAGCGGGCGGTCGCGCGTGCGCTCGACAAGGGGATCAAGATTTCTATCTGCAAAATCATTAATCGCACAGCCAGCAGAACGCATTAGCACTACTCCCACAACGAAGATGGTAAAAATCCATGGGTCCGGGTGTCCCGCCGAGGACAGCCACAGCCCCCAAAGCGTTGGCCACAGCAACAGCAAGATGCCGATGGGTCGATGCAGCCGCATCAACAGGGCGTAGTCTCGTAGGCGGCCGACGACTGTCACTGTGCAAAATCCAAAAGAGTGGGGAAAGAATAATCCTACGATTGGTGCGCTCCAATAGTAACAGAAATGCGGTGGCCGGATGAGTGCCCCCGCCCCCGGTGTGAACGCACGGCTAAACTCCTTTAACCCCGGCCGCAGTGCGGCCAGCCTTGGCCACAATCGTAAGCTGTGTCATGATCCGGCGGCCGCGCGCCGCGCCAGGTCTCCGCTTAGGAGATGGATAAAACCCGGATGGCAAAAGTCGAAGGGAGGCGAAATTAGAATCATAGATCGCGGAATCATTAGCCTGATTATCACAGCCGTTGGCCTGATCATTTGTTACTCCGCGCCCGCTTTCGCCGATGCCAACCCGGGCGAGTTATGGGTGGACGTGGGCACCGGCGTCAGCGTCGGCGGCACCAGCCTGAATAATGCCGACATCGGGATCGCGGCGTTCGCGCGCTATCGCCTTAACCGCTGGGAAATCATTGGCGGCGGCTGGCACAGCTCGCAAAGCAACAAAAGTAACGTGACGGTCGGGGGTGGATATATCGTCCCCATCTGGCGCGGTTTAAGCTTCATTGGCGGCCTGGCGATCGCGGGCAAAAGCGCTAACGTAGGTACACATGGTCGCTTTTATCTCTCCGGACGCTACGACTTTCGGTGCTGGTCCATCGGCTACATTCACTTCAGCAACGGTATGAGCGCGTTCAACCACGATCGTGGGCCAAACACCGGCGTTGATCTCTTTCTGATCGGTCGCATGGTAAGATGCTAATGTGAATATTTCACGCCGCAGCGCCACTCGCCCGACTGCGTTGTAGATGTGTCGCCTACGCGGCGATTATTTACTACCGGGTTTGCTGCGCTTCGCTCACCATGCTCTTACTTACAAGTCCTGTGCTGGCCGTCCGTGGCAAGCCCGTTCTTTGGCTGCGCCGGGTCCTCGACTTAACCAAGGGGGCAAGAAAACCAACCCCCTCACCGATCGCGCCTCATTGATTACACCTCACGGTTGACACCTCACGGTTCACGGATTACGGATTACGGTTCACGCCTCACGTTTCACGGCTTTGCGCCTCTGCGTTGGACTTTTTTTGGGGTTTTCTCTGCGATCTTTGCGGTCTCTTGCGTGAGTTCAGTCACTACAGGTTAAACCTGCGCGTAGTCCTCGGTAGGCGCAGTCCATCGGCGGATGATGGCATCGGTCTGCTCCGGATAGTCGCGCGAGAGCAGGCGGGCGGCTTTTTGCACCCTGGCGAGCAAACGATGGTCGCGCATAAGGTCGGCGATGCGGAACTGCTCGATGCCGGTCTGGCGGGTCCCCAACAGCTCGCCGGGCCCGCGCATCTCCAGATCCTTGCGCGCAATCTCGAACCCGTCGACGGTTCGGCGCATGACCGTCAGGCGTTGACGCGCGTGCTCGGAAAGCGGGGGCTGATACATGAGCACGCAGCTACTCTGATTCGCCCCGCGCCCTACGCGCCCGCGCAGCTGATGCAGCTGGGACAGCCCGAGGCGCTCGGCATTCTCGATGATCATAAGGCTCGCGTTGGGGACATCGACCCCGACCTCGATCACGGTGGTTGCCACCAGCAGATCGATCTTCCCGGACCTGAACTCGGCCATAATGGCGTCTTTCTCGGCCGGCTTTACGCGGCCGTGCACGAGGCTCACGCGTAACTCGGTCAAGGCCTCGTGCAGCTTCATCTCGGTCTCGGTGGCGGTCTGCAGCTGCAGATGATCGGACTCCTCGATCAAGGGACAGACCCAGTACGCCTGGCGCCCCTGCAGACAGGCGGAGCGAATTCGTTGGACCACTTCCGCCCGACGGCTTGCGGGTACCACCACGGTCTCGACCGCTTTCCGTCCGGGTGGCAGCTCATCGATCACGGAGACATCGAGATCAGCATAAACGGTCTGAGCCAAGGTTCGCGGAATCGGCGTTGCCGTCATAATAAGCTGATGCGGCTGACAGTCACCACTTGCCCCTTTTTCGCGCAACGCCAACCGTTGGTGCACACCAAAGCGTTGCTGCTCGTCAACGATCACCAGACCGAGGTTGGCAAACTCTACACCTTCCTGGAATAGCGTGTGCGTTCCCACAATCACCGCGGCTCGAGTGGATCGGATTGCATCGAGCGCAGCCTGGCGTGTCTTGCTGTTGTGCTTGCCGAGAAGACTCACGACCTCGACGCCGAGGGGTGTCAGCCATTGCTCGAAGCTTTGCACATGCTGCTCGGCGAGTATCTCAGTAGGCGCCATGACCGCCACCTGGTAGCCGGCCTCGACCGCACATGCGCCGGCAGCGGCGGCGACTACAGTCTTCCCGGAGCCGACATCCCCTTGAAGCAAGCGCTGCATCGGGACCGCGTGCTGAAGATCGTGTCGGACCTCGTGTATCACCTTGCGCTGTGCGCCGGTCAGCGCGAACGGCAGATTAGCGAGCAGCCGGTTCAGCACCGACCCGTCACCGGCGATCGACGGGGCGACATGAGCGCGCTGCTGGGCGCGCAACCGCATGAGGCGCAAGTGGTGCGCCAGCAACTCCTCAAACACGAGTCGTTGGTGCCATTGATGGCTCGCGCATTCCAATGCCCGCGCGTCGGCCGGTGTTGGCGGGCGATGCACACCCTCGAGTGCCTCGGTGATTGAGGGCAACTCCAGGTCAGCCAACACCTGCGGCGGCAGGTACTCCTCGACCGCACCGAGATAGCGTTCCAACGCCTGGCGCACCAGTTTGCGCAGCGTGAGCTGATGCACTCCCTCCGTCGCCGGGTAGACGGGAGTCAGGGCCGACTCGGGTTGGGCGGCCTGCTCGTCGGCATATACGCCGTACTCCGGGTGCACCATCTCCAGACCCGCGGGACCGAAACGCACCTCGCCAAACGCGAGTATCGTGTGACCCCGCTGTAGATTGCGCTGCTGGATCGCCGAGAAATGGAAAAACCGCAGGTTTATAAACCCGGTGTCGTCACTGAGGCGGCACACCAGGCTGCGCCGGCCTTTGTACACCACATCGGTCAGCTCCACCTTGCCAAGCACGACAACCTCCATGCCCGGCTTGAGGCGACCGAGCGACGTAATATGAGTACGATCCTGATAGCGAAGGGGCAAATGAAACAGGACATCCTGCACACTGTGCAGGTGCAAGCGGGTGAGCTTGTCGGCGAGCTTGGGCCCCACCCCCTTTAACGCGGTGATGGGCAGGGACGCAACGTCCATCACTCTAGTAGCAAGTGTGAAGTGACAACTAGCAAGGAAAAACGCGCCTTACATTATACGTGCTAATCGCGACCTTCCCAGTCACCAGTCAACATCGCTGCATGCTAGCTAGCGATCAAGCACCAGTATCGCGTCCATCTCCACGCCCGCGCCTTTTGGGAGAGCGGCGACACCGATGGCGGCGCGCGCTGGGAACGGCTCGTTGAAGTAGGAGGCCATGACCTCGTTGATGAGCGCGAAATGCAAGAGGTCTGTCAAGTACACCGTTAACTTCACCACATCGGCAAGCGATCCGCCGGCAGCCCCCGCAACGGCCTTGAGGTTGTCAAACACGCGCGTAATTTGTGCGCGCATATCACCGTCGACCAACTCCATCGTTTGCGGATCCAGCGGAATTTGTCCCGAAAGGTAGACCGTCGGGCCAACCTTCACGGCCTGGGAGTATGTGCCAATCGCCTGCGGTGCTTGATTCGTTTTTATTACCTGTCTTGTCATGTCCGCGTTTTCCTTTGTTCAACTTTGAACTACTCAACGCAAAAGCGCCGCGTTGTAAAGCATTTTCATAAGAATGGTGTTTCTTCGCGTCTTTGCGTCACTGCGTTGGGCTTTTGCAGTTTTAACCCTTCTTGCGGCTAATACGAATGACCTCACCTTGTAACCGTATGCGCCGCATGATTTGCGCCAGGTGCACACGGTCGCGTACCTCTACCGTAAAGTTCATTCCCCGGTGGGCACCATCGCGCTCATCAAAGGAAAACGAATCGATGTTGGCCTCGGTATCGGCAAT
>VRUB01000306.1 GCA_019456345.1 Nitrospira sp. | reverse complement strand
CTTGCTACTTGAAATTAAACAATTACCACTTGTTACTTGAGACTTGTTACTTGCTACTCGATGCCCAATGGGCAAAAATTGTCACACGTTTTCAAACCATGACAGAACTCGAGCGTGCCTTAGATCATTACCAAGCCGGCCGGCTCAAAGAGGCCGAGGCGCTCTATCGGGAGATCCTCGCGCGCCAGCCCAAGCACCCCGATGCGCTGCACCTGCTGGGGGTATCGACGGCACAGAGCGGCAATCCGCAAGGCGCCGTGGCCTTGATCGAGGAGGCGATCGACCTCCACCCGTGGGCGCCCGAATACCATAACAACCTCGGTGAGGCGCTCAGGGCCTTACACCAGCTCGATGCGGCGATTGCCGCCTACCACCAGGCCCTTACTTTGAGACCCGGCTTTGCCGAGGCGCACAATAACCTGGGGCTCGCACTGCAGGCACAAGGCCATCTGGAGCAGGCCACCTCCGCCTACCAACAGGCGCTGGCGCTGATGCCGGAGGACCCCGAGATCCTGAGCAACCTCGGAACCGCTCTGAAGGATCAGGGCATGCTCGATGAGGCGATCGCCACCTTGCGCCGCGCGCTGGCGCTCGCTCCCGACTATGCCGAGGCACACAACAATCTGGGCGCAGCGCTGGAACGCCAGCGCCGACTGCCCGACGCGATTTCCGCCTATCGCCAGGCGATCGCACTCGAGCCAAGTCTCGCCGAGGCGCATCACAATCTCGGCGTCGCGTTGGAGGCGACAGGGCAGATCGCGCCGGCGGTCGATGCCTATCGCCATGCCTTGCAGCTTCGGCCAGAGATGATCGATGCCTGGAGGGGTATCGTGGCCGCGTTACGCAGCCTCGATCCGACGCGTTATGAACCGGCACTGGAAGCCGATCTCAAAGCATGCTTCGCCGCGCCACAAGCCAATCCACAGTACCTGGTTCACCTTGCCGCCAACCAACTCAAGCACAAACACCACATTACCGATCGTTTGTCCACCGCCGAGGATCTTAGCGCCTTACTGGCCGAGCTGGGTTCTGATGAGCTCCTGCTTACTCTGCTCGAGAAAACCCTGAGCGCAGACCCTGCGCTGGAGCAGGCGCTCACCGCAATGCGGCAATGGCTGCTGCTCACTTATCACGACGGCGCGAAGCTACCGCCGTCCCACCTCGCGCTCGCCGTGGCCCTGGGCCAGCAGTGTTTCAGCAACGAGTTCGTGCTTGACGCCGGCGCTGACGAAGCGGAGATCGTCGAACGGTTGACGAGCCGATGCGCGCAGTGGGTCGAGCAGGGTGCATTGCCCGCGCCCGCACTGGAGCACGGTCTCGCGCTGATTGCGCTTTATCAGCCGCTGTTCGAAATGCCGTTCGCCACCATCCTGAACGCACCCGCCCTCGCCGCCTGGTCTGAACCCATCCGACCGCTGATCGAACGTGCATTGAAAGAACCGCTGGAGGAGGCCGCGATCGAGCATGCCATCGAGTCACTGGGGGAAATCGAGGATGCAACCTCGAAGGCGGTCCGTGCCCAGTATGAAGAGCATCCCTATCCGCGCTGGGTAGACCTGCCACGACCCAGAACTGTTGATCTCGCCACGTTCCTGCGTCACGAGTTCCCGCACTTCTCCCCACCGCCGTTTTTCCGTGGATCCGTGCGCATGCTGGTGGCCGGGTGCGGGAGCGGGCAACAACCCATTGCCGTTGCCCGCCAGCGCCCGGAAACCGATGTTCTCGCCGTAGATCTGAGCCGGCGCAGTCTAGCTTACGCCATCCGTATGGCGCGCAAGCTTGAT
>VRUB01000305.1 GCA_019456345.1 Nitrospira sp. | reverse complement strand
CGTCGACGCGGTGGAATGCGCGGTCGCGGTCCAGCGCGGCATGGCGGATCGTAACGCCGAGGTGCCCGAGGACCGGCGCATCGCGTTTCGCATCGGCATCAACCTGGGCGACGTCATCATCGACGGCGACGACATCTACGGCGACGGCGTCAACATTGCCGCCCGCCTGGAGGGGCTGGCGGAGCCGGGGGGCATCTGTCTGTCCCGCACGGTCGTCAATCATGTCAAAGGCAAGGTCGAGTTGGATTTCGAGGACATGGGCGAGCAGCAGGTCAAGAACATCGAGAAGCCGGTGCGGGTTTATCGAGTGCTGCTGGAGCCGGAAGCCGCCGGCACGGTTTTATCCGAAAAACCGAGGAAACCGAAAACCTGGCAATGGGCATCCGCGGCGTCGGCGGTGATCGCGGTCGCGGTCACGGTGGCGTGGTGGCAGCCCTGGGTCGAGCGGGTCGAGCCGGCGTCGGTCGAACGCATGTCCTTCCCCCTGCCGGACAAGCCGTCGATTGCCGTACTGCCGTTCGACAATCTCTCCGGCGATCCGAAGCAGGACTATCTCGGCGATGGCATCACCGAGAATATTATCTCCTCGCTGTCCAAAATCTCGCAAATTCTGGTGATCGCCCGAAACTCGGCGTTCACCTACAAGGGAAAGCCGGTGAAGGTGCAGCGGGTGGCCGAGGACCTGGGTGTGCGTTATGTGCTGGAGGGTAGCGTGCAAAGGTCCGGAGACCAGCTGCGCGTGACGGCCCAGTTGATCGACGCCGTGAAGGGACACCATCTGTGGTCAGAGCGATACGATCGCGGCATGGAAGATCTCTTTGCCGTTCAGGACGACATCACGCGCGAGATCGTGGTGGCGCTACATGTCAAGTTTACCGAGGGCGAAGAAGCACGCGTGCGTCACCGGTGGACCGACAATCTGCAGGCCTGGGAGCACGCCGTTCGAGCCTACGCCCTCTTCGAGGAATTTACGAAGGAGGACAACGCCCGGGCGCGGGCGCTGTTCGAGCGGGCCGTCGAGCTGGACCCGAAATATGGCTGGGCCTTGGCAAAGATCGGCTTCACCCATTTGACCGATGCCAGACTGAGCTTCACCGAAGATCGTGCGGCGTCCTTCAAGCGCGCGGTTGAAATTGTGCAGAAGACCCTGGAGCTGGACGACGAGATTGCTGACGCTCATATGCTGCTCTCGATAATCCGTTTGACGCAACGGAAGCATGACGAGGCCCTTGCGGCGGGCCGCAAAGCCATTGCGCTCGATCCCAATTATCCCCAGGCCCGTGCTGCCCTGGCGATCACCATGCGCGGCCTCGGGCAGTGGGATGAAACCATCGCATTGAGCAAATTGGCCATTCGCCTCCACCCGCATCATCCATCCTGGTATCTTTTCAGTCTGAGCATGGCCTATGTCTTCAAGGGAGAGCACGACCTGGCCATCGTCGCCGCCGAGGAGGGGGTACGACGTGCAGAAAGCGATTTCTTGAAGGGAACATTCCACCGGGATTTGGCGTTTGCCCATATGGAGGCCGGCCGCGAAGAAGAGGCCCGCCGTCATATGGTTGAGGGACAGAGGCTCAATACATCCACAGCAGCTTGGTATCGCAACTTCTATCGCTTCAAAAATCCGGCCCATCTGGAACGCATGCTCGCCGCGCTGCGCAAAGCCGGTCTGCCGGAGTAGACGCTAGGTCATCGAAATGACCGGTTATGGCTACAAGCAGACATTCGGTCGCCCAAAATCGACTTCCGCTCTTCCCCCAACAGCGGACATTCCGAGGCCCACGCTG
>VRUB01000304.1 GCA_019456345.1 Nitrospira sp. | reverse complement strand
CGTTTGTGTTGTCCGGCTGCGCTGGGCGGTCTGAAATCGCCTCCGTGCCCGAGGCGGCTACCGGCTTGGTGGTGGTCACCCAGGGCCCCCGCCCCCAGGTCCTCCCCAGGATGCCCTGGATCGCGTTGGAAGATTCAGCCGCCGATGAGCAAGCGCTCCAGGCCCTCCACGAGCTGGAATTCCGAAGCCTGGGCAAGGACCATGTTCGCGGAGTGGTGCCCTCAGTAGGCCTGCACGATCCGACCCGCGGTGGCACCGCGAGCGGTCCCGTCTCTTCACTGAACATCGAGGAGTTTGCGGGCCACGACCGTGTGAAATACTACGTGGATTTCTTCTTGGAGCCGTCTCGCGCCCGATTCACCATCTGGTTGGGTCGCCTGGCTCGGTACGACGGGATGATCCGAAACGTCCTGCAGCGGTACAACCTTCCTGAAGACCTGATCTATCTCGCGTTGATCGAGAGCGGCTACTCCAACACCGCCGTGTCCCGCGCCAGCGCGATCGGTATGTGGCAGTTCATCCGGAGCACCGGACGCGAGTACGGCTTGCGCATAGACCGTTGGGTGGATGAGCGGCGGGATCCGTTCAAGGCAACCGATGCCGCAGCCCGCCACCTTTCCGATCTCCAGAAAGAATTCAACTCTTGGTACTTGGCGGCCGCAGCCTACAACGGCGGCGCCAGTCGTGTGTCCCGTGGTTTGAGACGATTGAACGAAGACGCGGTATCCGACTCGACCTTCTTCGTGCTGGCGGAAAAGCGCTGGATCCGCCGCGAGACGCGCGACTACGTACCCAAGCTGATCGCTGCCACGATGGTGGCGAAGGATCCGGTGCGTTACGGGTTCGACAGCATACCGGCGTTGGAGCCGCTGGTGTTCGATGAAATCACGGTTGCCGATCAGACCGGTCTGGATGTCATCGCCAGTCTCGCCGACACCACCATCCGCGCCATTCGCGAGTTGAATCCGCAATACTATCGGGGTGCCACTCCGCCCGGCGAGCAGGTTACCGTGCGCGTTCCCAGGGGGTCGGGTAATCGCGTAGCGCAGGAGTACGCTCAGTTACCCCCGTCCGAGCGCGTGAATTTCCTCGAGCACAGGGTTCGGCGGGGTGAGACGATGGGCGAGATCGCGCAGCGATACGGCGTGGGATTGAGTTCGTTGCAAGCAGCCAACCCAAGAGTTCGGCCGCGGCGGATGCGAATCGGACAGCGGCTCATCATCCCCATGAGTCGCTCCGCCCGTTCCCGCCGCGCGCGCCCGGTAGCGCGTGCCGCGGTTCCGCCGAGCGGTCGTCACACCGTGCGGTGGGGCGACACGCTTTGGATCGTGTCACAACGCTACGGTGTGACGCTGGCTGAACTCAGACGCTGGAACGACATGCCGCCCACGGCAAGCGACATCAAAGTCGGACAGCGCCTGCGCGTCAGGCGGTAGCGGCTTTTCGTAGGGGTCGATCTACTGCAGTTGATCTCCGTCGTCCGGCAAATACCCTTCCAACACCAAACTTGCATAACCATTCCGCGGATCGAGACCGCTCGCAAGCAGTTGTTGCAATCGGGCGGGGCCGCGGTTGTACGCCAATAGTGCGAGTGAGAGGTCACCCGAATACTTCTGCAGCATCTGATGCAAGAATCGGAAACCAATTCTGAGATTCAACTCGGCGTCGAACAGCTCTTCGTCCGTAAGATCAGGCACGAACATTCTGGCCGTTTTCGGCATGACCTGGGCGAGGCCCAGAGCCCCGGCCGAGCTGATCGCGCGGGGATTGAACCGGCTCTCCGCGTGC
>VRUB01000087.1 GCA_019456345.1 Nitrospira sp. | reverse complement strand
GGATTCAGCGACCTCCTCCACCGGCAACCCCCGGCCCCACAGCACTACGGGGTCACCCACGGTGGCGTGGTGCTGACTGCGCAGATCAACAGATATCATGTCCATAGAGACCCGCCCGATCAGCGGCACACGCTGCTCGTTGACCAGCACCGGCGTGCCGCTCGGCGCATGGCGCGGATAACCGTCACCGTAGCCCATGGCTACGACGCCGACTGGCATGTCTTCCGGACATGCCCAATCCCCACCATAACCGACGCGTTCACCTTTGCGCCGGGGATTGACCGCAATAAGTCGGCTTGTCAACGTCATTACCGGCTCGAGCCCCAGCTCCGCCGCACTGCGCCCCAGCAACGGTGATGCCCCGTACAACATGATTCCCGGTCTAACCCAGTCGAAATGACTTGCCGGCCACGCCAGCACGCCCGCCGAGTTAGCCAAACTTCGCTCCAGCTCCAGTCCCGCCGCCACGTCGTTGAATCGGTCAATCTGTTCGGTCGTGGTCGGGTCGGTCGTATCGTCAGCAGTCGCGAGATGGGACATCAGGCGGATGCGGTCGATAAACGCGTAACTCTCGAATCGCTCAAGAACTGCTCTGGCGACTTTCGCATCAAACCCGATTCTGTGCATCCCGGTGTCGACCTTCAGCCACACATCGATCGGATTCGTGCCCCTGCCGCGCTCGAGCAAGGCTAACTGGCTCTCATGGTGTATTACCGGATTAAACCGATAATGGTTCAGCTGCGCCAGCTCGTCCTCATCAAAGAAGCCCTCCAGCAGGCATATCGGGTGTGCAACCCCAGCATTGCGCAATACTACAGCTTCCTCGAGGCTCGCGACGGCGAAGGTTTGTGCCTGCAGGAGATTACGCGCGACATATGCGAGGCCGTGACCGTAGCCATTCGCTTTGACAACGGCCATGATCCTGGATTGTGGGGCGGTCTGACGGACCCGGTCTAGGTTGTGCCGTAACGCCTGCGCGTCAATCAACGCACGCGCCGGCCGTGTCATCCAAAGGCCTCGTCAAAATCAGCGCTGATATAATTCTCGAACTTGGTGTACTGGCCGAGAAAAGTAAGTCGGATTGTGCCGATGGGACCGTTACGCTGCTTGCCGATAATGATCTCCGCGGTGCCCTTGTCCACACTATCTTCGTTGTATACCTCGTCGCGATAAATGAAAAGAATGACGTCGGCGTCCTGCTCGATACTGCCGGACTCTCTCAAGTCAGACATCACTGGTCGCTTGTTGGGCCGTTGCTCCAGACTCCGATTGAGCTGAGACATGGCAATGAGCGGAATATTCAGTTCCTTGGCAAGGTTTTTAAGCGCCCGTGTAATATGGGAAATCTCCGTGGCGCGATTCTCGTGTCCTTCATAGGTTTGCATCATCTGCAGATAGTCCACCAGGATCAGCCCCAAGCCGTGTTCTCGCTTGAGGCGGCGCGCACGAGCCCGTAGCTCCATGGGCGTCAGGCCGGGCGTGTCGTCAACGAAAACCGGCGCCTGCGAAAGGAGGCTCATGGTTGACGTCACTCGTGGCCAATCTTCGTCGTTGAGCTTCCCCGTGCGGATCCTGTGCGTGTTGATCCGGCTCATGGACGCCAACATGCGCATCGCAACCTGCTCGCCTGGCATCTCCATGCTGAATATCGCTACGGGCAACTTTTGTCCCACTGCCACATTCTCAGCGATGTTCATAGCCAGTGACGTCTTCCCCATCGACGGCCGGCCTGCGACTATGATCAGGTCCGCATTCTGTAGACCAGAGGTCATCTCGTCCAGATCGCTGAAACCGGTGGGAATGCCCGATAACATGCTGTCGGAGTGGTAGAGCTTGTCAATTCGATCGACTGCCGAAGTCAAGAGCTTCGTAAGCGGCTGGAACCCGCCGCGCCTGTGACTGCCCTCGTCGCTAATGGCCAGAATGCTTCTCTCGGCATGATCCAATAGCTCGATCGTGTTTCGGCCTTCGGGCTCGTAGATACTACCCGTGATATCGCTCGCCACGTTAAGCAGCTGGCGCATGATGGAGCGCTCGCGTACGATGTCGGCATAGGCGTGAACGTTGGCGGTGCTGGGCGTATTCTTAGCCAGCGCACCAAGGTACGCGAGCCCGCCCGCGTTCTCGAGCTCTCCTTGATGCTGGAGCTGCTCCGATACCGTTACGACATCTGCTGGATTATTTTCCTCGCAAAGACTGCAGATCGCGCGGTAGATAAGCCGATGCTCCCTGCGGTAAAAATCCTGCTCGGTAACCTTATCCCCGATCTGATCCAAGCATCGATTGTCGAGCATGAGGCCACCAAGGACACACTGCTCAGTCTCGATGGACTGTGGTGGGACTTTGAGCCTTTCCGCCGTAGCTTCGGTTCCTGCCGACGAGTACGCCCGCTCCTCCATCTACTCTCCCCTCGTTAATGGTCGAACCGTCGCATGCGCGCAGCCAAGTATGGCCCACGCGGGTCTGGACAACTAACCGGAGTCCCGCTCATATCCGAGTCTCGGCCGCAGCCCGGTTACGCTAACCCAAAATTATCATCTGTGCCGATCGCGATCACTGCTCTTCGACAACCAACACTGTGATCTTGACATGAACCTCCGGATGCAGGCTCACCGCAATCTCGTGGTCACCGATTTCCTTAATCGGACCCGTCGACAGGTGGATCTCGGATTTCTCCAGCTCCACACCGGCCTGCGCCATGGCATCGACGATATCCAGCGTCGTAACCGAGCCGAACAACTGACCCTCCTCGCCGACTTTCCGCGAAATCTGCACAGTTGCACCCTCCATCAAGCGGGCGCGCTCCTGTGCTTTTGCCAACACCTCTGTGTGCATCTTTTCCAGATCCGTACGGCGCGCCTCCAATGCCGCCCTGTTCTGCTCGTTGGCAATTACGGCCTTTCCATAAGGTAACAAGTAATTGCGTGCATAACCCGGCTTCACTCGAACTTCTTCCCCGAGGTTTCCCAGGTTCTGCACCTCTTCAAGCAGTATTACTTGCATTGGCCTTGCTCCTGCTAGGCGGCCGCTCGCGGTGCATTGACACATACACGACCTGCCGGCGCCTCGAAACTGGTTTAACGGTGACTGTCGCTGTAAGGCAAGAGCGCGAGATAACGCGCGTACTTGATTGCGCGCGCAAGTTGGCGCTGGTAACGTGCCTTCGTTCCCGTATTCCGGCTCGGAATGATCCTACCGGTTTCGGTGATGTAGGCTTTCAATGTGCCAAGATCTTTATAATCGATCTCTTTTACGCCCTCAGCGGTAAACCGGCAATACTTCTTGCGTCTGAAATAGCGTGACATGTGATCGTTCTCAGTGATGGCGCGTTATACGGGCAATTGCTTACGCCGGCACATCGGTACTGGTATCGGTTTCGTCGGGCGTAGCTTGCTGCTCGGCTGCGGCCTCAGGCTCGGACACAGTCTCCACCGGTACTGGCTCCGCGTCGCTAGCTATCGGCGTTTCTGCCGATTTCGGTTCTTCCTGTGCCTTCACCAACGGCGACGGCGCGGTAACCGCCGCCTTACGCCTGATCGTGAGGTAGCGAAGTACCGCATCGTTGAACTTGAAGGCAGATTCAAGCTCGCGCAGGGTCTCCAGCGTGCATTCGATGTTCATCAGCACGTAATGGGCCTTGTGCACCTTATTAATCAGATAAGCGAGCTGGCGACGGCCCCAGTCCTCGAGGCGGTGAACGACCCCATCGTGGGACTCGATCATCGAGCGATAGCGCTCGACCATGGCAGGTACTTGTTCACTTTGGTCCGGGTGGACCAGAAAGACCACTTCGTAGTGACGCATTGACTTGCTCCTTACGGATAAAGCCTTCCGCTGCCCGCTGGGGCCGGTAAGGCAAGGAACGGCTGGCGGGGCCGCAGCCCCGAACCCGACGGCGCATTCTAAACCATCAGCCGCTAAACTGCCAACATCAACTCTGTGAGGTGTCAGGTGTGAGGCACGAGGAGAACACCAATCCGCGGTACTCCTGGATCACCCCTGTCGCCTCACGTCTCGTCCCACACGCGCGCCGCGCTGCCGGACGGCCTCATAGAGAAAAACCGCTGCGGCCACCGAAACGTTCAAGCTCGGCACGATTCCTCGCATCGGGATGCTGACCAGGGCGTCGCAGTGTTGCCGTGTCAGCCGCCGTAATCCCTTCTCCTCGCCTCCTAAAACGACGGCAAGCGGGCCGCTCAGATCGGCCTCGAAGAGCCCGTTCTCCGCGGCCTGGCTGGCCCCCAGCAGCCAGATCCCAGCGCGCTTGAGCTGACGCAGGACGCGCGAGACGTTGGTCACCTGGAACAACGGCATAGACTCTGCTGCCCCGCAGGCCGCGCGCCGTACGGTGGCGGTCACCGATACCGCTCGGTCGCGTGGAACAATGACCGCGTGCGCCCCGGCGCCATCGGCACAGCGCATGCAGGCGCCCAAATTGTGGGGATCTTGCACGCCATCCAGGATAAGCAGCAGCGGTGTTTCGGCCAACTGCGCAATGAATGCCTCCAGATCGTGCTCGTCAAGCCGTGATGCTGGGCATGTGCGGGCCACGATGCCTTGGTGGCGACCGGTTCCCGCCAGCTCATCGAGCCGCGCGCGTGGTACCCGTTGAAGTTTCACGTGCCCCGCTCGCGCCGCCTGCACGATCTCGCAAGCGCGCCGGTCGGCGCGATCGGCTCGCAGCCAGATTACGTCGATCTGTCGTGGGTTGCGCTTCAGCGCAGCCAGCACCGCATGCAACCCACATACGATATTGTCTTTCATGTATGCATACGGTGGCTAGTCGAGGGCAAAAACCGGAAATTCCCGCAGTTAACAGCTACTTGATAATCAAACTTGCGACCTATTACTGCTTGCGGAAACAACTCAGTGCTTCCTTCGCTTCGCCGGGCCACGCCGTACCCGACGCTTTGTCGTTTCCACCAGCTCCAGATCTATCCTGGCCTCATCCAGATCCACGCGCACCACACGCGCTCGCAGGCGATCGCCGAGGCGATAGGTCTTACGAGTACGGCTACCGGTGAGCCGACGCTTAACCGGATCAAAGTGGAAATAATCGTTGCCCAGCGCAGTAATATGCACCAGTCCATCCACATACAGATCCAGCAGCTCCACAAAAATGCCAAAGTTCGTGACACCGGTGACGATACCCTCAAATTCCTCGCCAATGCGGTCCATCATGTACTCTGCCTTCAGCCAGCGTGCGACATCGCGGGTTGCGTCATCCGCCCTTCGCTCGGTCATAGAGCAATGCTCGCCCAGTATCAGCGCCTCTTCGTGGGACATCGTGACGGGCTTGTTTCTCAGGATACTCTTGATAGACCGATGCACTTGCAGGTCCGGGAAGCGCCGGATCGGAGAAGTGAAGTGCGTGTAGTGCTCGTAGCCCAGCGCGAAATGTCCGATATTATCGGGGCTGTACAGCGCCTGACTGAGGCTTCGCAGTAAAGCCATCTGAATCAGATGCGAATCCGGCCGTGCATCGACCGCCGCCAGTAGCTTTGCGTAGTCCTGCGGTTGCGGATTGGCACCGCCACCCAAGGACAATCCGAGCTCGCGCAGGAATTCTCGCAAATCCGAGAGCTTCTCCTGCGTGGGACCTTCGTGGATCCGGTAGGGAGCTGGTACCTTGTGTTTCTTTAGAAACTCCGCCGCACAGACATTGGCGGCGAGCATGCACTCCTCAATCAGCCTATGCGCGTCGTTGCGCGCAACCGGCACGATTCGTTCGATCTTGTGCTTCTTATCGAAGATAAAGCGGGTCTCTGGCAACTCAAAATCCACGGCGCCGCGCTGCATCCGGACCTGCTGCAACACCTTAAACAGCGCATGCAGCTCTTGCAGATGCGGCAACAAGCTCGAGTACTGGCACCTGAGCGGCTCGTCATTATCCACCAGAATAGCCGCCACCTCCGCGTAAGTAAGACGCGCGTGCGAGCACATTACGCCCTCGAAAAACCGGAAGTCTTTTATCTTTCCCCGCGTTCCGACTTGTATTTCGCACACCATGCACAGCCGATCGGCATCCGGGTTAAGCGAGCACAACCCGTTAGACAGCACCTCCGGCAGCATCGGTATTACACGCTCTGGAAAATAGACGGAGTTGCCGCGGATATACGCTTCCGTGTCGAGCACGCTGTCGGGCTTCACGTAATACGCGACATCGGCAATGGCCACAACGAGGCGCCATCCTCTGCCATCGCGTGCACAATAAACCGCATCATCGAAATCGCGCGCGTCCTCACCATCAATGGTCACCAGCGGAAGGTCTCGCAGGTCTTCCCGGTTACTCCGGGCACGACCGGGCACCGATGTCTCGATCCCTTGCACCTCGGCCAATACCTCAGCCGGCCACACATATGGTAGCTGGTGCTTGCGCACCGCCACCTCGACCTCCATGCCGGGAGCCATGTGATCACCAAGCGTCTCAACTATCCGCCCGGTCGGACGACTGCGGCGAGTAGGTTGGGTTATGATCTCTGCCACCACAATCTGACCGGACCGCGCGCCGTGCTCATCGCCGGGCGATACCATAATCTCCTGGGTGATGCGCTTATCTTCCGGAATCACAATGCCGAGGCGATTCTCCAGGAAAAATCGTCCAACCACAGAGTGGTTACGACGCTCGAGCACCTCTATGATCGCGCCCTCTCGACGCCCACGCGCATCCACGCCGGCCACGCTCGCCATCACGCGATCTCCGTGAAACACCTGTCGCATCTGTCTTGCCGACAAGAACAGGTCCGTCCCACCGTCCTCAGGCACGAGAAAACCAAATCCATCAGGATGGCCGATGACATTTCCACGGACCATATCCATCTTTTGAATAAGTCCGAAGCGGCCGCGCCGGTTGCGCAAGATCTGCCCGTCGCGCTCCATTGCCCGCAAGCGGCGGGTAAAGGCGTTTAGGGCTTCGTCCCCATGCACGCGCAGCTTTCGGGTAATCTCACTGAATTCGAGCGGCGAGGAACTGCGCTGCAGTAGTTTCAGTACCTCCTCCCGGCCAGGTATGGAAACGGTATACTGCTCGGTCTCGTGCTCAGAAACTGTCTCCCGATGATCCTTACGTCGTCGTCGCATTGACATAGATTTTCTGTCTCGGTAGAGTGCGCGGCCGGTTACACGGCAAATTCAAGCCATAGCCAACTGTCCTGCCCTTGCCGAGGTGGCGGAACTGGTAGACGCGCTAGCTTCAGGTGCTAGTGGGGGCAACCCCGTGGAGGTTCAAGTCCTCTCCTCGGTACCACCATAAGTAAGGAGTAAGGTGTAAGGAGTAAGGAGCGCTGACAACTCACCCGATCTCACCTCTTACCTTTGACACCTTACTGCTCACACCTCACGCTGGTTCATCAAACGGATGGCGGAAGATGATTGTTTCATCGCGCTGCGCGCCGGTGGAGATGATCTCGATTTTCGTCCCCACCGCCTCTTCGACTCGCCGAAGATAACGCTTGGCGTTTTCAGGCAGATCACCGAATTTCCTTACACCAACCGTCGGTTCCGACCATCCGGGCAAGTCCTCGTACACCGGTTCCACCCGTGCCAGCACATCTGCATCGTGCGGCAGCGTGTCTCGCTCGACACCATCGATCCGATAAGCCCTGCACAGACGTACGGAGTCAAGACCGTCCAGCACATCCAGCTTGGTGATGCCAAGCCCGGTTACACCGTTGATGCGACACGCATGACGCACTGTCAGCGCATCGAACCAACCGCAGCGCCGCGGCCGTCCGGTGGTGGCGCCAAACTCGCTGCCGCGCTCGCTCAGCCGTTTGCCGATAGCGTCACCCAGCTCGGTCGGAAACGGGCCCGCACCGACGCGGGTCGCATACGCCTTGCTGATACCAAGCACGTAATCGAGATCACCCGGCGCCACGCCCGCGCCCAGTGCGGCGGCGGCGGAACACGTGTTGGAGGATGTGACAAAGGGATAGGTACCGTGGTCGATGTCCAGCAATGCGCCCTGGGCTCCTTCGAACAGCACCGACCTGCCTTCGCTGATGTAAGCGTGAAGCAACTCCGGAACATCGGCGATCATGGCTCGTACGCGATCGGCAAATCGTAAATTCTCGTCCAGCGTGCGCTGAAAATCCACGGACTCGCAATGAAAGTAATTCTCGAGCGCGAAGTTGTGATACTCCACGACCGGTTCCAGCTTTTCCCGGAAGCGCACCGCGTCCAGCAGATCGCCCAGGCGCAAACCCCGCCGCGCAACCTTGTCCTCATAGGCAGGACCGATACCGCGCCCGGTGGTGCCGATTGCCGCTTTGCCGCGCGCCTTTTCGCGCGCCACATCGAGCGCGATGTGATGCTGAAGAATAAGCGGACAGCACCCGCTGATGCGCAGCCGCTCCGTCACCTGTACGCCATTGCGCTCCAGCTCATCGACCTCAGCAAACAAGGCGGCGGGAAACACCACGACACCGTTCCCAATCAGGCATGTGACTCGGTCACGCAAGATGCCGGAAGGAATTAAATGCAGGACGGTCTTCGTGCCATCGATAACCAGGGTATGTCCGGCGTTATGCCCTCCTTGGAAGCGTACAACCGCGTGTGCGCGCTCGGTCAAGAGATCGACAATCTTGCCCTTGCCCTCATCCCCCCACTGCATACCAATCACTACGACGTTTTTTGCCATGACGACCTGTTTGTTTTGTTCATCAAACAGAACACACACGTCTGTGTGTCACTGCATCGGAGTTCTCGTTTCGAATGCAGCTCCGGCTATCAACGATAAGCGTGCACAGACGCAAAGAGTACACCCCGATAACTGGTAATTGGTGACTAGCGAGTGGTCCCAGCGCCAACTGTAAACGTCACGATTCGAATAACCAATCACGAATCATCAGGCTGCAAAACTCTGCGCCTCTCGACCGCTGTTCCCGACGCGGTCCTACCTCCTCCGTCCATGGAGTCGCGCGTTCTTTGCGGCTGTTCTTGTGCGCTCGCTCTGCCGGTACGACCCCGGCGATCCCTTATCGTGCCCTCGCTACGACCCAGCGACCGTCCTTTTGGACCAGCTCGCGATCGCACCCCAGCTCGCGCGCAGCAACATTCGCACCGGGCAGACCTATTACTACGCGCTCACCCGTGGCACGCAGGCGCGCAATTTCCGAGCGTATGCCGGCGTCGTCACCGCCCGGAGCCAGGATCCCGTGGCTGTCACTGTCTTCAGGTGGTAAAAGCTTGAGCAGCTGCCAAAGATCGGCGCTGAATCCGGTTGCGGGTCGTGCACGGCCAAAGGCCTTACCGATGCCGTCGTAGCGCCCGCCACGAGCTACGGCGCGCCCGTAGGCAGGCACAAAGGCGGAGAATACCACGCCCGTGTAGTACCGGTAGCCGGTGAGCTCGGCCAGATCGAAGTAAAGCGGGAGGTCCGGTACCTGCCGGCTTACGGCGGTGGCGACAGCCTCAAGATTTTCCAGCGACTGCGCTACTCCCGAAGGGGCCGACTTGAAACATCGTCGCGCATCGTGCAGGACTTCCGCTCCTCCGTTAAGCTCAATCAACGACATGAGCATGCGCCGGATCGGCACGCTCGTTCCCGCGGCTTCCAATAGTCTGGCCACGTCGGCACCGGCCTTGGCCTGCAAGGCATCGAACAGCTCGCTTTCATCGTCTTCGTTCAGGTCCGCCGCGGTGATCAGACCGCGAAAGACACCGATGTGTCCCAGATCGATGTGCAGCTTCTCGATGCCGGCAAGCTGTAATGTTGCGACCATCAGACACAAGACCTCGGCATCGCTCTCTGGCCCCGCGTGCCCGAACAGCTCCGCCCCCAGCTGCAACAACTCGCGCGACCCGGCGAACTGGTCCGGCCGCGTGTGCAGCACCGGGCCCAGGTAGCACAGCCTTACAGGGGCGGTGCGCTTGAGATAATGCGCGTCGATGCGTGCTGCCTGCGGCGTCATGTCCGGCCGAATACCCATCAGACGGCCGGTCAGCTGATCCGTCACCTTGAAAGTCTGCAGATCCAGCTCCTTGCCCACGCCCGTAAGTAACGCCTCGAGGAACTCGATCAATGGAGGCATAACGAGCTCGTAACCCCAGGTATGAAACAAATCGATAACCCGGCGGCGCATGGACTCCACCCTGCGCGCC
>VRUB01000303.1 GCA_019456345.1 Nitrospira sp. | reverse complement strand
TACGACGCGAGTATCTGGATCATTTGCTGTTTTGAACGTGACTGAGCTCGAGCGCAAACACTTTGCGTCCCAGGATCTGACCCGCCAGCGGCTGTTCCCACCTCACGTCCATGGCAACCGTCTCCCGTGCAAGGCCGGCCTTAAGATACCGGCTCAGGCACGCCCCGGTCGACACATCCAGAGCAAAGCCCTATTGTCCCGCCAGCCGACGACTCAGGAGCCACCGGCATGAAGCTACTCACCACCACCATCGGCGCTTATCCCAAACCGGAATACGTCGAGCTTCCTGACTGGTTCGGCGCCGCCGCCGGCCCCGACACGGAACACCCGACCGAAGAGTGGTCCGAGGCGCTGGCCAAAATGGGCAACGACGCCGAGGAGATCCTGGCCCGTGGCACCAAGGAAGTCATCGACGACCAGGTCTCCTGTGGTATCGATATCCTTTCAGACGGCGAGGTCCGCCGCGAAAACTACATCCACTATCACTGCCGGCACCTGAACGGCATCGACTTCGAGCACCTCACCAGGACGCCGCTGCGTGAGGGCGCCTACAGCGCGCGCCTGCCAACCATCACCGGCCCGGTGTCGGCGCGCGATCACTTCCTGCCCCACGACTGGAAGGTCGCCCAGAGCTTCACCGATCGCCCCGTGAAGATCACCATGCCCGGCCCCATGACCATTGCCGACACGACGGCAAACGAGCACTACGACGATCCCGCCAAGCTGGGCGCCGATCTTGCCGATGCACTCAACTACGAAGTCATGGCGCTGGCGGACGCCGGTTGCAAGCACATCCAGATCGACGAGCCGGTGTTCGCCCGCAAAGTGCCGGAGGCCCTCGACTACGGCCTGGAGAATCTGGAGCGGGCTTTTCACGGCTGTCCCAAAGACGTCGTGCGCACCATGCATATGTGCTGTGGTTACCCCGACGCCCTCGACAACCCCGACTATCCCAAGGCACCCAAGGAGTCCTACTTCGACCTGGCGGAAGCCGTGGATCGCTCCTCCGTCATGGCGGTCTCCCTGGAAGACGCCCATCGCAGAAACGACCCCACGCTGCTGGAACGCTTTGCATCCACGAACGTCATCCTCGGTGTCGTCGCCATCGCCAGGAGCCACGTGGAGAGCACCGACGAGGTCCGCGCGCACCTCGCCGAGGCCCTCGAGCACATCGACGCGGAGCGCCTGATTGCCGCTCCCGACTGCGGTCTTGGTTTACTCGGGCGCAAGCGCACACTGGCGAAGCTGCGAAACCTTTGTGAAGCCGCCCACTCCATGTAGGTACGAGACGCCACGAAGCCGGGCTTCGATCGCGGTTAGTCGATGAAGATCACACTCAAATACTTCGCTTCGACGGTGCGGTAGCTTATGTCTGTGACACCGGCTTCGGAACGCACCGTCGAGGCGTACCTGACCTACACCGTTTGGGCGGGTAAGCTTTGTCCAAACCAATCAGGGTGCATACGCGGCGTTAGCCAGCTGTTAAGCTAATAGGACGTTTGCCTAAACGACTGTCTGAATGCGATCCAAATGCCCTTCTTCGCGACATCGGGCTGCTACTGATATCGGCACCGGGCAGAATACGGCTCGATAAGCCGAAGAGCGACCAGAGTTCCCATAAGCCGGGGGCTGCAATAATCCGCTGGCAAGAGCGGAAAAAGGACCAAGAATAATGAAAACGCCGGCGTCGCTGCGATTAATTGACAAACCGACTTTTTTGGGCTCCCTTACGCTGCTGCTGGCCGTGACCGTTCCGCTGTTGGTCTTCCCGGAGCAGGGAGCAGTCTGGGTGACGATCGC
>VRUB01000086.1 GCA_019456345.1 Nitrospira sp. | reverse complement strand
GCGCGGGTGGGCACCTCGGGGCGCTCCACCGGTCCGCACCTGCACTTTGAGGTCTTGCGCAACGGGCGCACGGTGAATCCGCGCCCGTACCTGGACCGGCGCATGCGGTTGGCGGCGCGTGCGAAATAGGTTGAAAACCCGAATACGGTGCAAAAGGCGCTAACGAGCTGTCAGCCTCTTTATTTTTGCTCCATAATCCCCCATTTTCTTTGTATGCGGGCAATTCGTGTGCGCCGCCCATTCTGAATACCCATGGTTGCTAATCTGCTGAGCAAAGTCTTTGGCACGCGAAACGAGCGTTTGATCCGTACTATGACGCACGAGGCCGAGCGCATTAACGCGCTCGAGCACAGTATCGTGCCGCTCTCGGATGCGGAGCTTCGCGCCAAGACGGACCAGTTCAAGAATCGACTGGCTCGCGGCGAGAGCCTCGAGACCCTGTTACACGAGGCATTTGCGGTGGTACGCGAAGCGGCGAAGCGTACCCTGAACATGCGCCACTTCGACGTTCAGTTGATCGGTGGCAAGGTGTTGCATCAAGGTCAGATCGCCGAGATGCGCACGGGCGAAGGCAAAACCCTGGTTGCGACGTTGACCGCTTACCTCAACGCGCTTACCGGCAAGGGCGTGCATATCGTTACCGTGAACGATTACCTGGCACGCCGTGATGCCGATTGGATGGGCAAGATTTACAACTTTCTGGGCCTGAGCGTCGGTGTAGTTGTGTCACATCAACCGCCCGAGGAAAAACGTGAGGCCTATGCAGCCGACATCACCTACGGCACGAACAACGAGTTTGGTTTTGACTATCTGCGCGACAATATGGCATTCCGCGCCGACGATCGGTTCCAACGCGGGCTGAATTTCGCCATTGTCGATGAAGTTGACTCGATCTTGATCGACGAGGCCCGCACACCGCTAATCATCTCCGGTCCGGCCGAAGAGAGCACCGATCTTTATAGCAAGATCGACAGCATTATTCCGAAACTGCAGAAGCAGGAAAACGAAGACGGGCCGGGCGATTACACGGTTGACGAGAAAACCCGGCAAGCGTTTTTGACCGAGGCTGGCCACGAGCGCATTGAAAAACTGCTGGGACAGGCAGGGCTGCTTGAAACCGGCAGCAATCTGTACGATGTCAGCAACATTATGCTGTTACATCATTTGAACGCGGCATTGCGGGCCCATTCGCTATACCAACGAGAGGTGGATTATATCGTCACGGACAATGAGGTCGTAATCATCGACGAGTTTACGGGGCGCATGATGCCGGGCAGGCGCTGGTCGGAGGGCTTGCATCAAGCGGTGGAGGCCAAAGAACGTGTGCCGATACAGAGCGAGAACCAGACGCTGGCCTCGATCACGTTCCAGAACTACTTCCGGCTTTACGAGAAGCTCGCGGGAATGACCGGTACTGCCGATACGGAGGCCTATGAGTTTCAGCAGATCTATGGTCTCGAGGTCGTTGTCATACCCACGCATATGGAAATGGTTCGCGAAGATCTCGGCGATCTCGTGTACCGTACGGCGGCCGAGAAGCGCGCCGCCACCCTCGAGGACATCCAGGATTGTTATCAGCGCGGACAGCCCGTCCTTGTCGGTACTGCATCGATCGAAAGCTCCGAACAGCTCTCGAGCATGCTCGAGAAAGCGAACATCCCGCACCAGGTGCTGAATGCCAAGCACCATGAGCGTGAAGCCCAGATCGTTGCCCAAGCCGGGGCGCCGGGAACGGTGACCATCGCGACGAACATGGCCGGACGCGGTACTGACATCGTGCTCGGAGGGAATCTGGAAAAAGAACTCGAGGCGATTGGCGATGGTGAAGAGCAGAGAAAACAGTTACATACGGATTGGAGTGCGCGCCATCAACAGGTTGTCGATGCTAGCGGATTGCATGTAATCGGCACCGAACGGCACGAGTCGCGACGCATCGACAATCAGCTCAGAGGAAGGTCCGGGCGCCAAGGGGATCCAGGTTCGTCGCGATTCTACCTGTCGTTGGAAGATAACCTGATGCGTATTTTCGGTTCGGATCGCATTTCGGGTCTGATGCAGAAGCTAGGCATGCAGGAGGGCGAAGCCATTGAACACCGCTGGGTGACGCGTGCAATTGAGAACGCACAGCGCAAGGTCGAGGCGCGCAACTTCGACATTCGCAAGCAGTTGCTCGAGTATGATGACATCGCCAACGATCAGCGCAAGGTTATCTACCAGCAGCGCAACAGCTTGATGGAGGTCGATGATATCTCGCAAAGCATAGCGTCGATCCGTCGCGACGTCGTTAACGGAATCATCGATGAGAGCATACCGCCGCAAAGCCTGGAGGAGCAGTGGACCGTTCCAGCTCTGGAGGAAAGCCTGGAGCGGGAGTTTGGCATCAAGCTTGCGATTTCCAAGTGGCTCGAAGATGACGCCGATCTCGATGAAGAAAAACTGCGCGCGCGCATCATCGAGGAGCTTGAGCGGCGCTACGCAGAGAAATCTGCGGCGTACGGGGAAGATGTCATGCGCCACATTGAGAAGGCGGTGATGCTGGATGTCCTGGACCGCTATTGGAAAGACCATCTGGCGGCCATGGATCATCTGCGCCAGGGTATACATTTGCGAGGATACGCTCAGAAGAATCCCAAGCAGGAGTACAAGCGCGAGGCGTTCGAGCTATTCTCGGATATGCTCGACGGCATAAAGCGCGAGGTGATCGGTCTGCTCACGCGGATCAGGATACAAACTGTTGAAGATGTGGAGGCTTTGGAACGGCACGAGCGGCGACATGGATCCATGCAGTTCTCGCACCCGTCGGTCCAGGGCGATGGCGGCGAGCCGGGCGAGCCTGAAGTGGCTACGGTACAGCGTCCGGTCGTGCGCAAACACCGAAAGATCGGCCGCAACGAACCTTGTCCGTGTGGATCCGGCAAGAAGTACAAACAATGCCACGGGAAGTTTAATTGAAAAAACCGAGCCAGGTGGGTACGGCGGGTTGATCATTCTGTCTGAGCATAGCCTTATGCCCGGCCCGGGTTGCCGCGTACCTTATTCGCTGGAGGCGTAACAGTAAAATGTTGAAAAAGTCCTTCCATGTCCTTATTCAGCTCACAAAGCAAAAAGTGCGATTTTTGTTTTGCTTAATTTTTCAAACACTTATGTGTTCGAAAAATGTGCGGTGCCGCCGTGCACCGCTCTATCAGGCTGCTGAAAACAGTTTTTCAGCAGCCTGAAAGTGGCGGCTGGATTGTCCGTGTTACCCAAGCTCCATCCGGTTGAAGGCATTCGTCTCGGGGCCTGTGCCGCCGGCATACGCTATCCCGATCGTCTCGACCTGGTATTGATCGAGACCGCAGCGGACACGAAAGCGGCGGCAGTTTTTACCCGCAATCGCTTCTGTGCTGCTCCGGTCATTGTTGCGCGAGATCATCTCGCCGCATCGCCCCCCCGTGCGCTGTTGATTAACACGGGGTACGCCAACGCGGGGATGGGTGAAATCGGGCTCAGGGATGCGCTGGCATGTTGTCGTGCCGTGGCAAACCGGCTGGGCTGCAAGGATGCCGAGGTGATGCCGTTCTCAACCGGCGTTATTGGCGGGCGTCTTCCGGTCGATCGTATCGTCAATGCGTTGCCTGCCTGTGTCGAGCGCCTTGGCGAATCGGAATGGGCTGATGCCGCGCATGGCATCATGACTACCGATTCAGTAGCGAAAGGGGCGTCGCGCCAGTTCAAGCTGGGGTCGGAGACGGTGACGCTGACGGGTATCGCCAAGGGAGCGGGCATGATACGCCCGGACATGGCGACCATGCTGGCGTTCATAGCAACCGATGCGGCGCTTAATCCGCAGGCGCTGCAAGAAAGTCTCCGCCGAGCCGTGGCACGCTCGTTCAACCGTATTACCGTGGACGGCGATACGTCCACGAACGATGCTTGCATCTTGCTCGCTACCGGCAGATCTGCCGCAAAGGTCGGTGCCGTCGACAGTGACTCGTTCGAGCAGTTTGCGGCAGTAGTGTCTCAGCTGTGCACCGAGCTTGCACAGGCGCTGGTGCGGGATGCGGAAGGGGCGACGAAGTTCATCACCATCGAGGTCGTCGAGGGTGCGAGCGAGGCAGATTGCTTGGAGGTTGCGTATACGATTGCGCACTCGCCGTTGGTCAAGACGGCGTTTTTTGCCAGCGATCCCAACTGGGGCCGCATTCTTGCCGCTGTCGGCAGGGCCGGGATTCATGCACTAAACTTGAGCGCGGTCTCGATTGATCTCGACGATGTGCGAGTGATAAGCGATGGGGCGCTCGCCCCGGAGTACACGGAGGCCCGGGGCCAGCGTGTCATGCGCAAGCCCGAGATTACAGTGCGCGTGGCGCTGGGATCCGGTTCGAGCTCGGCCCGCATCTGGACATCCGACCTGTCACACGAGTACGTGCAGATCAATGCCGAGTACCGCAGCTGAGCCGGCTGTCCGCGTTGTGGTCGGTATTATCTCGCTGGGCCCGGAGGTTCTGATTGCACAGCGCCCGGGGCCCAGCCACCAGGGAGGTAAATGGGAGTTCCCCGGAGGCAAGCTTAAAGGCGATGAGACGGCGCAGCAGGCATTGCGCCGCGAGCTCGCCGAGGAGCTCGGTATTCAGGTCCGCTCGGCGGTGCCACTCATCCAGGTGCAACACAGTTATGCTGATAGACGCGTGTTGCTGGATGTCTGGCGCGTCATTGATTTCGACGGCACGCCCGAAGGAAAGGAAGGCCAGCGCATCGCATGGGTACGTCGCGATGAGCTGAGGCGAATCGATTTTCTTGCGGCAAACCAGCCGATCGTTCGGGCGGTGCACTTGCCGTCGCTGTACTTGGTTAGCGACTCCCGCAAATTCGGCCGGGCCGGGTTCATGGAGCGACTCGGGCGTGCGCTCCAAGCCGGGGCGGATCTGTTACAACTGCGCGAGCCAGACATGGCCGGGCCTGAGTACAAGGCCTTTGCGCGCGAGGTCGTAAATCTGTGTCATCGCCATAAGGCACGCGTGTTACTGAATGCAGATCCCGCGTGGGTCGCCGAGTGCGGTGCCGATGGCGTTCATCTCAACGCTCAGCGGCTGCGACAGCTCGACTCGCGCCCGCTGGGGCCAGAGGTTTGGGTGGCGGCATCTACCCACGATGCCGAAGAGATCGCGCTGGCGAGCCGGTTACGGGTTGACTTTGTCGTGCTGTCGCCCGTGCTGATGACGCGCAGTCACGCGCAAGCACGTCCACTGGGATGGCAAGCTTTCCGTGATCTCACTGCCCGCACAAATCTGCCCGTCTACGCCCTCGGGGGAATGCGCCTCGAGCATATGCGACAGGCCCGCGACGCGGGCGCGCAAGGCCTCGCCATGATGAGCGGTATCTGGGAGGCGAATCACGTCGAAGATGTCGTGACAGCCCTATTGTAAATAAATATCGCAAGCGACACGGACATCATGGCGCTGCGCTGAGGTGTTTTCCGCGTAGCCCCATCTCCTCGGTGCTCTGCGTTTTACCCACGGCGCTTATTGTTCACGTTGTTCCCGTGCAAGGTCCAGGTAGCGCGTGTGAAACGCGTCTACCCGCTCCTCAAGTTGCTCGAGCTCCCCCTCGTTCGTGATCACGTCGTGCGCCTGGCGCAGCCGTACATTGCGGCCGATCTGTGCGGCGATGATCTTGCGAATCTCGTCGTCAGCGAGACTGCTGCGCGCGGCCACACGCTGCACTTGTGTATCTTCGGCCGCATCGATGACTAGTATACGGTCGACCAGATCCTGCTGATTGGCTTCAAAAATGAGCGGAATCACGATTACACAATAAGGCGCACGCAAAGCCCGTAGTTGCCGCTGTATCTGCTGGCGCACTCGAGGATGTAGGATCGCCTCGAGCTCACGGCGTGAGGCCGGATCGTCGAACACATGGCGCCGCAGGCGCCCCCGGTCAATAAACCCGTCGGCATCCACGAATTCCTTGCCAAAGCGTTGAATGATCCGCTCGTAGGCGGGTTGTCCGGGGGCGACCAGCTGTTTTGCGATCTCATCGGCATCGATCACCGGCACGCCACGCCTGGCGAACATGGCGGCTGCCGAGGATTTGCCGCTACCGATACCTCCCGTGAGACCAATGCGTAACATGCCATCAGGCGGTTACAGGCAGGCTCAGGCCGTTACTCGCGCCAACTGCAGGTAAAACCGCGTAATGTCATCACCCCAGAGCAGGGCGATCCACGCGGCCACGCACAGAAAAGGCCCAAAGGAGATGGGCAAGCGCCGATCGCGGCCGAGCGCGATGATGGCCCCGATGCCGATGATGGCGCCAACCACGGAGGCGAGCAGAATAATCAACGGCAGACTCTGCCAGCCGAGCCAGGCCCCGAAAGCGGCAAAGAGCTTGAAGTCCCCATAGCCCATGCCTTCCTTGCCGGTGAGCAGCTTGAATACGTGGTACACCAGCCAGAGCGACAAGTAGCCGGCGACCGCGCCGATTACCGCGCTTTCCAGCGGTGCGAACACGGGGTTCGGATACAGGTTTGCGATCAGCCCGGCCCAAATGAGTGGCAAAGTAATGACATCCGGCAGGATCTGGTGATCCATGTCGATGGCGGCGAGCGCAATCAAGGCCCAGGTCAGGCCTAGAGCCGCCAGGCCCGCGCCCGTTGGTCCGAAATGCCACACGACCATGACAGACAGTATGGCAGTGACCAGCTCAACAATGGGGTAGCGCGCCGATATGGCTTGACCGCAGGCGGCACATTTTCCTCTTAACCAGAGAAAACTGATCACCGGGATGTTCTGCAAGGCATTAATGGATGCGCTGCAATGCGGACAACGCGACCTGGGGCTAATGAGATTAAAAGTTGCCTCTTCCTTTCGATCGTGGACGGCATCATCCGTGCTGAGCTCGCGGCACTGACGCACCCATTCTCGCTGCAACATTATCGGCAAGCGATAGATCACCACATTCAGGAAGCTGCCGACAATGAGCCCCAGTACGCCCGCCGCACCCCACATCAGGAGTGCATTGCTATCGAGCCATAGCGTGATGGACGTCATGAACCGTGGTTTTGTGCCCTGCTAGAACGTCGGCGCAACAACGAGCAGGTACACTAGATTGCGGCAGCGATCTTGAAGATCGGCAAGTACATGGCAACCACCAGGCCGCCGATGACTACGCCTAGAAAAACCATGATGATGGGTTCGAGCAGGCTGCTGAGACCGGCGACGGCGTCATCCACCTCCTCCTCGTAAATATCCGCCACCTTACTCAGCATGGTATCGAGCTCACCCGACTCTTCACCAATGGCGACCATCTGCACCACCATGTTAGGAAACAGCTCCGTGGAGCCCATGGCCGATTGCAGCTGCGTGCCGGTAGTGACCTCCGCCTTAATGGCCATCGTGCCTTCGAAGTAAACACGGTTGCCGCAGGCGCCGGCGACAGAATCGAGCGCCTCGACAAGCGGAACACCGGCGGCGAACATTGTGGCGAGCGTGCGCGCAAAACGCGCAACCGTCGCTTTTCTGACGATCTCCCCGATGATCGGCATACGCAGCAACACACGATCCATCAGGTGTTGCATTTTGAGGTTGCGCTTGTAGCTGTAGGAGAACAGGGAGACGGTGCCGATAATGCCACCGAAGATTGCCCACCACCATTTGGTAAAGGCAGTGGACAGGTCCATCACGAATTGCGTCAGCGCCGGAAGGTCGGCGCCGAAACCCCGGAACAGGGCCGCGAACTGCGGAATCACGAAGATCATCAAGACTGCGGTGATGAGGAAGGCCACGACGAGCACCGCGATCGGGTAAAAGAGCGCCGACTTGATCTTGCTCTTGATCGACTCGATCTTTTCCTTGTAGGTGGCAAGCCTGTCCAGGATGGTATCGAGGATACCGGCCTGCTCACCGGCGGCGACGAGGTTGCAGTAGAGCTCATCGAAGTATAACGGGTGCTTGCCGAGCGCCTCGGTCATATTGGTGCCCGACTCGATATCATGCTTGACGCTATTGACAAGCTCGCACACGCTCGGGTTCTCGTGCCCTTTCGCAACGATATCAAAGGCTTGCGCAACGGGGATACCCGCGTTCAGCATGGTCGCAAGCTGGCGCGTGAACACGGATATATCCTTGGGCGTTATTTTTTTCTTGAGGCTAAATAGGGGCTTGCCGCGCTTGGACACCTTTACAGGGTTGATACCCTGGCGACGAAGCATCGCGTTAACGAATGCCACGCTTGCGGCATTCATCTCACCCTTTAGTTTCTTCCCTTTCCGGTCGACACCTTCCCATGTAAATGTGCCGAGCTTGGGTCTTTTTGCTGCTGCCTGTGCCATAGCTATTGACTCGTTATCCGTTCAACCTCGGCCAGACTGGTGATTCCCAGGCTGGCCTTGTGCAGCGCGGCTGTGCGCAGATCCAAAACGCCTTCTTCCCGGGTTTGCTTCTCGATGTCCATCTGATTGCCGCCGCGCATGATGATATGGCCTGTGGCCTCGGAGATTGGCATCACCTGATAGATGCCGACTCGGCCTTTGTATCCTTCACTGCACCCGTCGCAACCGACCGGCGCATACAGGCTCAGGTCACTGAGCGCGTCTTTCTTGAAACCGGCCTTCAGCAGTGCGTTCTCGGGCACCCCTATCGCTTTCTTGCAACCCTCGCACAATCGCCGCGCCAGGCGCTGGGCGATAATGAGGTGCACCGAAGAGGCGATGTTAAAGGGGGCCACGCCCATGTTAACGAGCCGGGTCAGTGTGGCGGGCGCGTCATTGGTGTGCAGGGTCGAGAGCACGAGGTGGCCCGTTTGGGCCGCCTTAATGCTGATTTCCGCCGTCTCGAGGTCACGAATCTCACCAACCATGATGATGTCCGGGTCTTGGCGTAGAAAGGCGCGCAGCGCCGTGGCAAACGTCAGGTTGGCCTTCTCATTGATGTGGACCTGGTTGATGCCAGCCACGTTGATTTCGACCGGGTCTTCGGCAGTAGAGATGTTGCGGTCCGCCGTGTTTAGAATATTCAATGCCGTGTAAAGCGTAACCGTCTTACCACTGCCGGTCGGTCCGGTGACCAGCACCATCCCCTGGGGGCGGGCGACCGCGTCCAGGAAGATGTCTTTCTGATATTCCTCGAAGCCCAGCTTTTCCACCCCGAGGCCCGCGGTAGCGGGGTCGAGAATACGCAACACGATCTTCTCACCGTAAAGTGTGGGCAGCGTGCTAACACGAAAGTCGATAGCACGGTTGCGCGAAATGCGCATCTTAATGCGCCCGTCCTGCGGGACGCGACGCTCCGCGATGTCCAGCCGCGAGAGAATCTTCAGGCGTGCGGCGATACGCCCAGCCAATGCAAGCGGTGGTGATGCTACCTCGTGTAAGATGCCATCCTGGCGGTAGCGCACGCGGTAGGTTTTTTCATACGGTTCAACGTGAATATCGGAGGCACCGCGGTTGATGGCGTCGAGCAGTACCTTGTTGACGAACTTGACGATGGGCGTGTCGTTCACGCCTTCCTCGTCACGGCTGTCACCCTTTTCGTCTTGTTCGCTGATGATCTCCAGGTCAAGGCCATCGTCGGTCGTGAGGTCGCTGAGGGTGGTGTCGGCGGCTGCCGCAACCTTATCGATGGCGAGTGCGAGCTTGGCTTCTTCGACTAGGATCGGCTCCGTGCCCAGACCGGTGTGGAACTTCACCTCGTCGAGGGCTTGTATGTTGGTGGGATCGGCAATCGCGACGAACAATCGTGTCCCGCGCTTGTGCAGCGGTAACACACGATGGCGATTGATAATCTTTTCGTTCACCAGCTCGACCGGGGCGGTCTCCAGGTCCAGTGCGGCGATGTCAAACAACGGGACGCCGAACTCGTCCGAAGCGACCTTGGCCACAGTGGTGCTGTCGAGCTTCTTGCTTTGAACCAGTTGGGTGACGAACGGGACTTTTTGCGTGGTGGCTTCGGACTGAATGCGCTCGGCGTCGCTTGTGCTGAGCAAGTTATCGCGCACGAGCCGCAATGCCAGTCCGCCTATCCTTGATGCCGTGTTCGGGGTTGCCATAGTTAATTGATTTTAAATGGGTTTTTCATTTGTAAACGCCGTCAACGGCAGTTATGCGCAAGCGCCGCGCCCCACCTTGTTAGATATTAGTTGAGATACCTGGCTTCGCCAAATCATTTTTCCGATTTTCAACGACCTTGACGGCTCCGCTGCAAGCCACCGCCGCTGGCATGGAATATATCATTATTTTCAATGCCTTGCGTTGGTTCTCGGTGCAGCGATCCCATTTGTCTCGGTCATACGGACACCCACCTGCTTTTGAGCATCTCATGTAGACACGTGTGGGTTGAATGGGCGCATCAAGTGAAATCAACCACTTGCATCGCTTGCCGTTTTTCAAAACATACCTTAATTGGTC
>VRUB01000302.1 GCA_019456345.1 Nitrospira sp. | reverse complement strand
TGAACGTGCCGCGAGCTCCGCCGGCGTCCCGTCACACACGATCTTGCCTCGCGCAATAATAATGGCGCGGGTGCACACCGCTTCCACTTCTTCCAGGATGTGCGTAGAAAGGATAATGACCTTCTCCTTGGCCATGTTGCGGATCAGGGTGCGCACCTCATGCTTTTGATTGGGGTCGAGACCGTCGGTGGGCTCGTCTAGGATCAATATTTCAGGATCGTGGAGAATAGCCTGGGCGAGCCCGACCCGACGCTTGAAGCCCTTGGATAGGGTGCCGATGGGCTGTTCGAGCACCTGCTCAAGTTGCACCTTGCCAATGGTCTGCTCAAGGCGGCGGCGCTTCTCTTCTCCGCGAAAGCCGCGAATTTCAGCAACGAAACTTAGAAAACCTCGGGGTGTCATGTCGGTGTAAAGGGGGGTACCTTCTGGCAAGTAGCCGATGCGTGTCTTCACCGCGATCGGCGCAAGCGCAATATCGTTGCTGCTGACGATCACCGTACCGGAATCCGGGACTAGAAAACCAGTGATCAACCTCATCGTGGTGGATTTCCCAGCACCGTTGGGACCGAGGAAGCCGAGCACTTCGCCGCGGCCCACCCGGAAGGACACATGGTCCACGGCGATTATCGGGCCGAAACGCTTCGATAGGTTCTTGACTTCAACCATGGGTTCCATACTTCTATTTCCTCCACGGGCCCAGATACACAAACACCGGTTCGGTTGCCTGATGCTGCGTGAATCCGGCAGATCATTACTACCCGCCGGGTCGGGCAAATCGAGTGATCCGCTTTCACCGGCAGCACGCGCGCGTCATCTCATTGCATCAAGCGGCAGAGGTTGTGGCCGACACAGCACCGCGGCCCCATGCCTTTTCCGGTACGATGTACCGCGCCCGGACCACACATCATAATATAAAGGCAAATCAAGTGAGTCTATGGTGTAATGTGCCGGCTAACCTCAACCGCCTGCCGCTGTTTTCGTCATCACCACCGCCGTGTTTCTCAACACCAGTGCGGTGCCGGTGGAGAATGTGCTGCTCGCTGACTACTCGCCGCGCACATGGCGGGGGACCGCCTTTGGCGCCAAGTTCGTACTGTCGCTGGGTATAAGCGCGCTGGCGGTGCCGATGGTGGCGTTAATCTACGAGTTCACGGGCGGCTTTTTCTGGCTCTTCGTGATTCTCGGGTGTCTGGCGGCAACGGGGGTCGTCGCTGTACCGCGACTGCCCGCGGATAAACAAACGGTCGTGGGAATGGCCGCGCGCCGCGCGTCGGACTAGCTCCGGCATGGGAATGTACGAGGATTTTAGGCAGGCGGCGCACCGATTGACATTAGAGTGTCGAGCCCCTACGGTTTCGGGTTCGACGGCCTCGTAGGCAATGATTCGAATGAAGAATAAGGTGGGCGGGTGGCCAAGCTGCTAGAAATTGACAATCTTCGTACGCAGTTCTTGACCTCGGCCGGTACTGTGCAGGCCGTCGACGGCGTCTCCTACGACGTCGACGAGGGCGAGACCGTCGCCATTGTCGGTGAATCCGGCTGCGGCAAGTCCGTAAGCGCGCTCTCGATCCTGCGGCTCATCCCTTGGCCCCCGGGGCGCATTGTGGGTGGCACCATTCGCTTCATGGGCAAGAATCTGCTCGAGCTAAACGATGCAGAGATTCGTAGCGTGCGCGGGCGGCAGATTGCCATGGTGTTCCAGGAACCCATGACCTCACTCAATCCCGTACTCACCATCGGGCTTCAGCTCACCGAAACCCTGCAGCACCATCTGCGAGTCACGGGCGCAAAGGCAACAGCGC
>VRUB01000301.1 GCA_019456345.1 Nitrospira sp. | reverse complement strand
CGCTCACCGTCGCGCCCGGAACCCACCTCGCCGGCACCCACGCCGAGCCCCTGCTCCGCTTCGACGTGCCGCTTCGAGCGGAGCTGGTGGGCGTCCTAGAAACTGGTTTGCGTCAGGTGAAAAACGCGTTGGCGGTGTTGCTAGGATTGACGCCCAGGGATATGAGCGATCTGCTCCAGGGTCCGGCGCCGATTCCCGTTGCACCTTTTGAAGTCTCGACCGGCGTGCCGGCCGAACTTTTGCGGCGTCGGCCCGATGTTCGCCGCGCCGAGCGATTCTTGGCGGCACAAAGCGCCCAGATCGGTGTTTCCATTACCGATCTCTATCCGCGCTTTTCGCTCGTCGGTTCGGTGGGCTTTCGTACGAGTGATTCGAGTGAGACCAGCTTCACGATGGATAGTGGGCTCGGTGATCTGTTTGATTCAGATAGCGCAGCCGGCTTTCTCGGGCCGTTTTTCTCTTGGAATATTTTTAACTATGGCCGCATCAAGAACAACATTCGTGTGCAGGATGCCCGCTTTCAGCAACTGTTGATTAACTACCAGAATACGGTACTCACGGCACTGGCAGAGACGGAGAACGCGATCGTCGCCTACTTGAGGTCCCACGAGCAGGCGAAGTTTCTTGGGGAAAGCGTCAAAGCGGCCCAACGCTCCGTGCAACTCTCCTTGATCCAATACCGTGAAGGGACCACCGACTTCGACCGTGTACTCAGTACTCTGACACAGCAAGTGCAACAGCAGGACGCGTTCGTCTCAACGAGCGGCACTATCGCGACCAATTTGGTCGCGATGTACAAGGCGCTCGGCGGCGGTTGGCAGGTGCGTGGCGAGCGCAAGATCGAAGATTACGTGCCCGAGGAGGACAAGCAACAACTTCGCGCCCGCACCAAGTACTGGCGCAAGGTGTTACCAGCCTCGACGGAAACGCAGTGATGCTGCAAAACTTGCAGATGTCTACGAACCCGCCCACGGAGGCGAGTACGGAATAGAGCGGAGGAGTGAAAGCATGACGTCGATCAGAAATCAACGTTCAATAAGATTGAGAAACGCCGTATTCGCGGTAGTGCTGATCCTGCTCGTGGCTGGATGTGGCAAAGAGGAAGCGCCCGAGCAAATTGTCGCCCGTCCGGTAAAGGCGATCAAGGTCGGTGACGTCGCGCAAGTGGGTGGACGATCGTTCCCGGGACAGGCGAAGGCGACGCAAGAGGCGAATCTTTCTTTCCGTGTATCGGGCCCGTTGATCACGTTCCCGGTCAAGGTGGGCGATGAAGTCGAACAGGGTCGGGTACTCGCGCGCATCGATCCGCGCGATTATCAGGTCAACCTCAGCAATGTGCAGGGGCAACTGGACCGAGCGAAAGCGAAGTCGGCACGGGCTGAGAGTGAGTACAAGCGCGAGCTCAAGATCTTCCAGGAGGACCCGGGCGCGACCAGCAAAGCCGCAGTAGACCGGAAGCGCGAACAACGGGACAGCGCACGAGCCGATATCAAATCGCTCGAGGCGTCGGTGGCGGCGGCCAAGGACCAGCTCAGTGACACCTACCTTCGTGCACCCTATAAAGGCACGATCACCGCAACCTATGTCGAGAACTTCGAGGATGTCCGACCCAAGCAGGCCATCGTTCGCGTGCTTGATCCCTCCCGAATCGAGATGATTATCAACATCCCGGAAAACTTGATCTCCAACGCATCGTATGTGACGAAAGTATTCGTGCGGTTTGATGCTTTTCCAGACCGTGAGCTCGAAGCCACGATTAAGGAGATCGGTCGGGAAGCCTCGCAGACCACGCGCACCTATCC
>VRUB01000300.1 GCA_019456345.1 Nitrospira sp. | reverse complement strand
GGCTCCGCAAAGTCCGCCGGCCTGAAACTCAGTTCCAAGCTCCTCGCGTTGGCGGAGAAGTTTGCGAGGAAGGCCAAGACCCAGGTCCCACAGTATCGAACGGATGGCTGAGCGGTCCGTGGGCTAGACTAGACAATCGATTGTCCCGCCCGTAATAAAACTCGAATAGAGACAGAGACGGAGACCGAAAGACACATGAGTGCCGTAAGGTTCACGTCTCTGACACGGTCCATGATCGGAGGTATCCGCAGGCTCGCCCTCCTTGTGATCGGCGGCTGTACGCTCGCGATGTCGACCGGGGGCACCCACGCGCAGGCCGCCAACGAGTCGCCCGCGCCGACATCGCGCGAGTATCTGCTCAAGGCCGCCTTTTTGTATAACTTTGCGAAATTTACGACCTGGCCGGCCGAAGCCTTTCCGAGCCCGCAAGCACCCTTGCGCGTGTGCATTCTCGGGGAGGACTCCTTCGGCGCCGCCATGGAGTCCATCGAAGGCAAGAGCATCAAGGAGCGGCCGGTGGCCGTCATTCGGATCGCCCAGGTATCAGACGCCGAGCGATGCCATATCCTGTTCATCAGCACCTCGGAGGAAGAGCGGCTGAGGGCGATTCTCGACGACCTGCACGAACGACCAATCCTGACCATATCCGACATGCCGAATTTCGCCCGGGCCGGGGGCACCATCAATCTCAAGACCGTCGAGGACCAGATCCGATTCGACATCAATGTGGATGCCGCGAATGCAGCCGATCTCAGGCTTAGCTCCAAGCTGCTTCGGCTGGGCAACATTGTAAGCACGGGCGCAATGTGATGCCTGCGTTCCGTGACATTTCCGTCAAATATAAGATTACCGCGATTTCGCTGCTCACGAGTTACGTGGTCCTGGTGCTTGCTTCCGTGGTCTTCGTCGGCGTCGAATGGATGAGCGATCGGCGCGCGATCGGCCAGGAGCTCGAGACGATCGCGGACATCATCGGCAACAACAGCACCGCCGCCATCGCTTTCGACGATCGGGACGGGGCGGAAGAGATCCTGGCGGCCCTGCACGCCAAGCCGAACATCGAATGGGCGTACATTTACCGGGCGGATGGGACGGTTTTGGCCAGATATGTCGCGGATGCCCTGAAAGGCAGGTCGAGCGCCTCTGAATATGACAAAGAGCGTATTGACGGTGACCCGGCGTCCCTTGAGTCCGACGGCACTCGGGCAAATAATTTGGTCTTCTCGTACAGATCTATCGATCTTTACAGGCCGATCCATCTCAACGGCAAAGCCATCGGCGCAATCTTCATTAGATCCAATCTGGAACAGGTATATGCCTCGATCGTGACCTACATACGGGTCGCTGTACTCGTGATTCTGGTCTCATGTGTCCTGGCCTTTCTTCTCGTATCGCAACTGCATAAAGTGGTTACTCAGCCAATCCTGCACCTCCTGGATACCATGCGCGCCGTATCCACCAGTCAGAACTTCTTGGTGCGGGCGAAGAAGCAGGGCGCGGACGAATTGGGCGCCCTGATCGACGGCTTCAACCAGATGCTGGCGCAGATCCAGACCCACAACGAGAGCCTCAGGACGGCACGTCAACAGGCTCAGACGGCCGACCGCATGAAGAGCGAGTTTCTGGCCAACATGAGCCACGAACTGCGCACGCCGCTGAACGCGATCATCGGTTTCTCGGAGATCATCAAGGACGAGACCTTTGGGCCGGTCGGCAGCGTCCAATATCGCGATTATGCGGGCGACATCAACGAGTCTGGGCATCACCTGCTCGCCCTTATCAACGACATTCTCGACTTGTCCA
>VRUB01000085.1 GCA_019456345.1 Nitrospira sp. | reverse complement strand
GATCGTATACAAATAATGAGTCGACCGGTTTCCAGCCGTTCGCATAGCCGCCGATGACATAGAGCCTACCGCGCAGTGATACCGCGGCCGCATGATGCAACGCGCGCGGTATCGGGGCACCCCGCTGCCAGCGATCCGCGCTCGGATCATAGACCTCCAGCGCCCGACCGCCGCCAAAACCGCCGACGACATAGATCTTG
This sequence comes from Nitrospira sp., assembly GCA_019456345.1. Lineage (GTDB taxonomy): Bacteria > Pseudomonadota > Gammaproteobacteria > Acidiferrobacterales > SPGG2 > VRUB01. The sequence goes on along the minus strand of VRUB01000085.1, from coordinate 10,521 downwards.
CCGACGAGTGCGGCCACCGCCACCTCCGTGCGCGCCGAGGGCATCGGCGCTCCCGCTTGCCACTGCCCCGCGCCCAGAGCCGGCGGCACAATGGCAATGAGCAGTGCGCCCATCACGCACGGCCGAGGCCCTGACGAAGGCTGTTTCCGTCCCATCCCGTTGCCGCTCCTGCGCGGACGTGAACACCTACAAAGCATCAACCCAATTGGGGCTGCGTTGCCTGCACGCTGCTTCGTACGCGAACACCCTGCCACCAACGTTGAAGGGCAGCTTTGTCTTTCAGTATGGACTCGCCTTCGGGCGTCACCGAAAAGTAGGCGTAGATCGGAATCAAGTGCAGGTCGGCAAGGCTCAAGGCGTCGCCGGCCAGAAACGCCTGCCCATCGAGCAGGTCGTCGAGCACTTCCATGCACTTCCGCGCCTCGGGTAATGCCGCCTCGATTACCGCTTCATCCGGTTGTGCACCCAGCGTCGGCGTCACCACGCGTTGGATGAAACACTTTCCGATCACGGGCCCGTAGGTATAACTGTCCAGGATACTGAAGATCTGTGTCATGCGGGCCCGCTGCCGCGGATCCTTGGGCTGCAGGTCCGGGCCGTCGAACGCCTCGTCGACGTAGCGCCCTATCGCGCAAGTTTCATATAACCGAAGACCGTCGTGCTCAAACGCAGGGACCTTCGAAAACGGATGCCGCGCCACCTGCTCTGCCGGCATCCCCTTGAGAAAATCGAACTCCTCCAACTTGTAACGCACGCCTTTTTCCTCCAGCGCCAGACGAGCGGTGCGAACGTAGGTGCTGAACCCGGGGCCGTAAAGGATTGGATCTGCCATCTCAATTACCTCCATTGTGGTTCTTGGATACGCCGCTTTGGTTACCACGCGCAGCAAAAAAATAAATTAGACAGTACGTCTCGGCGCTATCAGCGCTCAGGAAAGACTCTGGCCTCGCTTGCGGGGCTTTGCCCGTGGCAACGGTGGGGCCTCACCACTCGCCTGTCGCCGACACCGGCAAGCTCCGAGTACGCAGTGCTTAATGGTCTGAGCAATAAGACCACATGACCCAGAAATCTTACTCCTTCCCCCAATACGGACGCCAGCGCTAATTGCAGTCCAGGCGCGCCTTGCGGCGCCCTATTACAGGGGTCTCGATCGCAAAAGCTTAAATACTCACAAAGTCAATATATCTTGTGAGAAAATATTTCTACAAATACACATCGAAACGCCAAGGAATGAAACTAATTCCGATTGGCCTCCTTGATCAATGCCTCTTTTTGTTTCCTGGTAAGTCTTCTTATTATCCGTTCTCGCTGCGTTGCCTCCGAGCGGGAGCGAGCAGCTTCCTGGTACGCCAACGTAACCGGTCGCCTCGGCCGTGTGTAGCGCGAACCCAGCGCGTCATCGTAATTGTGCTCTTTGATTCGCTTGCCGACATTCTTGCTGATGCCGGTGTAGAGCGTGTCATCAGCGCACCGCACCATGTATACATACCAACCACTCATGGACGGCCGCTTGCGCCCGGGCCTGATCCGGCGAGCAACGATGGCATTATGTCTGTGCCGCGCCATTGGCGGCGATCATCTGCCCCGATATGAACCCGCCCTGGTCCGAAGCGAGGAAACCGCATAGCGCGGCAATCTCTCGCGGCTCGCCCAGGCGGCCCAGCGGGATCTTGCCCAGTTGTGATGCAATGTGCTGTGTCATTGCCGGGTCAGGGTGCTGCGACTGAATCGGTCCCGGAGAGATGGCATTGACCGTCACCCCGCTTGGCCCGAACTCCTTGGCAAGCGCCTTGGTGAGACCCCAGAGGCCGTGCTTGGCGGCGGACACGTGCGCCCGTCCGGCGTAGCCGTGGATCGCGTTCATGCCAGTCAAGTTGATAATCCGCCCCCAGTGCTGCGCGACCATGCCCGGCAGAAATGCCTTGGCAGTGTAGAAGGCCGCGTGCAGATCGACATCGACAACACGATGCCAATCCTGCTCCTCCAGTTCCAGAAAAGGCGCGGCTGGTCGAATGGCGGCATTGTTAACGAGGATATCCACCGTTGCGAATCGCTCAAGCGCTTGCCCGGCAATCCGTTGAATCTCTGCCGGGCGGCCGACATCGCCAAGCATTGTCACGGCATTAGCGCCGAGCTCGCGCGCTTCTGCTGCGACCGCATCGGCTTCTGACTGATTGACGCGCGTATTGACGATTACATTACAGCCGCGGGCCGCGAGATCGAGTATGATAGCGCGGCCGATATTGCGGCCTGCTCCGGTAACCAGCGCAGTGCGTCCGTCGAGGCTCATGGTAGTCCCTCCCGCGAATGAGGATGGTTGTCATGCCGCCCGGCGAGGCCGGGGGGCGTGGGCACTGAACTTACCACAGCGGCCGGGTAATCCCGAGCACCGCGCCTGACCCGAGAGCCGGAGCATCGGCGGGACTGGGCACGGATTATTTCCGTCGGCGCAGGCCAATCGCTCGGATGATGTAGGCAAACTTTTCGCCGGGCCGGTGGTCCAATGCCTTGGGGGATATCAGGTTCAGGCAATTTAGTGGGTGGGTCTCGTCCACGGCATCAGGGGGCCCAATTTCACGCGTAATGCGGAACCGGTGGAGGACGCCCCGTTGACGGCAAGCACGACATTTGAAAAGTGGCACCAGGCGCGCACCCGTCTCGCGTGGGCACTCCTATTGCCCGCGGCCACTTTGGTCTTGGTCCAACTGCCGGTGCACGCAGGCAGTACATCGTTTGAGCGTTTCTTCGGCAGTTACAAAGGTATGTCGACGTCGGTGCCCGAGGGCGAGACCTCAAGACGCGAGCTAAGCATCGCTATCAAGCCCTACGAGAATGGATTCATCATCGAAGCTGAGACACGGATGCACAAGACCAACAAGCGAGTCAAACGCGTTCAGACCTCAATCTCGTTCAGACCTACGCGTCGCAAGAACATTTATGAATCGGCAATGCGCCGGGACCTCTTCGGTCACGCTGTGCCGTTGGATCCGCTTAAAGGGGATCCATTTGTATGGGCCACGGTTTCGGGCAACAATCTAACCGTATACGCGGTGCGCATTACCGATAACGGGGCGCAAGACATGCAGATCGATAAGCGAACGCTAACGCCGCAGGGCATGGATCTCGACTTTACACGTTTCCACGACACGGATCCGATACGCCGCTTAACGGGCGTTTTAAAAAAGGTCGGCGGCGTGCCACCCAAAGCGCCCCCGGACAAGGACAGCGTGTTCGAACCGGAGAGCTGAACCCGGTCGCCCGATCCCTTGCCCACGGTCCGCATGGGGCAAGGGGTCACGCTTGCACAACAACAAGCTTCCATCGATCCCACCGAGTACCTGCCGTCGGTCATGTCGGACAGCCGCTTGCCGGCATTGGCGCCCCGCCTCATCACTTGCTCGCCCACCTGCGATGTCGTCGCGAGCATGCGCCCGCGCGTAGCGCACTTGACGAGCGGGCGGACGTGCCCGCACCATCCGCGCATGCACAGCATGACAGGAGAACATCATGAACGACGCCACCCCCGGCTCTGGAACCCAGATGAGTGAAGGCGGGCTCTGGTGCGAACCCGTGTCGTCCGCGATTGCCCTCGAGGAGCTGGGCCATGCGGCACTCACGCCCGTGGGCGCATTCGAGGCCGGATCGTTCCAGACCTTCACGCTCGTCTACACAGCGGGCAAGTACGGCATCGATGACTCAGGATCGATCCGCATCTGCTTCCGCTTCGCCTCCGATCAAAGCCGGCCGCAGTTCGAGAACCCGATGCGACCAGGCTACACCACGATCAAGGCCTCGAACAATGCCGCACTGCAATATCACTACGACCCCAAAGGCAATGTGCGGCCATGGGACCGTACGCTCTACATCAAGGTGGTGCACGGATTTCTGCGCGAAGGCGATACCATCACCGTATGCTTCGGCGATACGTGCGGCGGCTCGCCGGGCATGCGCCTGCAGACTTTTTGTGAGGACACGTTCGAGTTCCACGTGCTCGTCGATCCGATCGCCGCTTATAACTACCAATCTCTTCCGCTGCAACCCTCAATCCGAATTATTCCGGGCAACCCGGAGCGCTGGGTCGCGATGCTTCCCACCCTGCGCCGTGCCGGCGAGCCCTTCGCGCTCAGGCTCAAGGCCGAAGACAGGTGGGGCAACCCGTCCGACAGGATTGACACGACGCTCAAGTTGCAGGCAAACCTACCGGTCGCCGCACTGCCGGAGACGGTTGATATCAAGCGCGGCGAGTGCGTGCGCGTTATCGACGGACTGATGGTCGCAGAACCCGGTGACCTCAGAATTGAGCTGTTCAACGATGCCGGTGCAACGCTGGCGGCATCCAACCCGCTGCGGATCGTGACGCGCGCCGACCTGCTTCCATACTGGGCCGATCTTCATGGCCAGTCGGAGGAGACCATAGGGACAAATAGCGCGCGCCAGTACTTCGAGTTCGCACGTGACAAGGCATTCCTGGACGCCACCGGACATCAGGGTAACGACTTCCAGATCACCAATGCGTTCTGGAATGAGCTTGACAATCTCAGCGCCGAGTTCAACGAGCCCGGGCAGTTTGTCACCCTGCCGGGCTATGAATGGTCCGGCAACACCGGTCTCGGTGGCGACCGAAACGTCTATTTTACGAACGAGGGTCGCCAGCTCAGGCGCTCGTCGCATGCGTTGGTAGCGGATCGCAGCGACCTGCACACCGACGCCAGCACTGCGGCCGAACTGTTCGAAGCGTTTGCGCAGTCAGGCGAGGATGTCGTGTGCTTCGCCCACTGTGGCGGGCGCTATGCCGATGTGAAACTTGCGCACGATGGGCGTTTCGAACGCTCTATGGAGGTGCATTCCTCATGGGGCACGTTTGAGTGGCTTGTGCACGACGCATTCAAGATGGGCTATCGCGCTGGCGTCGTCGCCAACTCCGACGGGCATAAGGGCCGGCCGGGGGCGAGCTATCCCGGTGCATCGCTGTTTGGTGCGGTCGGCGGGCTTACCTGCCTGCTCCTGCCGGAGCTGACACGTGCGGCCGTGGTGCAGTGTCTGCGTAGACGGCGACACTATGCCACCACGGGGGCACGCATGATAATCGACGTGAGTGCCGCTTTTACCCAAGGCGGCACCTTGTATCACGACGACCCCGCGCTAGGACCGGCCGAGGGCTTGTCCGCGACCGCAGCCATGATGGGCGATATCGTGCAGTTGCCGCAGGGTGCCATCACTCTGAGCGTAGACATTCTGGCGTCGGCACCGATCGAACGCCTGGAGATTTTCAACGGACTGGAGCGGCTCGAGACTATCCGTCCGTACACCCAGGAGGAGCTGGGCAACCGGATCCGCATCGTCTGGGAAGGTGCGGAGTATCGGGGACGCTTCCGCCAGGTGATCTGGGATGGCTCGGCAACCGTTTCGGACAACCGCATTGTGGACGCGCGGCCGATAAATTTCTTCAATCGGGATAAAACTTTGGATCGGGTCGGGGAAAATGGCCTGGCTTGGCGCGCACTCACCACCGGCAACATTGGCGGGTTCGACATGTGGCTCGAGGATCCCTACGGCGGGACCCTGAAGCTCGAAACACCGATCATCAAATGCGGCGTGCCGTTGGAAGAGATCGGTTACGAGGACGAGATCGTCGACAGCTCCGGAGTACTGCCGCGTTTCGTGCGTATCTTTCGCGTACCCGCGGAGAACGTGCATCGCGCCCTGCGCATCCAGCGCGACATTACCCTCGACGAGGGCCGTGACAATCCGATCTACATCAAGCTGACGCAGGAAGATGGCAACGTCGCCTGGACCAGCCCGATCTATTTTTTCAGATAGAATTTCGCACAAACGAGAAGCGCCCTCAGTCTTAACGGGCTTCAGGAGGTCACGCCGGGATTTGTGGGGCGGCGGTGATTATCCGCCAAACAAAAAGGCTTTCGCGTTTCGGCTGCGTTGTTCACTCACGCTCCAATTTTCCCTGCAGTTCGTAACATAATAAAATAAAGACGCTCGCGGAGAAGACCAGGCGCGTAGCCGAGTTCAACTCGGGTGAGCCCGGGTTCGGCCTGTCCGCTTGCGAATATCTCGCCTCGCGCAAGATCATACTTTGGGGATCGGATACCTGGGGTTCGAAAGCCGTTGGCAAAGAATTTGGCGGCGAGAATCCCCAACCGTTCGAGTGTCACATAAAAATGATGGCCAGGCGCGGGATCTGGAACCTGGAGAACCTGGATTTGAGCCAGCTTGTCGCCGACAAGGCCTACGAGTTTCTGTTTGTCTGGTCCCCGTTGAAGATGAAGGGCGCGACCGGCTCACCCGGAAACCCGGTGGCGCTTTACTGAGCAGGTACGAGGTCATTCACGTGGATCGGGCAGCGCGATCCGGAGCGGGGCAATAAAAAGGCCGGATTGGCACCGTCCACGATTCCGATCCGGCCAACCACTTCAACGCACACCCCACCGGGGGACTGTGATCAAAGCCCTTGCTTTTCCTCCTGGATGGCACGGGCGGGAACACCGGCTAACATCCGCTCATAACACTGCTGCCGTTCGGATGGCTATAGTAGAAACAATCACCGCTACCACCTATGGTGCCGCCCGGCGTGCGCCTGATCCAACTCTCGCCGGCATCGCGACCGGGGCGCTGCGTGGCGGCACTAATCCGAAACTGTGCCGGGCCGCCTTCGAATCCACCGACCCCCTGACTGTTTAACCAGTAGCGTCCGGGCTGGACTTGCCCGAATAGCGCCTGCAGACGTTGCAACTCCTGGCGGTGAATCTCGCGCCCGTTGATAAAGACCGCCGTGTCGCCATTCGAGGCGCCCGCCTGCAACCGGCCGCCCAGGTTGAGTCCCGCCAGTATTTGCCCCGTGCTTGGACCGCCCTGTACGCCCCAAAGGCCGGACTTCTTGTCGTACCAGTAGTAACCGCCCGCAAGACGGGTCCTGTAAAACATTTCCAGGGCACGGATCTCGTCCGCCCTCAGGCGCACTTGGTTCACGAAGATCACCCGTGCATCGCCGTCGGCATATACGGCCGGGCCGAACAATGTCCCGCAGGACAATCCAACCCAGGCTACAACCATCATCGAGAGTCTGCTCTTCATTTCCACCTCCTCGCGATATACGCCCGCCGCCTCAGTGCCCGAGTGGCACGAGTGCGGTGTCGATACGCTGCAGCAATACCCGTGCCTGCTCGTCCCCTCCGCGGGCGGCCTTCCTGATCCATTTGATCCCTTGGTAGCCATCCCAGCGAACTCCCTCTCTCTTGAGGTATAGCAATCCCAGGTTGTATTGGGCACCCGTGTGCCCCGCCTTTGCCGCACGCTCGTACCAGCGGACCGCCGCGCCCGTGTCGTTTTCGGTGAAATGGCGATTCCCAAGCTTGAACGCCGCTTTGCTGTGATGTCCCCGTCCCGGGTCTAACCGCCACCGCGACGTTGCACGATATGAGATGTGCGACGTTTTGTCTGCACGCGCTTGACGCGGATGCTCTTGGGCGGGGTGGCGTTGCGTATCCATCGTTTATCTACCTCGTGTGCTTGTGCCGGAGTACGGGTTCTAGGTGCTTGCCGATGCTCTTTCTATTCAACTTAGACGGCAACACCCGGGGTGTCGCAGCTACATGTGAGTTTTGTCACATCTTGAGGAAAAATCAAAAAGCTGGATCGTACCGCAATACCCGTGCGGGCCGCTCATATCAGCAGACGAAATCAGCGCGCTCGCCCTAATTACAGAAAGGAGATAAAACTGGAGATCCGTCACCGCTAAAATCCCGGCAAAGAAGTTCAGCAATATTGAGCTGCAGGATGGACGCAAAATTCACTTGAATCTGCGAACACCGGGCCAGGTTCCACGGATCACACAGCAGGCTACGGGCATGTGGCCCACAGCACTGCTAAATGAACAGCGCAAACACACGAACGGCTTTTGTCGCGAATGCGCTACGAAAACCTGGCAAAAACCGAGGTCATTTGCTCGCCCGAAAACGCACGCAGCGTCTGCGTACGAACGTTTCCGAGCCCGCTCAAACCGAGGAGCAACGACATTGCGGTCTCGTCATCGGGTGCCTCCGCGATGACCACCAAATCATACGACCCCAGGGTCCAGTAGATCTGTTGGATGTTGACCCCGATCTTGCGTGCCGCCTTCTTGAACGTATCTGCACGTTCGACCGTTTTCTTGGCGTTGCGGATACCCTGGTCGGTGAAATTAAGGAGACTGATAAACGTGGCCATGGTTCTCTATCCTCCTTATAGATTTGTCGTGCCTGTTCCTGCTTGTCACAACGAAGGGACTGACGTTTCGAAAGGGAAGTACTTAGTTTGCTCCTTTCCGCGAGCAAGCTCAACAAACACGCCTGACACGCTTTACATGAAAGATACCGCAGCGCACCAGTACACCTTGTGGCGACACAGAAAACAGAGCGATCGTAATACCGCGTCAACACTAGTCAACCGGTCGTTATTCGTTACGCTATGCAATGCCCACACTATTTCTTGACCTGCTGACACGACAATGTATCAAGTCCCGCTTCTTGTAACCCCACTCACTGCAACGCAAGCATCCAACTGACGACTACCAGCATCAGCGCTGTGGTGCCGAGCGCCCATTGCGCGCGCACGCCGGGCCGGTGCGGCACTGCAACGGCCACGACTATCCCCAGTACCCCACCGGTCAGAAAACCGAACAGGTGGCCCATGAGGTCCACACGCTCTCCGGCGGTCCCCAGCATCGCCAGCAGCGCCAGCCCCGCCGCGATCGGCACCCAGATATGTTTCCCGCGCGCGCCCCGTCGGCGGCGGCGCGCAACCCCCAGACCACCAAGCACACCGACAGCGCCGAATACGGCGGTCGAGGCCCCGATCGACACGAATAACGAACCGTGCACGAAGGCGTTGATGAGGTTGCCACCGGCGCCGGCGAACAGCACCACGGACAGACCCAAGCCCGCACCGAGGGTCGTGCACACGACGCTGAAAAAGATCGCGCCGGCGATGGCATTGGCAAGCGCGTGCATAAGTCCCGCGTGCAAGGTAAGCGCAGTCACCACGCGCCATAGCTCACCCTGCACGATGCGCCCGGCATCCGCGCTGCCGCGCTCAATCCAGGGAAATGCTTGATTCCACACCTCCGTGACAAAGAAAAAATCGAGCAGCAAAGCCACGACGACGAGCGCCGCATAGACATGCATGACACCGGCCGGTGCTTCATCTTCGTACGGCACCACCGGATTCTCACTGTCATAGGCGCTCAGTGCGGCAGCGGCGCGCTCCGCCTCCGCTGGCGGCACGCCGAGCACGTAGCCGTCATACGCATGCCACACGCTCGGGGACAGGCCTTCGGCGACGAGCACAAGCGCCCACTCCTCGGCCCGCTCGCGCCTGGGTGTGACCCGAAGCCGAATATCCGCTTCTTCGTTGCTCACGGTAGAAAACCCATCAATGAGGAAAGATACTTTGTCGCGCCCGGTGGCCCCTGTTAGCCCAGGGTTTTCTTGATAGTCCCTTCGTACTCCGGAAAGTAACGCCCAATCACCGGCAAATCGAACATACTCAGAATGCTCGTATTGGGCTCGCGCTCCAGCAGAAACTCGAACGATTTCTCAACCAGAGTCTCGGTATTCACCCGCCCCCCGGTAAGCTTTTCGTAATATTCCGGGCTTACGCTAACCGTGTGTGTAGTCATCGCCGCATCTTTAACCACCACTTTGAAAGTTTCCTCATCAATCTTCTCAACCTTGATCATCGGTAGGTGCCCTCCTTACAGCAGTCCAGCGCCACATAGGCGCAGCGTTGACCATAACCAGTCTTCCGTGAAATGATGTCACAATGCGCAGCTCTGGCACGCAAGACAAATCGTCATGGCGCCCCACACGAAGCACAACCGTTAAGCAGACGGGTGCACCTGAGCGCCGACAAACGGATTGGTTCGGCGTTCGGCACCGAAGGTCGAGGTCGGTCCGTGACCGGGAATAAACTGTACGTCATCGCCCAGCGGCCAGAGCTGCTCGCGTATCGAGCGAATCAGTGTTGCGTGATCACCTCGCGGAAAGTCTGTGCGCCTGATCTGCTGCTTCCAAAATGCGCTCGATCTCGTCGCCGGGATCGACGATCGCGGCTCTGCGTGTCTCCTCGCGCCACAGCAGCGTGCAGTTCTGCGCGAATGGGGTTACGGGAACCACAGTAACCTTCATGGACGTATGTAGACCTGCGTCAGCCAAATCGCCGTTTTGTCCTCGAAGCATTTTTGAAAGCCTTCGGCGATTATCCATGTTTCGATCTGCCCGGGGTCATGGATGTAGGGCCGGAAATCGGAGCGAATCAGCCACAAGAAAAATCCGCCGGCGGCGGCACCGAAGCGCGTCAACCAGCGCTGCCGTGGATAAATGAGCCCATACACGCGCCGGGTTCTGGCCAGCGACTTGTGCACCAGCCCGTCGGCATCGGGGTAACAGCACACTACCTTATCGAGCAGTGTCACATCCGCCGGGGCCACTGCATCGGCCAGTTCCATGAAATTACCTTCGACATACTGGG
>VRUB01000299.1 GCA_019456345.1 Nitrospira sp. | reverse complement strand
GAGTGCCCTTAATCGAATTTTTCAGGCGTGACCAATAGCCCTCAAGGCTGTTCACATGGAGCTATGCCCGAAAGTTGGTGACGGCGTGATCAGGCGGCGTTTTGGATTTGCTTGATTCCGTCGTTGAACTTCACTCCCTGGACGACCTCGGTGAGGTGGTTTGATCCGTCGAGCCTGCGCCATTTTCTCCTGGCGCTCAAGAGCAGCTTGAAGACCATGGCAAGCGCCGTCTTTCGGGACAGGCAGCCCTTGGTCTTTGTCGTTCTGAGCCGCACGGTGGCGAAGGTGCTTTCAATGGGATTGGTTGAGCGCAGGTGCTTCCAGTGCTCGGCCGGGAAGTCGTAGAAGGTGAGCAGGCGCTCCCGGTCCTTGGTCAGACATTCGACGGCCTTGTCGTACTTGGCGCCGTAGGCCTCCTGGAAGAAGTCGAAGGCCTTCTCCGCATCGCTCCTGGTCTCGGCCATCCAGATGTCCTGGAGATGACCTTTGGCCTTTGATTGCAGGCTCTTGGGCATCTTGTTCAGCACGTTGGCGGTCTTGTGAACCCAGCAGCGCTGCTCGCGGGCTTGCCCGTAGACCTGGCGCAGGGCCTTCCAGAAGCCGAGCGCTCCGTCGCCGGTGGCCAGCTCCGGCGGCACCGTCAGGCCCCGGCGTTTGAGGTCCAGGAGCAGTTCCAGCCAGCTCTGAGCGCTCTCTCGGTAGCCGTCGCTCAAGCCGACGATATCCTTGTTGCCAACCTCGTCCGCCCCGATGATCACCAGCAGACATTGCTTGTCGTGATCGAGGCGCGGCCGGAAGTAGATGCCGTCGGCCCAGAAATAGACGTAGCGCTTGGCCGAGAGATCACGTCGCGTCCAGCGCTCGTACTCATCCGCCCATGCCATCTTCAAGCGCGTGATGGTGGTTGGCGACAGGCCTGGCGCATCCGGACCCAGCAAGGCCGCAAGGGCTTCGCCGAAGTCGCCCGTCGAGATACCCTTCAGATAGAGCCAGGGCAACAGCTCCTCGACCGACTTCGCCCGCCTGAGATAAGGCGGCAGGATCGATGAGCTGAAGCGGATGCGGCCACCAACGCCCTCGGGCTGGCGGTCGCGGACCCGAGGCCGGCGAACGGCGACCGGACCGATCCCGGTCTGCACCGAGCGCTCGGGCAGGTAGCCGTGCCGCACGACACGACGGCGGCCACCGTCATCCGAGAGATCGGCGTGCGCGCCAATGAACGCCTCAACCTCCGCCTCTACAGCGTCGGCCAGCAGCCGTCGAGCGCCCGCTCGCAGCACCCCCGTCAGCGGGTCCGTGATCGAAATCTTGTCTGGATGGGAAAACGAAACAACCGTATCTTCGTACATGGCGTATCCTTCCTTCTTGGAAATCGGCGACTCTCACATCGCCAGGATACGCCGCCTTCACATCACCCCATCACCAAGATTCAGCTATAGCTCGCGCAGGACCAATCCACTTTCTTCGTTGGTGTAGCGGTAGGACAGGCGCTCGCCGGCGGGACAGATGTACACGTCGTCTTCAGTGACGTAGCGGAAGTCCTGCTTCCCATACCGGCCCTTCGCCTTGATGCCTGAGGTGATCGGTTTGGGCAGCGTGACCGTGATGTTCGCCTCGTCGCAGGCCAGGATCTCGAGGCTGCTGAAGTAACCGCGGTCGGCAACCACATCCAGGTTCTCCGCCTCCAGAGCCGCCTTCGTCCGCTTGGCCATGGAGGAGAGCTGGGCCCGGTCGGTTCCCACATTCGTCACTTCGTGGGCAACGATCAGATGATGTTTGGTGTCCACCGCGGCCTGCACATTGTAGCC
>VRUB01000298.1 GCA_019456345.1 Nitrospira sp. | reverse complement strand
CTTGATGCGTGGTGAGCGAGATCTGGCTGTCGACCTCTTCTGCATACGCCTGGGGGATCCCGATGTCGGCGACATGGATCTTGCCTGCATGATCAATCCCTTGCCCGACATACAACCCGAGCTTCGGCAACCCGAACGTGACGGTGAGCGCTGCACGAACGGCCACGCCCATCACGGCACCTGTATCTGCGTGGATGCCTGATGGGAGATCAACCGCCGTCACTGGCACGCCGGGCGATTGGTTGATGGCCTCAATCGCAAGCTGGTAGGGTCCCGCCACCGCGGATGAGAGCCCGGTCCCCAGGAGGGCGTCCACGATCAGGTGGCTGGTGTTGATGAGCGTGCGGATGCGATCGGTAGATGGGCAGGCGTAGACCGCGGAGGCCCCACCCGCACTCACGAATCGTCGATACATGGTCTTGGCGTCACCGGACAGCTCTCCAGTCCGCGTCAGGAGCAGCATCTTGGGGTGCGCGCGTCTTCGCCGCAGGAGGCGCCCGATCGTGAGTCCGTCACCCCCGTTGTTCCCTTTCCCGCACACGACGAGCACGTGCTTCCCGGCGAGCGAGCCGAAGGTCTGCTCCATAGCGACCACCACGGCTGTGCCGGCATTTTCCATGAGCGAGAGGCTGGGGATCCGCGCGTCCTTGATCGCGCGGCGATCGAGGGCTTGCATCTGGGCAGCGGTGACGATCTTCATCGGACCCGTGTGCGACTGTGTGCGGGTGGTGGGCGCATGGCTGTCAGCGAGACTGGCTCGAAGCGGCTACCGGTCGTTTGTCAGCACGGCTTCGGCGATGGCGTACTCACCATCGTGGGAGAGGCTCACATGAATGCCCGTCACGTGATGCTCGCGAGTCAGGTCTGCGACGCGCCCATACACTGTCGCAACCGGCCTCCCGGCGGAGTCATTCAGCACTTGGATGTCCAGCCAGCGGACGCCGGCTGACCAGCCAGTGCCGAGCGCCTTCAGAATGGCTTCTTTTGCAGCAAACCGCCCTGCCAGGGATGCGTAGGGAAGTGCCCGCCTGAAGCAGTAGTGACGCTCTGCGTCCGTATAGAGCCGATTGAGAAAACGCTCCTGCCATCGTTCCGTCAAGGAACGAATGCGGGCGATACGGACAAGATCCAAGCCGATGCCCACGATTGCCACGGACAACTCGTCTCCGAGGAGAATCCCATTACACCGGTCAGCTCACGAGCTGTTTCATCTCGCGGACAGCCCGTTCCAGGCCGATCAGGACAGCCCGAGCGATAATGCTGTGGCCGATGTTGTATTCGACGATCTCTGCGATCTGCGTCAGGCGCTTCACGTTTCGGTAGGTCAAGCCGTGTCCCGCGCTCACGCCGATACCCAGTTTGTAGGCCAGTCTGGCTGCCTGTGAGATCGCGGCCAGTTCGGCCTCCTCCTCCTTCAGCAAACGGGCATTGGCGTACCGCCCAGTATGGAGCTCAACATAATCCACGGCAATCTTATGAGCCGCTTTGATCTGCCCAAGGTCAGGGTCCACAAACAGGCTCACGGGCATGCCACCGTCGTGCAAGAGGTCGACGATTCGTTTGAGTTTCTCCCGCTGCCCCACGACGTCAAGACCTCCCTCCGTGGTCAACTCGAGACGACGTTCCGGCACGAGCGTCACTAAATGGGGTTTGATGTTCAGGGCGATCTTGGCCATCGAGTCGTCCGCGGCCATTTCCAGATTCAATTTTGTTTGCACGAGTTCTCTCAGCCGCGCCAGATCTTGGTCGTGAATGTGGCGCCGATCCTCCCGCAGGTGGACCACTAATCCGTCCGCGCCGGCAAGTTCCA
>VRUB01000297.1 GCA_019456345.1 Nitrospira sp. | reverse complement strand
GGCGGAGTCTGGCGCCTGTACACAAAACGATGGCCCGAAGGTCCGTTAACGGCCAAAAGCCGACCTTCGTCAAAGGAGTTCATTTGCTCAGTCAGACCATCTTTGAATGACTGCTCTCGCCTAGAAGCGGACCATCGGCTGCTAGAATTCCGACAGGCTGTAATCGACCCATAGCAGATATTCCCAGATTGCGTGAAACCCCGATCCACTGGTTCCCAACCAGCGCATCGATGGACTAGCAGTCCAGTTCACGTCTTATAGCCAGGACCCGCGAGGGCGCGTAGCATTGTTTTAGCTTGCTCTTTAGACAACGGAGGTGTCGATTATGAAGCACGCCTCTATTCGCACATGCGCAGCTTTGGTGTTGCTCGGGCTGCTTGTCGTTGTGCCGCGGTCGCTATTCGCGGCTGATTGGGTGAACTTCAATAGTGCGGGGACACCGCCCAGCCCTTTCGCGATTAAGAAGGCAAAAGCCAAGGGTATTGAACTGAAGCCTGAACCAGGGGCACCCTTGCGGGGTCTCCTCTTCCGGCCGAAAGGCGAGGGGCCCTTTCCGGCCGTTGTCTTGCTGCATGGCTGTCGCGGCATTCAAGCCTATCAGAAAGACTGGGCGGTCGAGTTAGCAGGTTGGGGTTATGTGGCGCTGTTGGTTGACAGCTTTGAGCCGCGAAAGGCAGAGAACATGTGTGCCAGCGATAAAGTTAACACGGGAGAGTGGGACCGGGTCGTGGGCGCGCAAGTGCCTGACGCCGTGGGCGCACGCGCCCACTTGGCGACGCTGCCGTTCGTCGATGCAAACCGAATCGCGGTGATGGGCTGGGCGAAGGATGCCGTACTCAGTACTGTGTTTGAAGGCGGCATGGGGCAGCTTTACGACGCCAAGTTCCAAGCGGCGGTGGCCTTTTATCCAGACTGTAGGGGTAATATGAGCGGGCGGTTTAGCGCCCCAGCACTGATGCTGATCGGTGATAAAGACGACGCGAGAAGGCCAGACTATTGTCAGCGCACGGCCGTTGCTACCAAAGGCAGTTCAGCACTTGCGGAGCTTAAACTTTACCCGGGCGCGCACCATGGCTTCGATGATCCTCAGGTGGGGGAACGCTTCTACTTGGAAGATGCCTGGAATCTTTACAAAAACCCGCCGCGCGGGATGACGTTCGGCTACAGCAGTACGGCACACAAGGATGCGTTAAAGCGTGTCAACGAGTTCCTGGCCAAGCATCTCAAATAGCAGATGCTACGGCTACCCGCGCTTGCCCGGAGATCGGTACGAGTAGCCGACCCTTACCGACTGCGAATCACAAAACGTCGGCTTCCGACCCGCTGATAGGAAAATTTTCTCGGCTTCCCGTTCGGCGGACCCATTGAGGCAACCGAAACTCCGAGGTTACCCGCCCGAGATTTAGGGGCGGGGCGAAGGCCGCTCCTGCGCATCCATGCGCTCGCGGCATTAGTGCATTCCTGCACGTCAACCGCGGGGCAAGATGGTTTTGGGAACTTTTGTCGAAACAAAAGTTCCTCGTCCGCCGGGACGAGACCCGGCACAATAAAATGTTGGCGAAGCCAACACAGTAAACGTTTATCAGGAGAGGCCCGTGGCGTTTACACGGGTTTCACAACTGCCAGTATCACCACCGCAATCAAGATCAACACCGGAAATTCGTTCAGCCAGCGGTAAAAGGTATGACTGTGCTTATTACGATCATGTTTGAAATCCATCAGCAGTTTTCCGCAATAGATATGATAAGCGATGAGGACTATGACGAGCGCTAGCTTGATGTGTAGCCAGGTGCCGTTGAAACCGTAACCCA
>VRUB01000296.1 GCA_019456345.1 Nitrospira sp. | reverse complement strand
GTCCCGTAAACGCCCGCGCCAGACGCTGGCAATACAGGGTGGCCTCGGTGCCTGATGCGCAGAAGCGCAACGCATCGCACGCCGGACTCAGGCGGATGATCTCCTCGGCCAGCAGCAGCGCATTCTCGTTGATATAGGCGAAGTTAGAACCGAGTGGGGCCTGATCCGTTACTGCGTCCACGACCTCGGGGTGGGCGTGGCCGACGAGCACCGAGCCCCAGCCGATCGAGAAATCGAGAAAATGCCGGCCATCGCTGTCCCACAGCTCGCAGCCTTTACCGTTGGTAATGACCATGGCGAGCTCGGGCGGCAAGTTGAACTCGCCATTGGAGCCCGCAGGAAAAACAGTGAGCGAGCGTTCTCGCAAGCAACTCATGGATTTCGTTATTCCTGAGTTAATAGCACTAAGTGCTCGTAGCGGACCGCGACACACGGCCGCTTACGGCAGGCACCGCAATGATCGGTTATCATAGTATCCTTTATTCTCCCCGGCGGGCCAAAACCTGACTTTAGGGCAGTCGCACAATAGAGACAA
This sequence comes from Nitrospira sp., assembly GCA_019456345.1. GTDB lineage: Bacteria > Pseudomonadota > Gammaproteobacteria > Acidiferrobacterales > SPGG2 > VRUB01. The sequence goes on along the minus strand of VRUB01000296.1, from coordinate 1,277 downwards.
GACCGACTGTTTACTCCCAAAGCCAATATAACAGTGCAAAGGATGGAAAATGCGCGCAGCTAAGGTAATCGGCTGGTCGGTCGTTGTGCTGCTCGTGCTGATCACCGTGCTGGTGGTGATCTTGTTGTCGCTCGAGCTGTCCACCTATCGCGACCCTTTGCAATCGGGGATCACTAAGGCCGTCGGCAGGCAGGTGAGCCTGCGCGGTGAGATGTCGCTGCAACTGTCGCTGCACCCCACGATCGCGATCGAGGACGTGCATCTCGCCAATCCGCCATGGGCCTCGCGCCCCGATTTCGCTCGCGTTGGGCGTCTCGAGGTACAGCTCGCGCTGTGGCCACTGCTCCATGGGAATCTGGATATCCTCAACGTCGGCGTCGACGGCCTCGACGTGTTGTTCGAAGCGCGCGCCGATGGCACCAACAACTGGACATTCGGTCAAGATACCGGCACGCCCCCGGCACTACCGGCGATCCAGTCACTGTCGTGTGAGCAGTGTGTGATCGCGTATCGTGTCGATGCCGACCGTGAGGAACGGCTGGTTATTGCTGCGGCCGCCGGGGCGCTGGCACTGGACGAACCGGCGCAGTTTCTCCTCAGCGGTTCATATCGTGACATCCCGTTCACGTTATCCTTGCTTGGTGGCACCCTGACCGACCTGGTCGTGTCCAGCCAGCCATGGCCGCTGGAGGTGAAGCTGCGCACGGCGGGCGCAACCCTCGAGGTGAAGGGAGACGTCGATCAGGCAGACGCAAACCTGCACTTTGCGGTCAGCGGCGAGCAGTTCGGCGAGCTCGTGCGATTGACGGGCGGTACGTTGCCCGCCCTCGGTCCTTACGGCCTTTCCGGCCGCCTGGTCAAAAAGGACGAAAACTACAACGTCACGAATCTTGCGGGATACCTGGGTGACAAGGAAAGCGCGAACCGTTTCGCTATCGATATAGGCTCGGTTGCGCTCGCCCCCGATGAGCCGATCTACTTGAGCATGGAGGGCAAGGTCGGTGAGCGCCCCTTCGGTGTCACGGCGACCGGCGGCACGCCCGGTGACCTCATTGCGCCAGTGAAGCCGTGGCCGATCGAGCTCAGTGCCACCGGTGCGGGCGCGAGGCTCGAGATCAACGGCACGATCGCCGAGCCCCTCAAGGCCCGCGGCCTTGATCTTCGCCTGAGCATCGGCGGCAAGCAATTCAAAGAACTTGAAGCGATCGCGGGTACTACGTTACCGGCGCTTGGATCCTACCGGCTGTCGGGTCGCGTACGCGAACGAAACAAGGGCT
>VRUB01000295.1 GCA_019456345.1 Nitrospira sp. | reverse complement strand
GGTTTGACAATATCAACGATGGCGAACGAACCATCGCGCCCTAGTATAAGCGAAGCCGTGAATGCAGACGGGGAGTGGCGCCGATGACGGTCTTCATCGCCAAACGCCTGGGGTTCATGATCGTGACCATGGTGGCCGCGTCGTTCATCGTGTTCTTCGTCATGGAATTCTCGCCGGGCAACGTCGCCAGCAAGACGCTAGGGCCCTACGCGAGCCAGGAATCCAAGGACCTTCTTTTCGAGAAATTGCAACTCGACGATACATTGCCGGTTCGCTACGGCCGATGGATTAGCGTGTTGACCGGTATCATCGAGGACCCGTTGGCGGATCCGGAGCTTAAGCTCGGCTTCGACGACCCGCGGGGCCACCAATACTTCGGGAACTTCGGTTATTCGTCACTGTACAAAGAGCCGGTCAACGACATTATTTGGGGTAAGCTGTACAATACGGCGATTCTCGCGGGCGTCGCCTTCGCCATCATCCTGCCGGTGTCGATGATCTTCGGGGTGCTGTCGGGCATGCGCGAAGGCAGCCTGCTCGATCGCGGGCTCTCGATTACCGGCATTACGCTGACATCGATACCCGAATTCGCTTCCGCGGTGTTCCTGATGGTGATCTTCGTCGTCAAGTTGGAGCTCCTGCCGGGGACGAGCACGCTCGAGGTGACGCCCGAATGGGGCCTCGCGTCGCAGTTCGTGCTGCCGGTGACGGTGCTGGTGCTCTACGACTTCGGCTATGTCGCGCGCATGGTGCGCGGCTCGATGGTCGAGGTGATGACAAAACACTACATACGCACCGCGATCCTCAAGGGCCTGCCCTATCGCACGGTGATCCTGCGCCACGCGCTGCGCAACGCGATGATCGCGCCGTTCACCGTCATCCTGCTGCAGATCAACTGGCTGATCACCGGCGTCGTCGTGACCGAGGTGGTCTTCGCCTATCCCGGCTTCGGCCGCATGCTGCTCGAGGCGGCGCTGTTCGGCGACATCGCGTTGATCGAGGCGGCCACGGTCGTCGCCCTGGTCGTCGCCGTGACGACGCAGTTGATCGGCGACATCGGCTACATGTTCCTCAATCCGCGAATCAGGTTCACATAGGGGCGCGCCATGGTCGATCAAACCACGAATGGAAAGCCGAACGCACCCGTCAGGCGCGACCCGAACGCGCCGCCCGAGGACATGGTCATCTGGGTCTTCGGCGGCCTCTATGATTTCCTGAACCGGGTTCTCGAGCTCCTCTACTTCCTGATCAAGGGCATCGCGCGCTGGCTCAAGATGATGCTCGAATCGCCCGTCGCGATCATCGGCATGGGCCTGGTCAGCTTCTGGGTGCTGGTCGCGCTACTCGCACCGTGGCTGACCGGCTACGATCCCAACGCAATGGACACCGCCGCGCTGGCCTCGGCGCCTGGGTGGTTCGAGGGCCAGCATTGGCTCGGCACCGACCGCCTTGGGCGCGATATGTGGTCGCGCCTGATCTGGGGCGCGCGGACGGTGCTGGTCGTGGCGCCGATCGCCGTCGCGTCGGCCTATTTCGTCGGCTGTCTGATGGGCATGTTGGCGGGCTACCTCGGCGGTTGGGTCGATACGGTAGTCAGCCGGATTTCCGACATCATCCTGTCGTTTCCGGTGCTGATCCTCTACATCATCCTGATCTCGACATACGGGGCGTCGGCGCTCAACATCGTGCTGGCCGTGACGCTGTCCGCCTCGCCCGGCATCGGCCGCATCGTGCGCGGTTTGGTGCTCGACCTGCGCAGCCTCGAATACGTCGACGCCGCGAAGATCAGGGGTGAGCACCCGCTCTACATCATG
>VRUB01000008.1 GCA_019456345.1 Nitrospira sp. | reverse complement strand
CACCTGACTGCAGACCTGCGAGGCGCGTGCTAACGATGCAGGGTCGACGATCGCCTTATTCTAGCCCCTTATGGCGCAGAATTCTGCCAATTTCGATGCATTAGGATAACGCTTTTCGACGCAACGCAGTGCAAAAGGCGGTTCGCCGCTGTTCATCCGGCAGTTCCTTGGCCAGGATCTGACAGAACTCATCCAGATCCGAGGTCTGGCGCGCCGCGCGCTTGACCAGGACCTTGGCCAACGGCCCGACGTAGACGGCAAGGCTCTCTTCCGCCGCCTTTAACAGGCGTTCCTCCAATGTGACCGACGGCTGCGGCGGCCGGTCCTGCTCTACGGGCGCACGGCGTTGCGGGCCGCGCCGCTGCGGCGCTTCCGGCGGTCGCAAATCTTTGGGCATTTGCGTATCTCGTATGACCTGGGTCTTGGCCAGGAACACGGTCTTATCGCGCTCCGCGGGAATGAATCGCGCCAAAAGCTCGGTCAATTCCTCGACATTGGCGGTTTTCTGCGCGGCCTTACGCACAAGCGCCTTGGACAAAGGGCCAATGTGGCGTTCCAGGTTGATCTCCACTGTCTGCAGCACATCTGCCTTCCACGACGCGCCGGTATCGGACAGCTCATCGATACTGGCCGTTTCCTGGAAGTCTGTCGCTGCCGCCGTGCTCTGGGTTTGCTCGCTCGGCGGTGTCATTGTGCTCGCGGCGCGGTCGCTGCCACCGTGCTCGAGCGCCGCCAATGCCTCATTAACGGTCTGGGGGCGGTGCTTGGCATTCGGTTCAAGCAGCCACATCATGGCACGCAAGAACGACGGGCTGTAGTTTTTCTCGACATGAGTGCCCAGGTTTCCTATGGGATCAGACTCACCGTCCTGAATCTCCGCGATGCGCTCGGTCGCTGCGATCGGGGCTACGCCGGTAACACAGTGGTACATGGTTGCGCCGATCCCGTAGAGGTCGGTGGCGGGGCCTTGCTTGCCTTTGGTGAAGTATTGCTCGAAGGGCGCGTACCCCGGGGTGACCATACCGGTCATGGCGCGACTCTGCTCGCCAAGCGCTTGTCGCGCGGAGCCAAAATCCAGCAGCACCGGTGAGCCGTCCTTGCGCAGGTAGATGTTAGCGGGCTTGATGTCGCGATGCAGGAACTGTTGCGCGTGCACGGCGCGCAGGCTACGCACAATGGGAACGATGATGGCCAGGATCTCATCTTCGCTCAAGGTCACCGCCTTCTTCAGGCGCTTGCTCAGCGGCTGACCGTCTTCGTAGTCCATAATGAAGTAGGCGGTGCCGTGCGCCTCGAGGTAGCGGATAACGCGAACGATATTCGGTTCACGGAATCTCGCCAGCGTGCGTGCTTCGTCGAGAAAACGCTTCAGCCCATACTCGTAATTCTCGACGTCGTTGTCGGACTTCGGGCCGACCGTGGTCCCATCGGGCGTGCGCACCGCGAGCCCCGTCGGCAGATACTCCTTTATCGCCACCTGGCGCTGCAGCGTATGATCAAAGGCGCGATAGGTTACGCCAAACCCGCCCACGCCCAGCACGTGGTTGACCTCGTAGGACTCGATTCGGGTACCGGGCGCCAGGGCGTGATGATAGGTCACTGACATTGCGTCGTCCTCTACGATCCTCCGCAATGGTTCACGGACCCGCCGTTTCTGCCCTTTGACACGGCGGGTCCCGATGGGACCTTATAAACCAAAAGATCTGATTGCTGAATTGTAGCACCCCCGCCGAACCAGGCGATACCCGCGCAGCGCTTGGGTGGCGACCACGTGGCTGTGTGCCGTCAGGCGCCATCCTCGATGGTTTGGGCGCGCCTGTCGGTTGCCGCTAGTGGCGGCGCTCAAACACGAGGTCCCGGATACTGTGCCCGAGTTCTTGCCCGCGGCGCTCAAAGCGGGTGCGGCAGCGGTAATCGGGACGGCTCGCGTAGCGCCGCCTGCCGGCGATATTGCTCAGGGCGGGCACGCGTGCGGCCACCGCCAGTACATGGGCGGCATAATCTTCCCAGTCCGTTGCGACGTGAAAGTAACCCCCCGGTTTTAGGCGGGCCGTCACCTGCTCGAGGAAGTCGAGCTGGACCAGGCGACGCTTGTGGTGGCGTTTCTTCGGCCAGGGATCGGGGAAGAACAGGTAGATCGCGTCGAGCGAGTCGCATGGGATGCGATGGCTCAGGGCAGCAGCAGCGTCCGCGCAAATGACGCGTACATTAGTGAGCGCACGTTGCTCCAGTTTCAGCAACAAGCTGCCCACGCCCGGGCGGTATACCTCTATGCCCAGGTAATCACTTTGCGGGTGTGCGCTGGCCAGCTCGCACAAGGCCTCACCGTTGCCAAACCCGATCTCCAGATACACCGGGGTGCGACGTCCGAACAGCTGCTCGAACTGCAACAGCCCGCCCTGCGCATCAATTCCGTACCTGGGCCAAAGCTCGTGCAGCGCGCGTCGCTGCGCACGCGTCATGCGACCCTCGCGTCTGACATAACTGCGGACCTGGCGCACAGGCCTGGGGCGTTCGGGCGCCGTGACATCAGACTGAGTCATGCGAGACAAACGGAAATACCAGTGGCAAGTCTCAAGTGGCAAGCAGCAAGTGAGAAGCAAGCGCTCGTGATTCCTGGCTACTTGTAACTTGCTGCTTGCAGCTGGAGCTCAGAAAAACGCCCCGTCGATGGGTGATGAGGCCGACCCGTAACGCTTGCGCGGCATGCGCCCGGCGAGGTAGGCCTCGCGCCCGGCCGCGATTGCTTTTTTCATGGCTGAGGCCATCAGCACCGGGTTCTTGGCGGCTGCGATGGCGGTGTTCATCAGCACACCATCGCATCCGAGCTCCATCGCGACCGCCGCGTCGCTGGCGGTGCCCACACCGGCATCGACCAGGATCGGTACCTGCGCGGCTTCGACGATGAAGCGAATATTGTAAGGGTTACGGATCCCGAGCCCGGAGCCGATCGGAGCGGCCAGCGGCATCACCGCAACGCAACCCATGTCCTCGAAGCGCTTGGCCATAATGGGGTCGTCGTTAGTGTAGACCATCACCTTGAAGCCGTCCTTGATCAGGATCTCGGCGGCCTTCAGGGTCTCGGGGATATCCGGAAACAGCGTCTGTGCATCCCCCAGCACCTCGAGCTTGACCAGCTCGTGGCCGCCCAGCAGCTCGCGCGCCAGCCCACAGGTGAATACCGCATCCTCGGCGTTGTAGCACCCCGCGGTATTCGGCAGCAGCGTGTACTTATCCGGCGGTATCACATCGAGCAGGCTGGGCTCGCCCGGGTGCTGGCCGATGTTGGTGCGCCGTACGGCCACCGTGACGATCTGCGCCCCGCTCGCGGCGACGGCGCGAGCGGTCTCGTCCAGGTCCTTGTACTTTCCGGTACCGACGAGCAGGCGCGAGCCATAGGCGACACCGGCGATTACCAGCGGGTCATCCGCGCCCCCCGGGCGCGCCGGTTCAGGAATTTGCTCAGCGTGCGTGCTCATTATCCACATCCACCCCCTATGGCCCGAACGATCTCCACCTGATCCTCGTCGCGCAGCTGATGTTCGCAGTGGCGGCTGCGGGGGATAATCTTGCGGTTGACCGCCACCGCCACGCGCGCGTCCGCGAGGCCCAGCTCCTGCAGCAGTCCTACCACCGTCACCGGGCCGGGCAGCGGCCGTTCTTCCCCGTTGACGAAGATTCTTGTCATATCGGGCCTGTCAGTGAAAACTAACTGGGTTACAATGGTCTTGGCTATTGTATTGCGAAGCGCGGCCCAACGCACGCGGGTGTGGTTCAATGGTAGAACCTCAGCTTCCCAAGCTGATGACGTGGGTTCGATTCCCATCACCCGCTCCAACCCTTACCGGAGGATAGAGCGCTGAGGAAAGCCCTGAAAATCCTGGCCATCGTGCTGGGCGTGGCGATTGTGGGGATCGTGGCGCTCGCCATCACCGTGGCGCTGCTGATCGATCCGAACGACTACAAAGACGAGATCATCGCGGCGGTCAAGGAGAACACCGGGCGCGACTTGAGAATCGAGGGCGACCTCAAGCTCTCGTTATTCCCCTGGTTGGGGCTGGAGACGGGCGCGGTCGAGCTCGCCAACGCGCCCGGTTTCGGGGAGCAGCCTTTCGCCCGTGTAGCGGCTGCCGGCGTGCGTGTCGAAGTATTGCCGTTGCTGCGCAAAGAACTCGTCGTGGACACGATTCTGCTCGATGGGCTTGAGCTCAACTTGATGAAGAACAAAGCAGGCGTGACCAACTGGGCCGATCTCGCCGACAGCGAGGTGAAAGCGCAAAAGCCCCCCACGCCTGACGCGGCTACACCCGCAGCGCCAGCCATCGCGGCGCTGACAGTCGGCGGCATCCGTGTCAGCAACGGCAAAATCCTATGGCTCGATCAGAGGGCGGGCCAGCGCTACGAGTTAATGGCGCTCGAGCTCAAGTCAGGAAAGATCGTTCCCGGTGAACCTGTCGACATGCAGATAGGTTTTGACCTTGACGTCGGCGACCCACCGCAGACGGTACGTGTCGGTCTCGATACACGCGCTACGCTCGACCTCGAGCAGCAGACGCTCGACATGCCGAGACTGCAACTCAATGTGGACGAGCTGGCATTGAAAGGAAATCTCAAAGGCCGCCAAATCAGGGACGCGCCTGTCGTCGAGGGCAGTATCGATGTGGCGCCGTTTGATCCCAAACCGCTGACGAACAAGCTCGCCGTTGCGCTGCCAGCCGGAATCGACACGGTCGGCTTGAATTCAGCGTTCAGCGTGGACCTCGGCCAACAGACGCTGGCGCTCTCCGCGCTCAATGTGAGGGTCAACGATCTCGCGCTGGTAGGCAACCTGAAGGGCAGCGATATACTTGAAAAACCCAAGGTCGCCGGTGAGTTGGAAGTAGCGAGCTTTAAGCCAGCGGCGCTGGTTGATCTATTGGGCATTGAGCTCGAGCCGGCGCAAAAGAACGCCTTTTCCACAGTATCGCTCAAAATTCGCTTCAGCGCGGATCTCGCTCGCGACCGGCTTGAGATCGCCAGCCTCGCGCTTTCGGCCGACGAGCTCAACTTGAGCGCAAACCTGCGAGCGCAACAGATCCGAAAGGCACCGCGGGCGAGCGGCCGCATCGAAATCGCGCCTTTTAACCTGCGCAAGCTCATGAACAAGCTTGGCATCGTTTACACGAGCGCCGACAAGCGCGCGTTGGCCAAGGTTTCATTGAAGACAGACTTCAGCGCCTCGGGGCAACACCTCGCGTTGACCAAGCTCAACACCAAGGTCGATCAGACCGCGCTTGGCGGCTCGTTCAAGATTCGCAACTTCGCCAAGCCGGCCTACGGCTTCAATCTTTCGCTAAATCAGATCGATCTGGACCGCTATCTGCCCCCGCCCCCGCCGGGCGGCAAGGCACCTGCGCCGCAGGGGCCATCCGGTGCCGCACCGGTGGCGATCCCGCTGGATACCTTGCGCGCACTCGACGTGCAGGGCGAGCTGCGCATCAACAAGCTCAAGGCATTCGGCATCCGCTCCGCCAATGTGGCCATCAAGCTCAAGGCCAAAAATGGCCTCATTACCTTAGGCCCCAATCAGGCCAGGCTCTACGCCGGCGCCTACGCCGGCAAGACGGTGATCGATGCCCGCGCCAAGACGCCTAAGTTCACCGTCAAGGAGAAGCTGAGCGCGGTCAAGCTCGGGCCGTTTCTGAGCGATGCCAAGATTACCGAGCAGCTCTCCGGTACCGGTAACCTGAGCGTGGAGCTTCGCGCGCGCGGGCTTGATGCCGATTCGATCACCCGCACACTCAGCGGCACACTCGCGCTGTCGCTGAAAAAAGGGGAGATCAAGGGCGTGGACCTGCAAAAGATGGTCAATGACATCGTCACGCTTGCCGAGAAGGCCAAGGGCCGGCCCCCGACGATCAAACCCAAGCCCGCCGACAGCACCCGGTTCGACAGCTTCAGCGCCAGCGTCAGGATCAAGAACGGCGTCGCCCGCAACGAGGATCTGCGCCTGCAAGGGCCGTTCTTGCTGGCGAACAAGAAAAAGGGTGGGCTGTGGGCGAGCGGGAAGGGCACGGCCGATCTACCCAGACAGACGATTGACTACCGTTTGCTGGTGAAAGTGGCGGAGGACGCTGCGCGCAAGGGCACGACGATCCCGATCGACATCCGCGGCAGCCTTGCCGAGCCGCAATTCAAGCCGGACTGGAATGCGTTCATCAAGGCCGAGGTCAAGAAGAAAGTAGACAAGAAAGTAGAACAGAAAAAGCAGAAGCTGGAAGACAAGCTCAAGAAGAGACTCAAGGAAAAATTCAAATTCTAGCCGCCCATCATGCGAAACGCGGCCGCGTGCCTCCTGTTTCTTTTTATTGTGGCCACGGTCTGTGCGTCGGCGTGCGCGGGCGGGGTCACGATCCGCATGCTCGAGGTCACGCGCAGCGACGACACCTATGTGGTCAATTTTGATGTGCTGCTAGCGACTACACCGGCGGCGGCGCGGGCAATTCTCAGCGATTACAAGAACTGGCCGCGCCTGGCGGAGAACATGAGCGAGCCGACCCTGGTCAAGACGTTTGCCGACGGCCGGCAACGCATCCGCCTGAGCTTTCGCTCCTGTGTGCTGTTTATGTGCCAGACCATCCGCCAGCTTAAGGATGTCTGGGTTCGCCGCAATGGGGATATCGTCAGCGTGATGATATCGGGGGAGAGTGATTTTCGCTCCGGGCGCGAGCGCTGGCAGATTGAGCCTGAGCAGGGACGCACGCGCGTGCGTTATCATGCGGAGTTCGTACCCAGTTTTTCTTTGCTGCCGCTGATCGGACCCTGGATCCTGAAACGCGAGTTGCGCCAGACCTTGATCAACATCGCAACCAACCTCGAGGCCCTCGCCGCGCCATGAGCGCGCCCGGCCTCGCTCAACGACTGCTCGCGTGGTACCGCAGACACGGTCGCAAGGAGCTGCCGTGGAAGCAGGCAAACGACCCTTATCATATCTGGGTCTCCGAGATCATGCTGCAACAGACGCAGGTGGCGACGGTTGTGCCGTATTTCGAACGGTTCACGACGCGTTTCCCGCACATCCGCGATCTGGCGCGTGCCGATATCGATCAGGTGCTGCATCTGTGGACCGGGCTGGGTTACTACGCACGAGCACGCAACCTGCACAAGGCAGCAAACCTGATCATGGATCGACACGGTGGCAGGTTCCCGCGGAACTTCGAAGTGGTGCGCGCGCTGCCGGGCATCGGGCCATCGACGGCAGCGGCGATTGTCGCCTTCGCCTTCGCCCAGCGCGCGGTGGTCCTCGATGGCAACGTCAAGCGCGTGCTGGCGCGTTACCACGCCATCAACGGCTGGCCCGGGAGGCGCGAGGTCGAACGGCAGCTGTGGGCGCTCGCCGAAGAACACACACCGCGCTCGCGCGTGCGCGAGTACACGCAGGCCATTATGGACCTGGGGGCGACCGTGTGCCGGCGCGCCAATCCCGATTGCGCCCACTGTCCGCTAAGCGACACCTGCGCCGCCCAGGCGTGCGGCGACCCGCTGGCCTACCCGGGGGCCGCGCCCCGCCGGCACCGGCCGGTGCGCGTGGTGGCGATGCTTATGATTCGCGACGGGCGCGGCCGCGTGCTGCTGCAACGCCGACCACCGGCGGGCGTGTGGGGCGGCCTGTGGGGGTTTCCCGAGTGCGCGGTCGACGAGGCGCCGGCCTGGTGCCGCGATGCGCTCGGATTGCGGGTCGAGCTCGACTGCCCGTGGCCACCGCGGCGCCATACGTTCAGCCACTTTCATCTCGACATTACGCCGATCACGGGTCGTGTCGTGGGTGCGAGCGACAGGCTCATGGAGCCGGCGGGAGCAAGCTGGTATAACCTCGATCGTCCTGACGCGCGCGGGTTCGCGGCCCCGATCAAGCGCCTGCTGGAACAGTTAAAGGAGACATCATGAGCCGTAAAGTCCACTGCGTGAAGCTGGACCGCGAAGCTGAGGGGCTGGACTTCCAGCCCTACCCCGGTGAGCTCGGCAAGAAGATCTGGGAGAGCGTATCCAAGGAGGCGTGGCAGATGTGGCTCGACCACCAGACCATGTTGATCAATGAGCACCGGCTCAATCCGCTCGACCCGAAGGCGCGCGCCTTTATCGAAAAGGAGATGGACAACTACTTCTTCGGCTCGGGGCCCAAGCTGCCGGGCGGCTTCGTTGCCCCCACCAAGGTGGCCCCGCCCAAAAAGCCCTGACGTGTCTGGTTGGGCGTGGCTTCTCAGGGACTGGCGCCTTTTCTATAATGCACCGCTCCGGGCGATCCTGAAAAAGCGTGTTCCGGCAAGCGTTCGCGCCAACTGGGGTGTTGCGCGAAGAACGCAACAAATACGTCTTAATAGATAACCGGCCAGGTAGCTCAGTCGGTAGAGCAGGGGACTGAAAATCCCCGTGTCGGCAGTTCGATTCTGTCCCTGGCCACCAGATAAGCAACAACTCAGGCGTGCTCACCTCTTAACTCCGCCCACCGATTGCCATGATCGGTGGAGTCTGCTTTCTTTGATTGATTACCGCGCCCGGCGTGCTGCCGTGGCGCAGATCTACATGGCCGCTGAAAAACTATTTTCAGCGGCCATGTAGAACGGTGCACGTAGGCACCGCACATTTTTCGAACGCGGAAAGTGTTTCAAAGATAGAGCAAAGCAAAAATCGCATTTTTACTTTTCGAGCTGAAAACGGCATGGAAGGACCTGTTCAGCATCTTCCTGGAACCGAGCCATGCTTGCGTGCATAGCGGGGTGCTGTGAGTGAACCGGGCTTTTCATCCAAAAGCTTGCACATATTCATCAGCCCGAGCGGGGTCCGTGTGCGGATCAACTCGATCTTGGTGTCCCGATTCAGTCCCGTGTACGTCTCGCGATCGATGATTGCAATCCCACGCAGCCGCTTTGTGCTCTTGCGTTTCTGCGCGAAGCGGAGGACACTTCCCACGGTCTCGGCTCCGCCTTCTGTTTGAGATTGATCTCTGTCACACCACCCTCCAACCGCAGCGGAGGGAGCCGTTCGGTTTCCAACTCCGTGTGGCGCGCTAGTGGTGCAGTCCGCGCATCCAAGATTAGGTGACAATGGTGTTTCGGTCGCCAAGTGGTCGCGGTGCGCACGAAAAGCCACACCCCGGGTGGCGCCGCTACTCAGGGCCATGAAACAGCTAATGATGACAGAACCAAGATGATGGTGCGGGCAGCCCGTTGTCCCAATTACAACCACGGGCGTGCAAACGCGCCGGTGCGCTTTTGTTCAATGTGTGGCGAGCTGGTAAACAAAGATATTCCCGCGAAAGCATGTAGTGAGCAACAACATGCGATACGCCGGCGCAATCGGAGTCCCTACTGTGTGGATTGCGGTGAACAGCTCATCCAAGAAAGGTAACCGCCTTGGGGGTCACAAAAGAGATACGCAGGATGGTATAAATCCCTGGGCGGCATTTGCGAGGAATCTGGGCAGTGGATCGCAGATTCGATTGGGTCGGACTACCACTGGTGTGTCTGCCAGCGGGATATCGCAGCCAATCGGGAGATGATTGCCAGACTCTACGTGCGTGAGTTCGTACGGAGCGAGGGCGCTTTCGCGCAAAAGAACGCGTTCATCGAGAGAACATAAAGGAGGCAATGAAAGACGTGGATAAGATCAAGATCGCTATCGCTGGAGTCGGAAACTGCGCCAGCTCCCTGATACAGGGTATCCATTACTACGCGGGAAAGAATCCAGAAGATGCCGTCGGTCTGATCCATTGGAGATCGGGAGCTATAAGCCCGGCGACATCGAGGTTGTCGCGGCCTTTGATACCGATAAACGCAAAGTCGGCGTTGATGTGCATGAGGCGATTTTTGCCGCCCCCAACTGCATGACCATTTTCTGCTCCGATATCCCCAAGTCCGACGTCACCGTACGAATGGGCCAAATTCTCGACGAGTTTTCCGACCACATGACACATTACGACCAAAGGCGCACCTTTAGCCTGGCGGACGAGACGGAATCCACCGAAGAACACATCGATTAGAGTACTAGAGGAATCCGGTGCAGAAATCCTCATCAATTATCTACCTGTCGGCTCCGAGGAAGCGACCCGGTTTTATGTGGGTTGCGCATTAAAGGCCGGGCTGGCGTTCGTGAACAACATTCCGGTGTTTATCGCCAGCGATCCTGATGGTCGGTGGGCCAGGCATTTTGAAGAGGCCGGTCTTCCCCTTATCGGTGACGACATCAAGTCCCAGTTGGGGGCAACCATTACCCACCGGGTGCTAACCGACCTGTTCGCCAAGCGCGGAGAGAAATTAGAGCGCACCTACCAGCTCAATACTGGAGGCAACACGGATTTTCTCAATATGCTCAACCGCGATCGTCTAGCTTCCAAGAAGGAATCCAAGACTGAGGCGGTGCAGGCCGTAACTGCGTACCGTATAGAGGACGACAATATCCATGTCGGCCCAAGCGATTATGTGCCTTGGCAGAACGACAACAAGGTTTGTTTCATCCGCATGGAACGCAAGTTGTTCGGGGATGTGCCCATAGACCTCGAGCTGCGCCTCTCGGTGGAAGATTCACCCAACTCGGCGGGGGTAGCGATCGATTCGATTCGGTGCGCCAAATTGGCATTAAATCGGGGGCACGGCGGTTTGTTAGCAGGACCGTCGGCCTATTTCTGCAAACACCCCCCGGTGCCGTTCACCGACGATGAAGCCTTCCAGATGGTGAAGCAGTTCATCAGCGACCAAGGAGTACCGAGGAATGAAATGCCTGATTATCGCCGCTGGCAAGGGTAGCCGACTGCAGCCATGGGGTGAGAGCAAGCCCCTCATCCCCATCCTGGGTATTCCCCTGATTGAACGCGTCATTCGCGCCGCACGGGAAGCCGGGGCGGATGAATTTTATGTCGTTACGGGCTATCAGGGTGACCGGGTCCGCGATTTCTTGGAGCGGCTGGCCGAGCGCCTTGCGGTTCGGGTCACATTCCTGGTGAATGACGATTGGGAGAAAGAAAACGGCCTGTCCGTACTCAAGGCGCGAAAAGTCCTACATGAAGCGTTTTTGCTGCTCATGGCGGATCACCTCTTCGAGCCGCCCCTTGCGCGTATGTTGACAACGCTGTCCCTGGCCGATGGGGAGATCGCGCTGGGAGTGGACGGCAACACCCGCAATCCACTCATCGATACGGAGGATGTCACCCGCGTCAAGGTAAAAGACGGTAAGATCAGTGGCATCGGCAAGGGGCTCGCCGACTTCAATGGCCTCGATACCGGTATTTTCCTGTGCTCCCCCGCCATATTTGCGGCCCTGGAGCAAAGCAGAGAAAAAAACGGTGATGCCACATTGTCCGGCGCGGTACGTTGCCTGGCCGCGGAGGGGCGCGCCAAAGCCGTCATGACTCGCGGTTTCTGGGTCGATGTGGACGATCCCGCGGCCTTCAAGAGGGCGGAGAAAGCGCTGCTAGATCGGCTCCGCGACAAGCCCAACGATGGGCCAGTATCGCGTTACTTGAATCGCCCCATCTCCGTGCGGTTTTCCCACCATTTGGCGAAACTCGATGTTACGCCCAATCAGATCTCGCTGTTCTCGTTTCTGTGCTCGCTGCTGGCCGCCGGACTATTCGCACTGGGTGGGTATCTTGCCCTGCTGTTGGGCGGTGTCCTGGCGCAGTTCGCGTCCGTCATCGATGGGTGCGACGGCGAAGTGGCCCGGCTCAAGTTCCAAAGCAGCGAGTTCGGCGGCTGGTTCGATGCAGTACTTGACCGCTACGCCGATGCGTTTCTGCTGTTCGGGCTGACCTGGCACCTGCTCGCGATAGAAGCGAGCGGCTGGGTCCTGTTCACCGGTTTCATGGCCATAATCGGCTCGTTCATGTTGAGTTACACGGCGGACAAGTACGACAACCTGATGCGCGAGCGCATCAAAGCCGGGGGCGCGGCCGGGTTGCGGATGGGGCGGGATATGCGCGTTTTTCTCATCTTTCTGGGCGCAGTGACCAATCTAATACTGCCGGTGCTGGTTTTGATTGCCGTGGTCATGAATCTTGAGACCCTGCGCCGAGTCCTGCTTGCCCGTGATGCTTAGCGTCGAGCGCGCGAAACGCAAAATCCGGGCGGTCATCGCCGGCTCGCGCGTACCCGAGGACCCACGTCATGCCGACAACACCCTGGAGTGGCTGTTGCGCCTGCAGCCGGATGCGGACGAGGCACTCCAAATCGCGGCGCTGGCGCATGATATTGACCGTGCCACGCCGGAGCATATACGTCGGGAAGACTATCGTGACTACGACGCCTTCAAGGCGGATCATGCTCAGCGTAGTGCACGGTTGTTACGCGGCATCCTGGAGGATCGCGGGGTGGAAGGCGCCATAGTTAAGGAAGCCTGCCGGCTAGTGGTGGTCCATGAGGTGGGTGGCGATCCCCGCTCCGATTTGCTCAAGGACGCGGACAGCATCTCCTATTTCGATGTCAACCTGCCGCTTTATTACCGACGTGAGGGTTGGGCCGAGACTAAGCGGCGATCATGCTGGGGCTATCGGCGCCTTTCCCCACGAGCGCAAGAGATCGTCAAGCACATCGGCTACCAGGAAGAGGCGCTGGTGCACCTGCTGCGAGAGGTGATTCATGATAACGCCCGCTGACGCTCTGGGTGCGGCTGGACCGTGTACAACGTACACCGCTATCTCGACAGCGTAAGGAGAACAGAGGATCTGATATGAATCATAAGCCAACGTCGGAAACTGGCGAAGATCCCTCGGTCCAGCGATTGACATTCATACTCGGTAATAAAACCTCCGGCGTCGACGTACTTCATGGGCAGGAGGAATTGCGGTACACCGAGATATCGCCGATGCCCCGCACGCCGTAGCATTTGCTGCGCATGATTAGCCTGCAAGCAATGGCATTCCCGCGTATGATGCCCGCGCAATGTTCGGGTTATCGAGCGCGGAAATCACGGATCAAACAGGTATCGTACTCATGGAATTGGACCGCCAAAGCACACTCGAGGACAGTGTAATCGCGATAGTGCGCATCAAAGCATCGGAAATCGGGCTGACAATCGTCACGGGGGGCGCCGATACGTTCGGGGTACTTTGGCAGAGGCACGATAAGCGGCGCATCCTTTTAGTCAATCCGCGTACTGCTGCGGGATGATATGGCGCTGTAGACCTAAAGCGGATGGAAATGTTGTTCCATGTCCACCGATGTTTGTTGCATATACGCTTCACACCAGTTAAATGGTCTTAAAATATACGCGTTTTTTTCAAGGAACTGCAATATGCCAAAGCTTCCGCCCTTAGTTGGCCGCCTCCTTTGCTGGTTGGGGTTCCACGATTTTCGCCTGATTGAGAAACCGTTCGGATTCGGCGCCGGAACCAACGTCGAAAAGGTCAAGTGTCGCCGGTGCGGTGTGAGCATTACCCGCCGAGGCTGATCGGTTTGTTCAACGACGGCAGATCGCCCGTATCCGTTACCGAACGCTCGCTGTTTCAGGTGCGAATGTTGATTGTACATACCGTGACGATTTCGCCACTACTTGTAACCAACTGCCGGCTGGGCCAGGCTTGGCTTTCTGCCAGCCAGGCCCAGAGGAGTGCCTGCCCGTCGCCGCGGCGCCATGGCGCGGCCGCATCCAGGCGTTGGATAATTTCCTGTCGCCGATCTTTATCAACCGGGAACTGGGCCTCGGTAGAGACAAACTGCTCGCCATCCCGGTTGTAGATCTCGGGCAGCGGTGCGCGCAACCGATCCAGCGTGTGCAAGATCCACACCTGAGTAAACGCAGAGTTGGTAGTTTCTAGCAGCTGTCTGCCGAATCCTCCTGCGGGCAACGCATTGGTGACGGTTTCGTTGCCGGCCAGCCGGAAGAGTTCCTTCCGGGCCTGCTTGGGCGTTCGCTTACGGGGCCTAGGTTCACCGGAGTCTGCCCTGGCCAACCACCAAATAAGGTAAGATGCGCGGTAGCGGGCAAGGCCGTACCGGGTTGGCACGGCTCCTGCATTGTCAGAGAATCATCGATTCGTAGGGGGCGCTGGCCGCAGGATGCGGGCGCGAACGGAGTCCAAACAGGCTAAGGATGGCTGCCATGTATAGAAGTTGTCTTAACGGGAGCATATGCGATGAAAAGGCTTATTTTGCTGGCAGCCATGCTGATCCCGGCCCTCGGCTGGGCCGCGGGCGAGCCGCTTGGCTGGAAGATCAAGGGCGATTTCAGACCGGGGATGTCCGCCGGCCAAGTGGTTCTGGAGATCAACGACCGACAGATCGCCAGCAGTCCGCTGGCCGATCAGGCGACCCTGAGCGGGGCCTACCAGGGCTATGACGTCAGCGTGCGCTGCAGCGGCATGGATCCACGCACCGGCCTGGTGGCCTGCGGCGTGTTCGCCGATGGGAAACGCTTGAAGACCCTGTACTTCAATCCGCGGCTGTCGCGCTAAGCCGTGCCGCCGGCGATTCCAGGCCATGGCCCTGCTCATGGTCAGAGCTGCGGCCGGCACCGCCAAAGCCCATCCCCGTCATAAGCTGATCCACGGCGCGGCCGAGTAGTGATACTCGATCTCACCGCCTTCGCTCACCGCCACTCGTACCGCCGCTGCGCGCACATCTATACACACGATATTCACCGGCAACTGCAGCCTGCCGGGCCCGGCGTAATGCTCGACGCGCGTGGTCATGACCCATTCCTCGGGGTTGTGCTCGGAAGCGCAATCGCCCGCCACAATGCTGCCGTTGTTCGAGACCGCAACCCAGTGGATGGGCAGCTCGAACCCTTCGATGATCAGCGCCTTGAGCACCTCGACCAGCGTGGCGCGCAGACTTGCTTCGTAGCTATTATCCAAACCTTGGGCCATAAAGCGTTCTCCTAGCGGAACTATAGCGTTAAAGGCGCGAGACCGGCACACGTTCTCGGCGGTTGGGCCGCGAAGTTATCCCCGCCTCAATGGCCAACCGGATCCGCATAGGTATAATCGCGGCGGCTCGCCACGCCAAATCTGTCGTTACCAAGGAGGTCGAATGCGTCGGTCACGTGCCACCGTGCTCTTGCTGATATCCACCGTGCTGGCGCTGTACGCCTACGATGGTCATGGTGGTCGTATGGTGCTCAAACGCGGTTCCGAGCTGCACGACCAGGCGCTGGAGGTACGGACGTCGCAGTACTACCAGTATGTACACTTCAACCAGTGGGCGCAGGCCTATCAGTTCAGAACACCCGCCTACCGCCGTGCCATATCGCAGGAGCAATACGTGCTGGGGATGGAGCGGGATAACGCCAGTTGGACCTTGAAGGAAGTGTACATTATGCACGCCAACAAACAGGGTCAGCGTGTCCGTATTCAGGCCCAATTCAAAGCGGTCTCGCCAGATGGCTATGGCAAAAAAGCGGCCCAGGACGAGACCAGCTGGCAGCTCATAGATGGCACCTGGTATTGCTACGAAGATGGTGAGCGTTCGCGCCTGCCGCTGAATGCCGCCCGGCCTGCCGCGAAATAAGGCACGCCAGCCGCCGGCGCGCATTAGGTATTGGCAATTCAAGATCCACGGCGCCGGCCTGGGCTTACTTGCCCGCCCCATGGCGCCGGAGTAGCTCGGCGATTTTCTGATTCCCCTCCTTCGTCGCCATGCTTAACGGTGTGCGACCGTCCTGGGTGCTTACATCGACGCTGGCGCCACGGGCGAGCAGCAACTGCACTGCACCCCTGTGGTCATAAGCGGCCGCCCCGTGCAGCGGCGTCAAGCCACGTCGGTCGCGCGCATTTACATCGGCACCCTTGTCAACGAGCAGCTCGGCGATGGCAGGGCGTCCCATGCCGGCCGCCATGTGTAGCGGCGTAAATCCCCCCATGCCGCGTGCATTAACGTCGGCGCCGTCCGCCACGAGCAGCTTCACCAACTCGATATGACCATCGAACACGGCCATATGCAACGGCGTCAGCCCGTCTTTGTCAGCCGCGTTCAGCTCGGCGCCGCGTGCGATCAGCACCGTCGCCACATTGGTATGACCCTCTTGCGCTGCAGTGTGCAGCGGCGTCCAGCCACCCCAGTTCTGCGCATCGAGAGCCGCGCCTTTGGTGATCAAGAGCTCGGCAATAGCGCTTGCGCCGGTGCGGGCGGCGGCGTGCAGCGGTGTGACGCCGTCCTTGCGCTTGGCATTGACGCCGGCGCCGCGCGCGATGAGCAGCCGCGCCACCGCATCGCGGCGGGTCAGCACGGCGATAATCAATGGCGTCGCACCGTCGCGGGCACGCGCATCAATATTCGCCGCATCGCCAAGCAGTCGCTTGACCTGCGCCTGGTCACCCCTCTTCACTGCATCGTGCAGCGGTCCCGCCTGTGCGGCAGTCGCGATGTACAACCCGGCGCATAAAGTCGCCATAATGAGCCCTAGTATGCTCTTCATCCAATTACCCTTAGTTGCCGTAGCTATTGGCAATCGAGCCCAATAGTCGATGAAGCTGCAAAACCCATGCTGCACGCAATCAACAATATTGGCCAGCGACCTGGCGGTGCAAGCGGCCTACGGTAGCAGCCGCCGCGCCGAAAAAGTCACCAAGCAATCGATCTGGCTTTTCGCTTGGCGCCACGCAATTATGTCGCCGCCGAGTAAGAAAGGTTTTTCTACGGCGTGCGGAGCCGGGTTTTTTCCTGGCGACGATAAATAATAGACTGCTGAAAAACTATTTTAAGCATCCTGATAATAATGACCCAACCCCAAGGCGATTGAGCGACATCGAGTGAAACGGGAGACACACGGACATGCAAGTATAGCGGTCGTCGCGGCTGCGCTTGTATTCACGCTGTTACTGGCAGACGCCTGGGCGCGCAAGAAAGCGCAAACCAGCGAGCTGGTGCTGACCCCGGTCTTTGCGATTCAACGCAGCACGACCGAGCTGTCGCATTCGTTGGTGCCGAAGACGTTGCTGATCGCAGGCGCACATCGGCAATCGGGGGAAGGTCGCGCGGCAGAGAACGCCGGTTTCACAATCTGGTACAACATCAGTAATATAAAAAAGATCGTAGATCGGGCCACGTTGGTGCTGACCGTGGTGCACTCCAAACCAACGAAACCTTTCATGAGGCTCAGCGGCATGACCGATCTCGGGTGGTCGCTGCAGATTGATGCCCAGGGCATCGAGAATTTCATCGTCGGACAACAGATCGTGATCGACGTGGGTGAGATGCTCATTGAAGCCGTCACGCGTCACAGCGACATGGTCGGTTTCGAGTTCCCCGGCCACAGCGATAACAATCGAGATGTTGGCTTTGTCTACGTCGACGATCAGCCCACGCTCACCATTAGAAGCAGCCCTCTCAAAGGCTTCAGCTATTGACGGCTGACCGGTCGCCGATATGCTGATTTCATAGCGATTGCGGCCACGGCCCATTGTGACGCGCCTGCGACCCCTCTCCGTAGCCGCCCCATAAGCCGGTTATCGGATTATGCTGAGCGCGTCGAACATAATCGATGTGCGGCCCAACAAGCTGCGCGGGCGCCGCAACGGACCGCAGACACGCGGTAAACCCTCGTATTTCTCCAGGACAGCGGCGCGCGTTCGAGTCACGCTGGCCATGGACCGGCTCGTTGGTAAATGAGGCATTGACAAATATATAAAGATATGTTTATATTTAGAAGTGATTACTAAAGATCGATCTGGTCGCCCGTCCCTGGGATGTCAGCGGGCGCCGGGAACAAAGGGGGTGTAAATCCATGCAGACCCTGCTCAACAGCCTTCGGGCCGCCGGGGAACCAACGAGATTACGGCTTTTGGCGCTGCTCGCGCGTGCCGAGCTCACCGTCTCCGAGCTCACACAGATTCTCGGCCAGAGCCAACCGCGGGTGAGTCGACATTTGAAGCTCCTGTGCGAGGCACAGTTGATCGATCGCTTCCAGGAGGGCTCATGGGTGTTCTACCGTTTCGCCGATCACGGGCCCGCCGTAGCGGTTGCGCGGGCGTTGGCGAACCTGATCCCCGAGCACGATGCCGAGCTTGAGCGCGACACGCAAAGGCTCGCGGCGAT
The DNA here is from genome assembly GCA_019456345.1 of Nitrospira sp. Lineage (GTDB taxonomy): Bacteria > Pseudomonadota > Gammaproteobacteria > Acidiferrobacterales > SPGG2 > VRUB01. Next base: position 20,344 of record VRUB01000008.1, on the reverse strand, counting down.
CAAACGCGCCCATGCGGCGCGTGCCGCAGCCTATTTCGACGAGAACGCCGCGCACTGGGACCACATCCGCAGCTTGTACGTGGCCGAGTCGGAGGTCGAACGGGCAATGGTGGAAGCGCTGGGCGACGATCCCATCGATGACCTGCTGGACCTCGGCACCGGTACCGGTCACGTGTTGCGGGTATTCAGCGACCGCATCCGGCGCGGTCTGGGAATCGATTGCAGCCGCGAGATGCTGGCGGTAGCGCGCGCCAATCTCGAGCAGTCGAATCTGCGCCATTGCCAGGTGCGCCAGGGCGATATCTACAATCTGGAGTTGCCCAGCGGCGCCGTGGACGCTGCCATTATCCATCACGTACTGCACTTTCTCGATGACCCGGCCGCGGCTGTGGCCGAGGCCGCACGCACGCTGCGCCCCGGTGGGCGCTTGCTGATTGTCGACTTCTCGCCGCATCAGCTGGAGTTCTTGCGGTCCCGGTATGCGCACCGGCGCTTGGGTTTCACTGACGACGAGGTCGCTTCGTGGTGCGAGGCCGCCGGTCTCGGTGAGCTGTCCGTGCGCCATCTCGCCGCCGCCGGGAAAACCGATAGCGAGCAGCTGGTCGTATCGCTGTGGTGCAGCACGCGGCGCAAGGACTCGGCCGCGACTTACGAGCGGGAGGTCGCTTGATGACATCGGCTCAACAAGAAACCAGCGCACTGCATCGTATTGCCGAGAAGGTCGCCAGGCGGCTTAAGCTCAAAGCTCGCGCGCCGTTGGCACCGGATGAGACACGGGTATCGGTGACGTTCGAGTTTTTTCCGCCGAAAACACAGCAGATGGAGCAAAATCTCTGGCATGCGATCGAAAAACTGGCGCCGTTGCAACCACAATTCGTGTCCGTGACCTATGGCGCCGGCGGCAGCACGCGCGAGCGCACCCACGCCACGGTAAAGCGTATCCTACAGGAGAGCGATCTGACACCGGCCGCGCACTTGACCTGTGTCGGCGCCTCGCGCGCCGAGGTCGATCAGGTGGTGCGGCACTACTGGGCCACAGGAGTGCGTCACATCGTAGCGCTGCGCGGCGACCCACCCGAGCGCGAGCAACGCTTCCAGCCCCACCCTGATGGCTATGCCAATGCCGCAGAGCTGGTAGCCGGGCTCCGGCGGCTGGCTGATTTCGATATCACTGTGGCCGCCTACCCGGAGGTGCATCCCGAGGCGCGTTCGGCGCAGGCCGACCTCGACAATCTCAAGCGCAAGCTCGATGCCGGTGCTAGTCGTGCCATCACCCAGTTCTTCTTCGACGCCGACATGTACTTTCGGTTTGTCGACAAGGTGCGTGCTGCCGGCATCAGCGCACCGATCATCCCCGGCATTCTGCCGGTGACCAACTTCACGCGCGTGAAGGAGTTCGCCGCGATCTGCGGGGCCAGTGTACCGGATTGGGTCGGCGGCTTGTTCGAAGGTCTGGATGATGACCCCGAGGCGCGCCAACTGGTCGCGGCTACGGTGGCGGCGGAGCAGTGCACCGAGCTCGTGCAGCGGGGGGTGCGCAATCTCCACTTCTATACCCTCAACCGCGCTGCCTTGACCTATGCCATCTGCCACATCCTCGGCATCCGGCCGGCAGCACCCATCGCGGCAAGCGCCGTCAGCGACGGTTAAGCCATGCAAAGACAGCAACGCATACAAGCCCTGAACGCGGCCTTCGGCCACAGGATCCTGGTGTTGGACGGGGCTATGGGCACCATGATCCAGGCACTCAAGCTCGATGAGCACGGCTTCCGCGGCGAGCGTTTCTGCGATCATGCCCGTGAGCTGCGCGGGAACAACGACCTGCTCTCCATCACCCAGCCCGATGCCATTCGCGGCATCCACGACGCCTACTTCGAGGCCGGCGCAGACATAGTTGAGACCAATACCTTCAACTCGACCGCCATCGCGCAGGCCGATTACGGGCTCGAGTCGGTGATCTACGAGCTTAACCACGCTGGCGCCCGGCTCGCGCGCGAGGCAGCGCAGACAGCCACCGCCCGCAACCCGGCCCGTCCGCGCTGGGTAGCCGGCGTGCTCGGTCCGACCAATCGTACCGCCTCGATCTCGCCCGAGGTGAACGACCCTGGTTACCGCAGCGTGACCTTCGACGAGTTGCGCGAGGCCTACACCGAAGCGCTGCACGGCCTGGTGGAGGGCGGTGTGGATATCGTGCTGGTGGAAACGGTATTCGACACCTTGAATGCCAAGGCCGCGCTGTTCGCGATCGAGGAGTACTTCGAGCGCCATGGCGTGCGCCTGCCTATCATGATCTCGGGCACGATTACGGACTTGAGCGGACGCACGCTCTCGGGGCAGACGCCGGAGGCATTCTGGCATTCGCTGCGCCACGCGCGACCGCTGGCAGTCGGGCTGAACTGTGCCCTGGGCGCGGTGGAGCTGCGTCCCTACATCGACGAGCTGGCGCAGATCGCCGACACCCATGTGAGCTGCCATCCTAATGCCGGTCTACCAAATGAGTTCGGCGGGTACGACGATACACCCGAGCACATGGCGGCAGTGCTCGGTGAGTTCGCGCAGGCCGGACTGCTCAATCTGGCGGGTGGTTGCTGCGGCACCACCCCGGAACACATCCGCGCTATCAGCGAGGCAGTCGCTGCGCATCCGGCGCGCAAGCTGCCAAGGCTGCCGGCGCGTTGCCGGCTCTCCGGGCTTGAGCCCCTGACCATCGGGCCGGACAGCCTGTTTGTCAATGTCGGGGAGCGCACCAACGTCACCGGATCGGCGAAGTTCGCCAAGCTCATCGCTGCCGAGGACTACGAGAGCGGCGTGAGCATAGCCCGTGAGCAGGTCGAGAACGGTGCCCAGTTGATCGACGTGAACATGGATGAAGGCATGCTCGACTCCGAGGCTGCCATGCCGCGCTTCTTGAACCTGATCGCGGCCGAGCCTGATATCAGCCGCGTGCCGGTGATGATCGATTCCTCGAAGTGGTCGGTGATCGAGGCCGGATTGAAGTGCGTGCAGGGCAAAGGGTTCGTCAACTCCATCAGCCTGAAGGAGGGGGAGCAAACCTTTATCAAGCAGGCATGCCTGATCAAGCGTTACGGCGCCGCCACCGTAGTGATGGCGTTCGACGAGCAGGGACAGGCCGACACCGTCGAACGCAAGGTCGAGATTTGCGAGCGTGCCTATCGGATCCTCACCGAGCAGGTCGGCTTCCCGCCGGAGGACATCGTGTTCGACCCGAATATCTTCGCGGTCGCGACCGGGATCGAGGCACATAACGAATATGGCAAGGCATTTATCGAGGCGACGCGGTTGATTAAACAAAGACTGCCGCATGTGAAGATTTCCGGCGGCGTGTCCAATTTCTCGTTTTCCTTTCGCGGCAACAACGCTTTGCGTGAGGCCATGCACGCGGTATTTCTGTACCACGCAATCAAGGCCGGGCTCGACATGGCGATTGTCAATGCCGGCAAGCTGCCGCTGTACCAGGACATCGAGCCCGCGGTGCGGGAGTGTATCGAGGATGTGCTGTTCAACCGCCGGCCCGATGCCACCGAGCGGCTGCTCGAGATCGCGCAGACGGTACGGGGACAGGTGCAACAAAAGAAAGAAGACTTGCGTTGGCGCGAGGGCGATGTGCGTGGCCGCCTGGTGCACGCGCTGGTGCACGGCATCGACAATTACATCATCGCCGATACCGAGGACGCGCGGGTGTCGGCGAAGCGCGCGCTCGAGGTGATCGAGGGACCGCTCATGGACGGCATGAATGTGGTCGGCGATCTATTCGGTGCCGGCAAGATGTTTCTGCCGCAGGTGGTCAAGAGCGCACGCGTAATGAAAAAAGCGGTCGCCTATCTCGAGCCCTACATTGAGGACGAAAAGGGCGATGGGCAAGAGCGGCGTAGCGCCGCCAAGGTCGTATTGGCCACGGCCAAGGGCGATGTGCATGACATCGGTAAAAATATCGTCGGCGTCGTGCTTAGTTGCAACAACTACGAGGTAATCGATCTTGGCGTAATGGTACCGAGCGCGCGTATCCTGGAGACGGCGAAAGCCGAGGGCGCCGACATTGTCGGGGTCTCAGGGCTCATTACGCCCAGTCTCGAGGAGATGTGCCACGTGGCGAGCGAGATGGAGCGCGAAGGGTTCAAGTTGCCGCTGCTCATCGGGGGCGCCACCACCAGCCGCATGCACACGGCGGTGAAGATCGCGCCCAACTATAGCGGCCCCACCGTCTATGTCCCCGATGCCTCGCGCGCGGTCAGCGTGGTCAGCAGCCTGCTGGGCGATGGCAACGGGGAGTTCGCGGCACAAGTGCGCGCCGACTACGATGCCACGCGACAACAGCGTGCGGCACAACGCCGCGACATTCGCCGGGCCACGCTGGCTGAGGCGCGCGCCAACAAGTGCCAGCTCGACTGGCAGGCCTACAGGCCTCCCGCTCCCGCGTTCCTCGGGATCAAGGTGTTCGACGACTACGATCTCGAAGAACTGTCGCGATACATCGACTGGACGCCGTTCTTCAAGAGTTGGGACCTCGCCGGGGTGTATCCACGCATCCTCGAAGACAAGACGGTGGGCGAAGCGGCGCGAGCACTGTTCGCCGATGCCAGCGAGATGCTCAAACAGATTATCGAGGAGGGCTGGCTCAAGCCGCGCGCGGTAATCGGCCTCTGGCCCGCCAACAGCACCGACGATGATGACATTGTGGTCTACGCTGACGCGTCTCGCAGTGCGGTCCTGACCACCTTCCACACCTTGCGCCAGCAGATGGTGCGACCGCGCGGGCGGCCCAACCTGGCGTTGGCCGATTTCCTCGCGCCGCGCGACTCTGGCGTCAAGGACTTCGTCGGCGCCTTCGCCGTTAGCGCGGGCTTCGGCCTCGATGAGGTCGTCCACCGCCTCGAGGGCGATCACGACGATTACGGCGCCATCATGGCCAAGGCACTCGCCGACCGTCTGGCCGAGGCCTTCGCCGAGCGCATGCACGAGCGCGTGCGTAAGGAGTTCTGGGGCTACGCGCCGGACGAGGGCCTGGATAACCTGGCGCTTATGCGTGAGCAGTACACGGGCATTCGCCCGGCCCCCGGCTACCCGGCCTGCCCCGATCATACCGAAAAGCGCATCCTGTTCGACTTGCTTCGCGTCGAGGACAACAGCGAGATTCGTTTGACAGAGAATTTTGCCATGATGCCGGCGGCATCGGTCAGCGGGTTTTACTTCGCCCACCCGCAGAGTCGCTACTTCGGGGTGAGCAAGATCGAGCGCGACCAGGTGCAGGATTACGCTGCGCGCAAGGGCATGAGCGTACAGGAAGTAGAGCGCTGGCTGGCGCCGGTGCTTGGGTACGACCGCAATGCGACCGAAGCCGCCGCTTAGAAGAATTTTAAAAAGCTAAAATATGGGAATTCACGGCGGCGGCCGCTGGATTTTTCAACAGGTTCGTTAGCGCTCAGCCTGCAGCATCGCCGGCGAGCGGCCTGCCAGATCTTCGGTGTGAAAGCGTTTTCGATAGGGCAGTGCGAGCTCGCTGCCGGCGCGTTTGAGCGCGTCTCGGAACGCCTTCTGCGCCCGTATCTGCTGGCGCATAAGCGTCTCACGGTCCGTGGTTACGTAACTCAAGCGCTTGTCCGCCACCAGCGCCCCGATGATGCCAGGATTATCCGCGACCCATGCGTGCGCAAGCGGGTTGAGCCTGACCCGGCGCAGCAGGTAGGCCCAGCCGGCCTTGAACTCGTACCATTTGGGCTCAGCCGTGCCCCACACCAGCCGAAAACCCGGCTCGACCATGGCCGCCGTGTAGGAGCGACGGGGAAGAAAGCCGATCGGCGCGCTGTCAATGTAGACGCGCGCGGTCCCGTCGCTCAGATCGTTGACCAGATAGACCAGCGCACGGTCGCGCCTGAGCTCGAAGAATACGGGTGGATGCGCGGTGAAGGCGGCGCTCGCCTGTGCGCGGCTGTGGGGGGCAGCTAACAGCAGCAAAGCTAATAGCAGCGCCGCGGCGAAGTACGCAGCTGCTGCGCCTGACGTCCTTTCTCGGAAAAAACACTGTACCATGGTACCTTCCCTTGACCACGGTGGTAGCGGGAAATATACGCGTCGTTGCCGCTTACGTCAAATCCCAGGTTCTGCTACGTTTATAATATTGTTATATAGGTGTCTCAGCGAGAGGCAACGGGATGCACGAACCGTAATCTCCCGCTTGGGGTTCGTTGCTGCCAAAAACAGATGAATAAGCTGCAGCTCGTTGCACATCGGGGCTATCCTGACCATTTCCCGGAAAATACGTTACTCGGAATCATGGCCGCGATCCGCGCCGGCGCGCGTTTCGTGGAAGTCGACATTCAGCTCAGTGCCGACGAGGTGCCCGTGCTCCTGCACGATCGCACCATACAACGGGTATGCGGCGTCAAGGGTGTAGTGCACCATATGTCGTTCGCGGAGTTGCGACGGCTGCACCCGAGCGAGTATGAGCGCTTCGGTTATCGATTCTCGCAAGTACGTATCCCGAGCCTGGCCGAGTTTCGCGAGTTGTTGGAGAGCCATCCGGGTGTTACTGCATTCATCGAACTAAAGCGCTCGAGCACCGAGCACTTCGGCCCGACGGTCGTACTCAATCGCGTGATGCGCGAGCTCGAATCGGTGGCTCAGCAGGTTGTCATTATTTCGTTTTCCTTCGACGTGCTTCTCACCGCCCGCAACCAGGAAGTGGAGAATCTTGGCGCGATCATCCAGAAGTGGAGCCAACGCAAGGACGCGATCCTGCGCCAGGTGCGGCCGGGCTATGTGATTTGCGAGGTCGGAGTGTTGCCGCGTTGGGGCAAGCTGCGTGTCCCCGGAGCCAAGCTCATGGTCTACGAGATCGCCGACGCCCGACTTGCATTCCGCCTGGCGGCAAGAGGGGTCAATCTCATCGAGTCGTTTGCCATCGGGGAGATGTTCGAGCAGCTCGAGTTACTCGAAGGGGCCGAGTGAGCTTGTTGCACGTCATCGCGGTAACGCCTCGCGGGCGAGCACGCCACGCATGGCCTCGCGCCAGGCGCGGTAGCGCTCGCTCAAGCCCGGGTTGTTGGCCGGGCTGAAGCATTGACCGCTGTTGGTCTGCGGCCATGCGGCAGGTCGGCCAGCCAGCAGGAACGCCGTACCGCGGGCGCTCGCCTCACACTGGGCCGGGCGATACACCGGCAATGCGCTGATATCGGCCAATCGCTGACAAAGTCCGTCGAGGCGGGCAAGGCCGCCGCTAATCTGGATCCTCACCGTGGCTGCCGTGAATGGGCGCATGCCGTCCAGGTTCGTCTGCAGCAAAAACACGATACTCTCGATCACTGCGACCGCCTTTGCCGATGCATCGCCCGCACCGATAAAGCGACAGGGAAAATCGGCGACCCAGTACGGTGACCCGAGGCCGGAGACGCCGTTCAGAAACAATGGCGGCGAGGCGGTGTGGGTGAGCCATTGCGCCAACTTCGCCTCGAGCCTTGACAGCGCGTACTCACGTTCCAGCCAGCGCAAGGCACTGGCGGCACCGTTCACCGTGCCTTCCAGGGTGTAGAATATGTCCTCGCCGTCGTGCAGCACTGCGCTGGTCAAAAAACGCGGTGTACAACCAGGGTACTCATCCGACAAGAATTGTACAAACGCCCCCGTGCCAATATTCACATAGGCGGTATCGGATCGTGGATGCCCAAACGCAAAGACGGCAGCGGATTGATCCCCGGTGACGACGGTAACCGGGATTTTCTTATTACCGACGCATAGCGTGCCGAACTCGCGGCGACTGGGCACGCATTGCGGCAACGGTTGCAAGGGTAGGCCGAACAGCTCGAGTAGCTCCGGATCCCAGTTCCCGGTTTTCACGTTCCAGAGCAGCGTGCGCGAGGCGTTAGCGGGATCGGCCATCAGCGGGCGTTCGGCAAGCAGCCGATAAAGCAGGAAGCTTGCTACCGGTCCCCAGGCGAGGCGCTTGCTGTCACACGCACGCCTGACCTCGGGAAGATTGTCCAGGCACCAGCGAAACTTGCTCGCCCCATAATGCGCGTTGGGAAACAGGCCCGTGATCTGGTGAATGCGCGCCGTGTGATGGGCAAACTGCTCGAGCCAGTTGTGTGCCCGTCTGTCTTGCCAGCTGATGACCGGTGACAGCGCGCTGCCGTTATGCTTGTCCCAGCACGCGATGCTTGAACGTTGAGTTGCCAGCCCTGCGGCGACAATACGGTTGTATTTTTCGCCCAAGCTGCTTGTCACTCGATCCAGCGCCACCGATACCGATGACACCAGACCCTCTGGATCCTGCTCGACCCAATCTGCCCGCGGCATGTTTGCGCCAAACTCGCAAAACCCCTCGGCTACCGCCTCTGCCTGCTCGTCGAATACGAGCACGCGGCTGCCCTGCCCACCTTGGTCGATTGCGAGATATAGTGCACCGTCCAGCGAATGCTCAGGACTCATCTACGTGCACCGTCCAGTCGTAATCTCCGCTACCGCTGGCCATAAACCAGGGGTTGAGCAAAGAGGGCTTGTTGTACACCAGTGGGCGCTTACTCAGGTCGGTGAGCTCGCCCCCGGCGACGCGCAACACGCAGTGAGCCGCCGCCGTGTCCCATTCCGAGGTAGGGCCAAAGCGCGGGCACACATCGGCAGCGCCTTCGGCTACCAGACAGATCTTAAGCGCGCTTCCCATGCGGATAAGCTCGGGTTGTCCCTGCGCCTGCGCCAGGCTATGCAAGAATCCTGCAAGCTTCGATCCCGCGTGTGAGCGGCTGGCCGCTACCGTGGCCTTACCGCCGCGGTAGCAGCGCACATGAATGGCTTGCGCGCGTTCTCCCGGGACTTCCTTGGAGGCCTCCCGCCCCTCGCAGCCCGCGTAGACGACGTTAAGCACCGGCGCCAGCACCACACCAAGCACGGGCCTGTGATTCTCAAGAAGCGCAATGTTCACCGTGAACTCGCCGTTGCGCTTGATGAACTCCTTGGTGCCATCCAACGGATCGACCAGCCACAACCGCTTCCAGCCCGCACGATTCTTATAGCTGTTCTCATCCGACTCTTCCGAGAGCACCGGTATGTCGGGTGTGAGCGCTTGCAGACGCGCCACGATCAGCTCGTGCGCGGCGCGATCGGCCTCGGTGAGCGGCGAGCCGTCTTCCTTCGCAGCAACCGTGAATGATCGATTGTAGATCTGCAATATGCGCTGCCCGGCAGCCACGGCAATGGCCTTCGTTTCGTCGAGATACAGGCAAGGATCGTTCACGTATGCGTTACTTTCCAGCTAGCAGGTCGCGCACAAGAAATAGCGCAGCGATGCTGCGCGCCTCGGTGCAGTCGGTCTGCGTTACCAGTGCCGAAAGATTGCCGAGTGACCACGGTACGACCTCGATCGGTTCGGGTTCGTCGCCATCACGCCGGGCGGGGTAGAGCTCTGTCGCCAGCACGATGTGGGTGGTGTGGTTCGCATAGCCCGGCGCGAGCGTCAACGACTTTATGTGTTGCAGGTGTCTCGCACCGTAGCCGACCTCCTCCATAAGCTCGCGGTTGGCGGTGTCGTACGGGGATTCGCCCTCGTCCACCCGCCCCTTCGGCAGGCATAACTCGTAGCGCTCGACCCCGGCCGCGTACTCGCGTATCAACAACACTGTATCGTCGTCCCGCATTGGCACGATCAAGACGGCCTCACCGGCCGAGGCGCGTAGGCGTTCGTATCTCACCTCACGCCCGTTTGCAAAACGCAAATCGAGCTGCTCTACACAGAATATGCGCGTCTGCGCGATAGTCTCGACGCGGATGATGTCGGGTTTCTTACCCACAAGAGCTCTAAGCTACACGTTTGGCCCACAGGTTACCTGGATCTGCACTGATGGCAAGCGCCGCACCGGCGCGGTATTCGACGACCCGATGCCGCATGTTACAATGCTCAGCACAATCCCGTTCACCCATTGGACCTAACTATGATCGTCGTCGAAGAAGAGAAAGATCTAGTTAAAGTGAGTGTCTATGCCGAGTTTACGCTTGCCGACTACCGCGAGTTTGAGCAGGCCGTCACGCATGAGCTTGAAAACTCGCCCAAGATCAAGCTGCTGCTCGATCTGAGCAACATGGCGAAGTTTAGCGTCGATGTTGCGTGGGAGGATATTAAGTTCACGCGCGCGCACGCGCATGACTTCACGCGCATAGCGGTCATCACTACGAATCAGTGGACTTCGTGGGCAAGCTGGCTGGGTACCGCCTTCACCGACGCTGAGGCCGCTTTCTTTGAAGACGCGCAGGCGGCCAGCGCGTGGATCCATGGCAAGTGAAGGAGGCGATCCGGTGAACCTGATGTGTTGGCGCCTGCGGCGCGGACCCGGCAATACCAGCAACCGGATCAACGGCTCCAAACGCTGTGGGCACGGGTGCAGCGCGCACGACTAATATTGTGTCTAACGCCTCCATTGCAGGACCACAAATGCCGCCAGCGATGATCCGATGGCATCAGCTAGACACCGTGCTGCTGGACATGGATGGTACGCTTTTGGACCTGCATTACGACAATCACTTCTGGCTCGAGCACGTGCCTCGTCGCTTTTCCGAAAAGCACGGCCTGTCCTATGAGGCGGCGAAAGCGGCCTTGATGCGTCGTTACCGCGAGGTCGAAGGTACGCTTGAATGGTATTGTGTGGATTTCTGGAGCCGCGAACTGGGCTTGGACATCCCCGTGCTCAAGCAGGAAGTCGATCACCTTATCGTCGTGCACCCCTACGTCATCGACTTCCTCGATGCCGTTCGCAGGCTGGATAAACGGATCGTTCTGGTCACTAACGCCCACGGCAAGGTGCTCGAGCTCAAGATGCGCCACACGCAACTGGATGGCCATTTCGACACGGTGCTGAGCGCGCATGATATGGGCACGCCCAAGGAAGATGTACGATTCTGGCCCAAGCTGCAGGCGATCGAACCCTTCGAGCGCACCCGCACCCTGCTGATAGATGACAGCCTGCCGGTGCTGCGTTCGGCGCACAGCTATGGGATCGGTCAACTTCTTACCGTACGCAAGCCCGACTCGCGCCGCCCGCAAAAACCAGTGGAAGAGTTTCCGGCTATTGCGTCGTTTAGAGATATCATTCCATGAATGCCGCAACCCTCATCACAGCCTGGGCCCGGCCCAGAGATAACTCGCAGCGATGTGCTGCGACCCAGCTTGTGCCACAGCTTCCGAGCAATAAACACGTCTGATGCACCGCGGCCTGTATTGCGTTGTTGCTAAACTGCGCAGGCGTGCGTACGCTTCCACCGGCCGAGTATAATCTTACGTCTTTTAAGCGACCAACTGAGGCCAAAGCCATGCAAACAGTTGCGCGTGTCAACATAGCTTATGTGCCGGCAGCATGTCTGTTTTTACTCTTCGCGCTTGGCGGTTGCGTGTCAAAGCTCTACACCCCGGATCTGGGGGGACTTTATGACGAGCTTATCCAGACGGAGGACCCTTACCGCAATCCCATTATCGCGATTCCCGGCGCTCTCGGGTCACGACTCGTGGACAAGGACTCCGGCAGTGTGGTCTGGGGTGCATTCGGTCCTGGCAGCGCAAACCCGCACGACCCCGAGGGCGCCCGCCTCTTTGCGCTACCGATGCGCCAAGGCGCCACGCTGGTTGAGCTTCGCGACAATGTGCGCTCGGACGGCGCGCTGGATCGCGTGCGGATTAACTTCGCGGGGATACGGTTCCAGCTAAAAGCATATTTCTACATGCTCAGCACCCTCGGTGCCGCCGGCTATCGAGACGAGGAGCTCGGTGAAGCTGGAGTCGTCGACTATGGCAAGCGCCATTACACATGCTTTCAGTACGACTATGACTGGCGCCGTGATATCGTCGAAAGTGCCGGGCGGCTGCACGCCTTCATTCTCATTAAGCGCGCATACGTTCAGGCGGAAATGGAAAAGCGACATGGCATCAGGAACTATGACGTTAAGTTCGATATAGTTGCTCACTCTATGGGCGGCCTGGTCGCGCGTTACTATCTTCGCTATGGATCCGCCGATCTCCCTGCCGACGGATCGCTGCCGCCACTGACCTGGGCCGGCGCGCGTTACATTGATAATCTCGTGCTGATCGCCACGCCCAACGCCGGCTCTGTCGACGCCTTGCGTTTCTTGATTGAGGGAAAAAAGTTTGCACCGTTCGTGCCGAGCTACGCCCCGGCCATTCTCGGCACGATGCCATCGGCTTACCAATTGTTGCCACGCCCACGCCACGGGGCAATGGTCAACGCCAACGATCACAGCAAATTCGAGGATATCTATGATCCGGAGTTGTGGGAACGTATGGGCTGGGGGCTGGCCGATCCTACTCAAGAACCCGTGTTGCAGAAGTTGCTGCCTGCTACGAAAGATCGCGCAACCAGGCGGCGCATCGCCCTGGATCATCAGCGCAAGGCCTTGCGGCGCGCAAGGCAGTTTGCAGCGGCAATGGATGTCCCCGCCTCACCACCTGCGGGCGTAGCGCTGTTCCTGATCGTAGGTGATGCGGTATCAACGGAGGCGGTGATGGCGGTCGAGCCAGACACGGGTGAGATAGCGGTGGTAAAACTCGCGCCCGGAGACGGCACGGTGCTTCGCAGCAGCGCACTCATGGATGAGCGCATAGGTACAAACAAACGGGGTCGTCTGGAATCACCGATCGACTGGGCCAAAGTGCAATTTCTATTCAGAGATCATCTCGGTCTGACCAAGGACCCCGCGTTTACAGACAATCTCCTTTATTTTCTGTTCGAAAGGCCGAAAGCGTTTCCTGACCGGGTGTCGCTGTGGAATGGTGCCAGCGAGCGAACCAACATGATTGCCGGCGAGCTTACGAACTAAGTAGGCGTGTAAATCTCGCTGCCTTTGTCCTTGAACTCCTTCGCCTTCTCCTTCAGGCCCGCATCCATCGCCGCCTGCACATCGGCGATGCCTTTCTGCCGGGCATACTCGCGCACATCCTGGGTGATCTTCATAGAGCAGAAGTGCGGCCCGCACATCGAGCAAAAATGGGCCACCTTGTGCCCCTCCTTCGGCAAGGTTTCGTCGTGGAACTCGCGCGCGGTATCGGGGTCGAGCGATAAATTAAACTGATCAGACCAACGAAACTCGAAGCGTGCCTTGGACAATGCATTGTCGCGCAACTGGGCTGCCGGATGCTCTTTGCCGAGGTCGGCCGCGTGCGCCGCGATCTTGTAGGCGATGATGCCATCCTTCACATCCTTCTTGTTGGGCAGCCCGAGGTGCTCCTTGGGGGTCACGTAGCACAGCATGGCACAGCCGTACCAACCGATCATGGCGGCCCCGATGGCCGAGGTAATGTGGTCATAACCCGGCGCGATATCCGTGGTCAGGGGGCCGAGCGTATAAAACGGTGCTTCGTAGCAGTCCTCGAGCTCCTTTTCGATATTGACCTTGATGAGCTGTATCGGGATATGTCCCGGTCCCTCGATCATCACCTGCACATCGTGCTCCCATGCGATCCGGGTCAGCTCGCCCAGGGTCTTGAGCTCGGCGAATTGGGCCTCGTCGTTGGCATCGGCGATCGAGCCCGGGCGCAGGCCATCGCCCAGTGAAAACGCTACGTCATAGCTCTTCATGAGCTCGCACATCTCGGCGAAGCGCGTGTAGAGAAAACTCTCTTGATGGTGCGCCAGACACCACTTGGCCATGATAGAGCCGCCACGCGACACTATTCCGGTGACGCGGTTGGCGGTCAGCGGGATAAAGGCCAAGCGCACGCCCGCATGGATGGTAAAATAATCCACGCCTTGCTCGGCCTGCTCTATTAGCGTGTCGCGGAATATCTCCCACGTCAGCTCCTCGGCCTTGCCATCGACCTTTTCCAGCGCCTGGTAGATCGGCACGGTGCCGATGGGCACCGGGCTGTTGCGGATGATCCACTCACGGGTTTCATGAATGTTCTTGCCGGTCGACAAATCCATGACCGTGTCGGCCCCCCAGCGGATCGCCCAGGTCATCTTTTCCACTTCCTCTTCGATGCTGGACGTCACGGCCGAGTTTCCGATGTTGGCATTGACCTTCACCAGGAAGTTGCGTCCGATGATCATCGGCTCGGACTCGGGGTGGTTGATGTTGGCTGGAATGATCGCGCGACCGCGCGCGAGCTCTTCGCGCACGAACTCCGGCGTAACCGCTTGCGGAATCTGCGCGCCGAAGGTCTCACCCAGGTGCCGTCTGCGCAGTATCTCGTCTTTGTATTGCTGCAGCTTCAGGTTCTCGCGGATCGCGATGAACTCCATTTCAGGTGTGATAATGCCCCGGCGCGCGTAGTGCATCTGCGTGACGTTCTGTTCGGGCCGGGCACGCCGGGGTTTGCGCACGTGTGCGAACCGCACCTGCGCAAGCGCGGGGTCTGCGAGGCGCGTGCGCCCGTACTCGGAGCTGACGGTGGTCAGATGCTCTGTGTCGCCGCGCTCCTCGATCCAGGCCTCACGCAGCGCCGCCAGGCCAGCGCGCACATCAATGGCGGCTGCCGGGTCGGTATAGGGCCCAGATGTGTCATACACCCAGATCGGCGGGTTTCGCTCCACACCGTTCTGTGTATGCGTGTCGGCCTGCGAGATCTCTCGCATCGGCACTCGGATGTCGGGTCGGCTGCCCTGTACGTAGATCTTGCGGGAGTTTGGCAACGGCTCGATGGCGGCTGCGTCCACAGTCGCCGTCTGGCTCAAGATGTGGTCAGGATTTGCGCTCATAGTGTCATCCCTTGCCCAAAGGGCGGTGGCCATGGCGCAGGGGGCCCGCAGGCGGAGGTCTGCGGGAGCTTCCCTACGCCGGAATTATCCGGATCAGGTTCGAAGGGTGTCTCTCAGCCCGCCGCACCCGTAGGCGAGGCGAACACCCCCAGCTGAACTGGAACCAAGCTAATGCATTCGCGCCGTGAATGCAACCGCCGCTGCGGCCAGATCCCCGCTTGTCTTGGTGCCTGCCGAGGCGATGACACCCTGCCGCAGGCACGCTTGCGCGTCATACCCAAAGCGCTTACCCTTATCGCTCCCGGCATTACCCCTACGCATGTGTGCTTATATGGACGACATCGATTTTGCGGATGCGCGTCATAAAATGGTTGAGCAACAAGTTCGACCGTGGGACGTGCTTGACCAGAGGGTGCTGAGCTTGATCGCGCGGTCGGTGCGCGAAGAATACGTACCCCCGCAGTATCGTAACCTGGCCTACGTCGATATGAATATACCGCTTAGCCATGGGCAGGTCACGATGTCACCCAAGCTCGAGGCGCGCCTGCTGCAGGAGCTAGCCATCCGCCCTGAGGACAAGATTCTCGAAATCGGCACCGGTAGCGGCTACATGACCTCGTTATTGGCGGCATTAGGCCGGCATGTACACTCGGTGGAAATCATCCCGGAGCTCGCCCAGCGCGCCCAGCAGAACCTTGCCGCCCATGGGGTAGACAATACGACGGTGGAAATCGGTGACGGCGCTCTCGGCTGGGAGCGGCACCAACCCTACGACGCGATCTTGATAACGGGATCTGTGCCGTTGCTGCCCGATAGCTTCAAGCACAGCCTCGCCGCCGCCGGTCGCCTGATCGCCATCGTTGGCACGGCGCCGGTGATGGAGGTCGAGCTGGTGCAGCGTGTGGACGACGATAGCTGGACTGTGACGTCGCTGTTCGAGACTGCGCTGCCGCCGTTAATCAATGCAAAACAGCCGGAACGATTCGTCTTTTAATGCGACGTCGCCTCTGGCATGAATAGGGCATCGCCGGCCGCGTCATACCACCACGAATCAGACGCAATGTCATGTTCATGGCCGCACGATAAATCATTATGTGCGCTTATTGGCCCCGACGAACCGGTCGTGCAAGCTACGCCAAACAAAACACTTGATTCATGTCGTTTACGACTCACTCAATAACCATCACGCTCCTAGCCCTGGTTATTTGCGTGTCTGTGCAGCCAGCGGCATTCGCCGAAAACGTGATAGACGTCTATCGGCTAGGGTTGGAGAACGATGCACAGTTCCGCGCCGCGCGAGCGAACTACCGCGCCGACTTACAAAAGTTACCGCAAGCGCGCGCGGCTCTACGGCCAAGCCTCAACGCCCAGGTCGACGCCGGCCGAAACGACATCCGCATCGAGACCAAAGGCGATATTATTTCGCGCCCGGCCGGCACTGCCGATTTCACCCGCACCGACCTCTCGCTGAGCCTGACGCAGCCCTTATATAACGCCCCGCTGTTTGCCGGCCTGCGCCAGGCGCAGGCCGAGGTGCGCCGCGCCGAAGCACAGCTTGCCGCCGCCAAACAGGATCTGATTGTGCGCGTGGCCGAGGCCTATATTGCAGTGCTGGCGACCCAGGACAATCTCGAGCTGGCCGGGGCACAAAAGGCGGCAAACGCACGTCAGCTGGAAGTCGTCGAAGGTCGACTCGAAGTAGGCCTGTCGACCATAACCGATGTTAACCAGGCCAGGGCGCGCTTCGAGCTCGACGTCGCCGTGGAGATCGAGCGCAACAACGACCTGCGGGACGCACGTCAAGGTTTGCGCGAGATCACCGCTCGACGCATCACCAGTGTGGCGACGCTTATACGTGATGCGCCGTTGATCGAACCCGATCCACCGGATATCGAGAAGTGGGTGGAGACGGCGCTTAAACAGAACCTCGCGCTTGCCGCTGCGCGCGAGATCGCGCAGATCGCGCTGGAGGAAGTCAAACGCCAGCGCGCAGGCCACCTGCCGACACTTGACCTCGTAGGCAGCGCCACGCGCACCGATGACACTGCCAGCGTGACCGGGCCCGGGGTTCAAATTGATCGCACCGAGATCGGGTTACAGCTCACGGTCCCGATCTATCAGGGCGGCCTGATCAGCTCGCTCACCAGGGAGGCCGGCTATCGCTACAGTGCGACACAGCAGGAGCTGGAGACGCAGCGGCGCGCTGTCGAGCGCGCAACGCGTGCGGCCTTCCGCGGTGTGGTGGGCGGCGCCAGCAGGATTCGGGCGACGCGCCAATCGGTGATCGCATCCGAGAGTGTGGTGGAGGCTAAGAGAGAAGGGTTCGAGGCCGGAATTAACACCAACCTGGAAGTGCTCGACGCTCAGCGCGACCTGTTTATCGCTGCCACCGGCGCATTGCGGGCACGCTACGATTACATCCTGCAGCTGTTGCGGTTAAAGCAAGCCGCCGGCACCTTGTCCGAAAAAGACCTGATCGCGTTCAATGGCTGGCTAAAATGATAACGCCAGGCTTTGCACTATCGCACCGAGGCGGGCGGGGCGCGTGATTATGCATTGCGTTTCTGCGCTCTACGGATGGGGCGCGGATCGAGCGCGCACCATCCACCTCAGCCCGCAGCAGTAGCCAATCTTGCGCCGGTGATGGGCCGGCACAAAAATGCTCTACAAAGCCCCTCTGGGCGCCGAAACAGGCACGGCTCGGCGTGATACCACCAACAAAACTTGATGACATGGCGCCAGCGTGATAAACGCAGTACGGATAGTCTGTGCGCCTTGCAGTGGTGCCGCTATCTCACGGTTTCAAAAGGGCCTACGTCGACATTGTATTCACTGACCTATATCTTCGCGCTTTACTGCCTGTCCCCGATGATCTTTGTTTACACGCTTGTGCAGGCCGTGCGTGCGCGTGATCGGCGCTACCTGAGGGGCCGCTATGGGTTCGGTCACTTCGAGCGCACCCCTGCGCCCATCTGGATTCATGCCGCCTCCGTGGGGGAGGTGCTCGCCGCAGAACCGCTGGTGCGCAGTCTAAAAACGCGCTGCTCCAATCAATCGATCGTCGTCACCACCGGGACCCCCACGGGTGGTAAGGTCGCCCGGCTGCGGCTACCACCAGGTGTCACGCAGCTTTATGCGCCCATCGACTTTCCCGGCGCCGTGAATCGTTTCCTCACCGCGCTTGCCCCGAGCTGCGCCCTGATCATGGAAACGGAGCTGTGGCCGACTCTTTACGCGGCCTGCGCATCGAGAAACATACCGCTGATAGTCGTCAATGCGCGCTTGTCGCCGCGAACATTGAGCGCACGGGCATGGCTGCGGCGTATTTACAAACGCGCACTGGGCTGCGTGGATGTGATCTTGGCTCGCTCCGCCAAGGACAGAGACGGCTTTGTCGCACTCGGCGCGCCACCGGAGCGCGTGAAGGTCATCGGGAATATCAAGTTCGCCGCTGATCCTGGGTCTGCGCAGGCGGTCCCGGCGCCGCTTATTTCCCGCCCCTACGTACTGGCCGCCTCCACCCATGACGACGAGGAGCGGCGATTCGTCAAGCTCTGGCGCTCGCACGAACGCCACGGGCGCTTGCTGGTCATCGCCCCTCGTCACCCGCTCCGGCTCAAGGGCATCCTCAAACAGCTCGAGCCATTTGATCTGCGCATCGCCGTGCGTAGTCGAAACGACGCCATTGACGAGCACACAGACCTGTACATCGTAGATACGCTCGGGGAGTTGAACGGCTTCATGGCCAACGCGCAGGTGGTGTTTATAGGGGGCTCGCTCATAGCTCGTGGCGGTCACAATATCCTGGAGCCGGCCCGCCTGGGGCGGCCCATCGTGTTCGGCCCACACATGGAAAACTTCGCCGACGAGGCGCGAATCTTTGTCGAGAGCGAGGCCGCAATCCAGGTCACCGATGATGATGCATTAGGCAAGGCGCTCACCGGTTTGCTGGAATCACCGCGCCAGCGAGATGAGCTCGGCCGGCGGGCGCGGTCGGTCATAGACCGATACCAGGATATTGCCGAGCGCTACGTGGACGAGATCGCCGCGCACTGCCGCCTTGCTCGCATCTAAGCAAGAGCCAGGTACAATACGATGGATCCAATCTACAAGCGCGGGCCGGCTCCGTGGCGGCACATGAAAAAATGGTGCGTGCGCCCTTGAACAACACCAGAGCGGGAGCGGTAAAGAGCATCAGCTATGCATAAAGTAATACTCGTAACGGGTGGTGGCGGATTTCTGGGTTCATTCCTGTGTGAAAGACTGTTGGAAATAGGCCACGAGGTTCTGTGCCTCGATAATTTCTTCACGGGCGACAAACGCAATATCGCCCACCTGCACAGCAACCCTGCGTTTGAGCTGATCCGTCACGATGTGACATTCCCGATCTATCTAGAGGTCGACCAGATCTATAACCTCGCTTGTCCGGCGGCACCGATACACTACCAGTTCGATCCTGTGCAGACCACGAAGACCAGCGTGCACGGTGCCATTAACATGCTGGGGCTGGCCAAACGGGTCAAAGCCACCATTCTGCAGGCCTCGACCTCGGAGGTGTATGGTGACCCGGAAGTGCATCCGCAAAACGAGGAGTATTTCGGAAATGTCAATCCGATCGGGCCACGGTCGTGTTACGACGAAGGCAAGCGCTGTGCCGAGACCCTGTTTTTCGATTACTATCGCCAGCACCGCCTGAAAATCAAGGTGGTGCGGATATTCAATACCTATGGCCCGCGGATGCACCTGCAAGATGGCAGAGTGGTGAGCAACTTTATCGTGCAGGCACTGAAGAACGAGCAGATCACCGTCTACGGCGAGGGGGAACAAACGCGATCGTTCTGCTACGTCGACGACCTGATCGATGGCCTGATCCGGATGATGGCAAGCCCCGATGAGGTTACCGGCCCTATCAACCTCGGCAATCCGCAAGAGTGCTCGATCCTGGAGCTTGCCGAGCGCATCATCGACATGACCGACTCCAAGTCAAAGATCGTGCATCTACCGCTGCCGAAAGACGATCCCGGCCGCCGGCGCCCGGATATCACGCACGCTATGGACACGCTTAAATGGAAGCCCAGGGTTGCGCTGGAAGACGGTCTGAGCAAGACCATCCCCTATTTCGAGCAGCTGCTGTCAGAAACCTGAGAGGTCACTGGGGTCGTTTTCGGGAGTAGCCCGCTAGCAGCGCCTCCCAGTCCTCATCGCTGAAGTAAAACCGTGTGCACATGCCGGCGAACTTGTTGAGCGAGCGCCGCAGGCGTGACAGATTTGCCGCGCGCCAACGTCCCGGATTACGGAATCGCGCCCGGTCAAAGTCCACAAGATAAACATGGTCGGGCTGATCAAGCAGGATATTGGCGGCGTTCAGGTCGGCATGGTAGACCTGCTCGTCGTGGAATCGGCGTACACATGCACCGATGGCCTGCCACACTAACGCTGGCAGCGGTGCTTCGCTCAACATATCCGCCAACGGGCGGCAATCCGGAAGGCGGCAGGTGATGATATCCGCGGTATAGAATAACCCCTCCCGGATCACGCGCGCGGCCACTGGCTGCGGCACCGGCAGGTCGCGCTGCTGCAGTGTCGCCAGCAGATGCCACTCGCGCCACGCACGCGTACGGCTCAGCCCCACCCACGGG
>VRUB01000084.1 GCA_019456345.1 Nitrospira sp. | reverse complement strand
CGCCACTTGGGTCTTATAGTCGATGATTACGATTTGATTGTCACGGACAAGCAATCGGTCGATAACGCCATAGACATCGGTGGCACCCCGGCGGTAGAGGATGGATACTTCATTGCGTGCCTCCAGGTAATAGGCAGGGTCGAACAAATCCCTGAGCGCGGGCTCGTCGATCACCGCGCGGGCCTCATCCCAGCAGCTCTTTAGCAACGGCGGTAATACCCGTCCCATAAGCTCTTTTTCCAGCCGACGTTCCACTTTCATTTGGTCTTGCTCGGTAGTGAGCAGTTCTAGCATCCGGTGAATCAATATACCGCGTGTCCTGGAGCTGTCGGCTGTCGACCCAGGCCACTCAAGCTCATCACCACCATCTTCCTCTGCAGCGGTGCGACTGGGGTAAATGAATCGAAGTTCGTGGTCGATTGGAAGCGGTTGCGCAAGCGCGGAATCGATCGGGTAGTCGGGATTTTTATTTTCCTGCGCCTGCGGCTCGTGCCACGACGGCGGGATACCATGTTCAAGCACCACGCCAGCACCGAAGCCGCCAGCATCGTCACGGAAGGTCAGACCTGGAATCGGTTGTTGTTGCCGGCGCACTGCCTTCCTGAGACGGTC
Organism: Nitrospira sp.; assembly: GCA_019456345.1. GTDB lineage: Bacteria > Pseudomonadota > Gammaproteobacteria > Acidiferrobacterales > SPGG2 > VRUB01. Next base: position 10,216 of record VRUB01000084.1, on the reverse strand, counting down.
TTCGATGAATTCATACCAGCCGCGCCCGTGGCCGCGCACAGATTCGCATGCCGAGATGAAGAGCGCATGTTTTGCGCGAGTGAGGGCCACATACAGCAGTTGCGCCTCTTCGCGTCGGATCGCTTCATTCTGGGTCGCCACCAAGGCGGCGCTAACGGAATCGCGGTACGCTTTGTTCCTTATCAGCTGAAAGCGGCGAGGACGCGAGGCCTCGACCGGCCAGTCCACGAGGGCCCGGACACCGCTGGCGCGGTTGCGATAATCGCGCATGGCGTCTACGAGAAACACCACGGGTCGCTCCAGCCCCTTGGCTGCGTGGATGGTCATCATGCGCACATAGCTGGGCTGTGTGTCGGAGGTGTCGCTAAGCATCTGGCGGTCTTCCTCGGCCAGAATCGGAAGGCGGTCCAAGAAATGTGCAAGGCTTGGGTAGCGCCCGCTGTCGGCCTCGAGGGCGAACTCGACAAATTGCCTTAAGTTTACCTGTACGCGATTGTGCAGGTGCGGTGGGGCAGCGGCAACGTAACGGGCGATAACGTTGCCCTCCATATAGATCTTATCGAGCAAGTCGTGCACAGGGACCTTATCCGCCATCGCGCTCCAGCGCTCTAGCAATCTGTGGGCCCGGCCCAACGGGGGCTCTCTGGCGGAGCCTGTAGCGAGCTGGGCCAATCGTTTGCGCCAGGGAATGGCGGAATCGGCCTGCGCGAGCAAAAGCAAATCGGCGTCGCTACAAGAAAAGAGCGGCGAACGCAGAACCGATGCCAGCGCGAGATCATCGTAAGGGGCAATGAGGCACCGTATCAGGTGCACCAGGTCCTGAACCTCCAAGCACTGCATAAACATCCCACGGCCCACACCGATGTATGGAATCCCCGCATGGCGCAAGGCCGCTTCGTAAGCTGGTGCATGCGTGCGATCTCGCATCAGTACCATGATGTCGCCATACTCCAGAGGCCGCACGCCACCGTCGTCGATAGGCTGGCCGACAAGCTGCTCAATCGCGGTGACTACGAGCTGCCCTTCGGCACGGTAGCGTCGATCTTCTTCGACTGTGCGTGGTTGCCGCAGCGGGTCGCGCAAGGTGGCGTCGCCTTGTTCCGCACTGGCGCTGACGCTGTGGCGAACGAGCGGCAGCAGCTCGACCCTTCCCCATCGTGCGCGGTGGTACGTGTCGTGCGTGCGAAAGTTTTGTAATAGAAAATCCGATGCAGGGTCGTCGGGCGGGGTTTCCATGTTGGCGAGGGCGTTGTCAGGCTCAGAAAAAATAAGGTTAAGAAACTGTATGATGGCCGATGATGATCGCCAGGACTTGTCCTGCGTCTGCATCGCGGCGCCCATGTGCGTCTTGAGCCAGCTTTGGGCCACGTTGAACAGACCGGGATCGGCACGACGGAAACGATAGATAGACTGTTTCTCATCGCCCACGATCAGAACGCTGCGATTTCGCGCGGTGCCCCCCGCCGCCATTTCCTTAAGCAACGGAAGCAGAAGTCGCCACTGGGTCGGGTTGGTATCCTGGAACTCGTCTACGAGCAGATGATCGATGCGCTGATCGAGCTTGTATTGAACCCACTCGGCGTGTTGACTGCGGTTGAGGAGGCGGTAGGCCTTCCACTCGAGATCATCGAAATCCAGCAGCCCCTGCTCTGTCTTGATCCGTTGATAATGATCCAGCAATCGATAACCGCAGTGATACCATGCGTATGTCGCACTCGCGGTGCGCAGGCGCAGCTGGTAGTCGTTGATCTGTTGTAGCCGTGCGCCGATGCGCTCATGCAAGGCGAGGAACTCGTCGACCGCATCGCCTAGGCGGGTTTCCAGAGCTGTGCTCCTGCGCAAACGCCGTAGTTCCGTCTTTGCGGTAAAAAAGACGTTCTTGACCAGATCAAACTCTCGGTCGCACGGAGTCTGGGGATCACTCGCGCGATCGATGTCGGTGGCACGAGCGATGTTGGTAGGCGTTGCATGACGGCGCAGCAGTGTGGCGTAGCGCGCAAGCTCGGCGCGCAGTGTGGTGTCGTCACGGATTCCGGAAAAAGCGCCGGTCTCTGGACGGAGTTCCAATACTTTGTGCACTTGCGTTTCGGCATAGGCAAGTGGGTGGTCGTGCCCCTCGGTGTAGGCCCACCAATCGCTGCGATGGTCAAGAAACTCTTGCAGTGCCTGGCGCGTATTGGCGATCCCGCCGCAGGCATGGAGTAAGGCTTCCAGGGCCTGCGCCAGCGACCCGGCCGGATCCACAGTGGTCTCACGCTCGAACGCGCGCCAGGCGGCTTGTTGCCACGCGGTAATCGACTCGGTCAACTCGAATCCCGGCGGTACCTCCGACTCCAGTGGAAAGCGGCGCAGAATCTCCTGACAAAACGCGTGGAACGTGGTTGTGCGAAGTGGCTGGTCGGCGGCGAGCAGCGTCTCATACATGGCGCGCGCCCGGCCCAATGTCCGGGCCGTGACCACAATCCCTAGTTCGCGCAGCGCCTCGCGCAGCTGTGCGTCCTCCGCGGTGGCCATCTCCAACAGGCGTGCGGTGACGCGGCGGTAGATCTCTGCCGCCGCTTTGCGTGTGAAGGTGATTGCGAGCACCGACCCGGGCGCTACTCCCTGCAGCAACAGCGCGATCAAGCGGCTGGTCAGCAGCCAGGTCTTGCCGGTACCGGCCGCGGCGCGAACGGTGATGTTGCGCGCGCCGAATGGCCTCAGCGGCATGGCGGAGACCTTCGGGCATAACCGCGATTGCGTGCGAGACGGGAGCCGCTGGCGATCGAGGTGTTCATAATATTCACGAGCACGACTCAGTCGTAAGCCGTTGAAAAACGGTCATGATTTATATAGACCCAGGGCGAGAAGCGGCCCTTTCTGACGAATTGCCCGCCTGATACCAGGGGCCTTGCCATAGGGATGTCGCCACGCCGTCGAGGCATGCGCACCCGCGGCAAATGGTGAGTCCGCGGTCGCTGCACGGATATTCACGCGCTCGCGCTATTGATGCCGCTCGCCTCACGCTGGCGGCGACGGGTGTGCGCTACCCGTAGGGTCTAGCCACATTTCTTTGCGGCATAACCCGTGCATGGAACAGCGCGCACAAACCGTATCATCGCCCCAGGCCGGCAGGCCTGTTCCCGAAAGCATGGCGTGTTGTACCCGCAGCAGTCTTTCTCGTACGCGTTGAGTCAGCGTATCCAGGCGTGAGCCCGATAGGCCGGTCCTGTCGGAGATCCTGGTACCCGTCAAACCTACGAACAGTGCTTGGCTTACCTGTTGTGCCGTGGTCAGCACGTAGAAGGGTAGCTGAATCTGCTCGCCGCTTTCGATATCGGCCAATTCGGGCACGCCGCCGGTCTTGTAATCGATAATGGCGTAACCGGGTTCACCGTGGTCGAGGCGATCAACCCGCGACTTGAGCATGACCGTGACCCCCTTATCCGAGCAGGTGCGCTGTTGCTTGTGCTCCGCGGCCAGGGCTCGCCACTGTTTGGCACGGTGCAGCTCCCAGTCGACATAGGGCGGGATCAGCTTCTCCCAGGCCAGGAGCCAGCCGCGCGCGAAGAAACTGTTGCGGATATCGGCGGCAAACACGGCTTGGCCGATCTCGCGCAGCATCGCCTCGGCCTGGGATCGGCTCTCCGGGGTAAGTTTTTCTTCGAAGGGTCCAGGTAAGCCCGGCACGCCAGCGTGGAACGCCTGCAGAATCCTGTGTACGCGAGTTCCATAGTCCACTTTTTCAAGCTGCTCGCGCACCGGTTCAACCGGCGTCAACGCCAACCCGTCGGCGGCATAGAACTGGTAAGGACAATCCAGCATGCGCTGGTGCGTACTGGCTGACAGCGAATTCGGGACCAGTGCCGGCGGTAGCGTTGCCACCGGGTAACTCTGCGGGATAGGCAGGCCTGCGTCCTCGGACCATGTGATTTGGGTCAGCGCAGAAGCTGCCAGATGTCGCAACTCGTCATCGTCCAGCGAATCACCGTAAGCGATCTGATGAAACGCTCGCAGCCGCTCGACCCACGGACTGGGTATGGCGGTTTCGCCCTGGTGTTCGTGACGCAATGTAATTAAGACACGCGGCGCGGCTTCTAGCAGGCGACGGAAATCGTGGAAGCGGGCACGATGCGTCACCCACAGACTCGGCAATCCCAGCTGGTGACGCACGCTTTCATTGAAAAACGGCGTACTTTGTATCGGGCCGGGCAGGTGGTCGCGCAAGGCACCGGCGATGACTACGGCATCGAAGCGCAATAACCGACTCCCGCTGAACCCCATGAGCGTAACCTCGGCATTTCGTATCGGCGGTTGAAAGTAGGTGCGCTCGAGGTTACGCCCTAGCCATCGCCGGAACTCTGCCCAGCGGATACGGGGTGAGTGGATGGGCAGGGTGACATGCATCTCTTGGAGTTCACGTACGAGCGCCGAACCGGCGTCATCATCGCCGTACTGTGTCAGCGCTCCCAGCGCATCCAGGCTTTGTGTTAACGCAGCCAGAAAAGTGGCGGCTGACCGCGGTCGTGTGTCGATAATCGCGGTCAACGGCCGCGCGGCCACGGCCAGTCGCTCCAGCAGTTCGCCCACGGCGTTCGCCGCACCGTCCTGGTAGCGCTGATCGAGCGCATGCGCGTTACGATCTAACGTGTGCTGATAACGTTTCAGCCCGCGCGCGATGTTATGCTGCAGGATCACGCCTTGTTCCAGCCACAATACCGTTTCCGCCAGGCGCGAGCGTGGCAGCCCGAGGGAGACGAACGGTGACTTCAGCAGATCGAGCAATGCAGCGTGCGCAAAATCTTGCTCGAGGCATTCCAGCCATCGCATCAAAGCTGTTGCGGCACTGGTAGTGGACAGCGCCCAGCCGGCCGAGTCCTCGACGAAGATGTCAGCGCGTTCGAGCAAGGCGCGTACGCGACGAGCGAGCTTGCGATCGTTGGTAACTATGCCCACGTGGCACAGTCCTTGAAGTCGCCAGCGGCGAACCTGTACGTCGATAGCACGGGCCTCGCGCTCGAAATTGTCGGCCTCGTGAATGATCAAGCGACCGCGGGCCGGACTTTCGGGCGTGGCTTGGCGCTGGCTGTGGGCGCGGGCAGGCATGTCGCCTGCATCGAGATCAAAGACGTTATCGATGAATCGGCCGTAGCAGGGTCGCGTGCTTGAAGGCGCCGTAGCGCGCAGGCTGTGAAGGATCTGCGTAATGACCGCGTCGGGATGGTTGCCGCTGGCCCCGGACTGCCCGTGTAGCAGCACAGTGGCCTGTCGCCGGGCCTGTAAGCTATGGAGCCATACCAACACCAGGGGGTCGAACTGCACAAACCCGGCCAGGTAGACGTGCGTGTGCGCAGGCAATTGCTTCAGACTTTGAATGAGCCCCGCCACGGTGGCGCCCGTGGCATCCTGCGACCCGTCAGTCGCGAGTTGCTGTCGCCAGGCATTCCATAAGGTGTGCGCCAACTGAGCCTCATCGCCCAGCGCGCTCGGCGCCGGCTCGGGGACACCGTACCCCGAGGCGAGCAGGCGAGTGAAACTGGTGCAGTCTGGCGGAAGCTGTACCTGGTTCAGGCTGAGCTCATCAAAAAGTGCGAGCAGGCTTTCGATCAACGGCCATGTTCCCCAACGGCGAGCCAGCTCGGGGTGCTGCGCCATGGCATCGAGCAACAACAGCTCGCGACCGGCATCACCGAGTTGGCGTTGTGTCGCGTTAGCGAATGTGCGCAGCCAGGCGGTCAGCGTGGTCGTGCGAGGCGAAATCAGTGCATCGATTCTGCGTGCCGAGGCGACGTCGAGCAGTACGCGTCGAAACCGCGGCACTGCACTGCTGTGCGGGAACAACACCACCGCATGGCTCAGGTCGTGCGCCGGGCCTGAGCCGCTATCTAACAGTAACGCGGCTAATGTCTGGAGTGGATCTTCTGCGTAGGGGACAAGCCTGACAGTCACTGAGGATGGACACTGGAGATACTCGGCCATGTGAGGCTCGAACGTGAATTGCCCGAGGGCAGAACGCCTTTAAAACGGTGAGCCAGGACCGGGCAGCTGTGAATCCTTTGCGCACGGGCGCGGTGCGACCCGGTTGCCCGTGTGCACGGTTATTGGGAAACTACCCAGCGGTCCGCTTTCGTGCTCCGTCCTAACGTTCAAGATATTGCAGCTTGCCCTTCACTTTGTCCCATTCCGCTGCATCCGGCGGCGCGGGCTTCATTTCAGTGATTACCGGCCATTCTTTGGTCAGCTCGACATTGAGTTTCAGAAAATGCATTTGATCTTCGGGTAGGTCGTCCTCGGCGTAGATCGCGTCAACCGGGCATTCCGGTACGCACAGCGTGCAATCAATACACTCTTCCGGGTCAATTACGAGTATGTTGGGCCCCTCGTGGAAACAGTCCACGGGACACACCTCAACGCAGTCCGTGTACTTGCATTTAATGCAAGCTTCAGTGACCACATAGGTCATCGTTTATCTCCAAAATCTGACTACTGGCAAGACGTAGATGATACACGCATCAAGTCGGGCAAGGGAATCGGTAGGCATGACGGGACCTGCGAACCCGCGTGGGCGTTTCGCCATGCGCGCGCCCGCCGGCCTGCTGATGCCGAAACGGCACCCCTGATTACAACCGCCAGACGGTGATGCCGGCATTGCGCAGTGTCACGGCATCGAAGCGCGCTTTGGCGTCTATGAAACAACCATTTGCTGCCAGCTTCTCGACATACTCGGCGATCGGTCGCTCGGTGAACTGGCGGTGTGCCACCGCCACGACAAGGCCATCGGCTACCGGCAGATCCTCCCACGCGACTAGATCTATCCCATACTCACGGTGAGCTTCTTCCGGTCGCGGGAGGGGGTCATGAACGGAAACCTTGACCCCATAGGACTCGAGCTCCCGGATTACGTCTATGGCACGCGAGTTGCGCAAGTCGGGGCAGTCTTCCTTGAAGCTCAGGCCGAGCACGTTCACTTTGGAATCCTTGACTGGGCCGCCGTGATGGATCAGACATTTAATCGTCTGCTCCGCAATGAACTTGCCCATACCGTCGTTGATCTGGCGCCCGGCAAGAATGACCTGTGGATGATAGCCTAGCGTTTGCGCTTTGTAGGTCAGGTAATAGGGATCTACGCCGATGCAGTGACCGCCCACCAGCCCGGGGCGGAACGGCAGAAAGTTCCATTTGGTTTCCGCCGCCTCCAGCACTTCCGTCGTGTCGATTCCGATTTGATTGAAAATGATGGCCAGCTCATTCATAAGCGCGATATTAAGGTCTCGCTGGGTGTTCTCGATGACCTTGGCGGCTTCTGCTACCTTGATGCTGGAGGCACGGTGTATGCCCGCCGAGACAACCGATTCGTACAGATCTGCGATTTTCTCGCGCGTGGCACTGTCGTCGCCGGCGACGACTTTGACGATATTCGGCAATGTGTGCTGCTTATCGCCCGGATTGATACGCTCAGGGGAGTAGCCTACATGGAAGTCTCGCCGCCATTTCATGCCCGAGGCCCGCTCCAGCACGGGTATGCAGACCTCTTCGGTCGCGCCTGGATACACGGTCGATTCGTAGACGACAACGGCGCCTTGTTTCAGCTGCTGGCCCACGGTTTGGCTGGCTTCAACCATTGGCGCGAAGTCCGGCTGGTGTGCTGCGTCCACGGGTGTGGGAACGGCGACGATGACGAAATCAGCCTGCGCGAGTACAGTGGGGTCGCCGGTCAGGGTGAGATGGGTCGCGCTGCGCAGATCGGCGGCAGACACTTCGCCGGCCGGATCGAGGCCGCGCTGGTAGCTTTCGATCTTCTGGCGGTTGGAATCGTAGCCGTACGTCGGCCGTATTTTTCCAAACTCCACTGCCAATGGCAAGCCCACATACCCCAGCCCGACGACTGCAATGATGCTCACAACGTTGTCCTCTCCCATTTGGTTGGTCCGGCGTTGTTTCCTATAGGTTAGCTATAAAGCGTGATACGTAGCCAGCAACGGGCCGGCACCTGCGCGGGTAAAATGCGGCTGGACGCCGGCGGGCGCACACCGTCTTACGACCTCGCATTATCTTTGGCCTATAATAGCTTGAAAGTAGTGTGAAAATACCGTCTTGGAGATAGAACGATCGCTGTGACCACCTCGCCACTATTCGTCCCGGATAAGGAAGTTTCGGCCTGGGTGACTGAGACCCAGCCCAAAGAGGCGCGTGCGTGGCTCAACTCCTTGCCGCTCGCCGATGACGGCGACTCCGCGCGCGACATCTACCAGGCCCTTTACACCCTCAACCGCCTCGAGGTGGCCCCGCAGAACCGCCTGGAGCTGATGGAGCTGTATCAGGCACCCGTGGCTACCGTGTCCTCGGTGCTGGGCTCGCAGTTCAGAGGGCTGGCGTTGCCGCTGGCGGCGGAGCTGCGCCAGCTGGCCGAGTTAATCCGGCAGTTAAAGATGGAGATGGCCATTGGCTACAAATGCGCCATCAACGACTTGCAAGCGGCCCGTTTGAGTCGGAGCCGAAGACAATCATGGATCTTGGCCAGCGAACGCGCACTGTGGTATCTGGGCGAGGTATTGCTGGATTCCTATCAGATATACATGCCACCGCCCCCCGGCGTATGGCGCGAGATCCACGCACTATATCGGCTGGCTGAGGAACAGGATCGGCTGACGGACGCAATTGAGCTGGCAGACGAGGGAGACACACGGCAGACCACCATCTACGAGCGATATCGACAAATTGTATTGCTCGGCCTGTGCAACCCCTATCAGCTGGCGCAAACCGAATGCGCGCTCGTAAGTGCGTTCCTGCAGCGCAGATCGGAGCAGGCGGTGGTGAGCAAGCGTCTGGATGTGGCGGACCCCGCTGGCCAGTTCCTGATCGACCTTTCACGCGACATACCGCCGGCACTGTTTCCGCTGCGGCGACAGGTACGACCATCGGCGGACCTGCGAGTCCTGAATACCATCGAGCTGGCGCGCGTGGTGCATGGTCTGATTAAGCGACTGGAGCAGGGCGAGGCCGTCGATGCGCTCGATTTGAGCCCGGCGCTGCGCGCGACCGCCTGGCGTGACTTGCTGCGCCGAATGATCAAGTTTTGGGGGCTGCCGCCAAAACGCCAGTATGCGCGCAACAAGATCCGTGGCCATTTTTCGCTGTGCACGGGAATCAACGCGCTGCATTTCTTCGGCAGCGGACGCAACGCGTTCGAGCCGCCGGATGACAACGAACAGCCAGAATTGCAGGAACAAGACGAGGCGACGGATAAGCGCGCGCAAGCCCACGATCGGAATTCGCAAGGTGATAAGGCTAAAGGCGCGGGACCGCAACGCGGCACAAGTGCTGTTCCGCCGCGATGGCTAGCGCAGGCGGGCGTGGCGACGCCGGAGAGCTTTCCGGTTGATCGCTGGCAGCTGCGCGACGAGAGTGCGCGCGGGTTACAGCTCTCCCGTGAGGGCGGCGCCAGCGTGCAAGTGCGCATCGGTGACCTGCTGGGAATCCAAAGCCCCCACGATGCTGGTGTGTGGCGCGTGGGTGTGGTTCGTTGGATCAAGAGCCCCGAGGTCAAGCGCATCGACATGGGTGTGGAACGATTAGCGCCGACGATGACGCCGGCTGCGGTGAAGCCGGTATCGAGCGGGCGCGCGGCCGTCGGACGATACACGCAGGCCTTGTTGTTGCCTGCCATACCCGCTTTGCGTCGCCCGCCAACACTGTTGGTGGCGCGTGGGGTTTATGAGCCCAATTGCGATCTCCACCTGGTTACGGGCCAAGAGCCTGCGCGCACTGTACGACCTTCGAAGCTGCTGGAGCGCACGGCGTCATTTGACCAGGTCGCATTCGTTGAGGTCGATGCGCGCTGAGCGGCCGTCCGGGTTGCCGGAAAGGGTTGCGGCGGAATCCCTCGCGTTTCTACCGAGAGTGCGAGTGGCAGTTGCGGTTAGCCTGAATGTCATCGCGAAGCACGAAGCGCATACCGTCAGGGAGGCTGGCGGCGAGATCCCATCGGGAACAAGCGATCGCGAGAACGCAGAGGTCTGATGTCAGACGAGTTTGTTCCTCCCGGCGAAATAGATACGACATACCCGCTCAGCGGGACGGCGATTCACCGGACACTCGTCTTCTCCCGCCTCGCCCTGTCTGCCCCCCCTTGCGGGGCTGTGCCCGGGTCTGCGGCGGGGCACCGCTCATCGGTCGCTGACACCGGCGAGCCTCGAACGGGGCGTACATAATGCTCTGGGTAAGGACATGTTGTGAT
>VRUB01000083.1 GCA_019456345.1 Nitrospira sp. | reverse complement strand
GAGGAACAAGCGCTGGCGATGGTGTTGCTGGTTCAGTTTTCAAGCACGCTGACCGTCGCCAGCATCGGCGCCTTAGCTCTGTGGTGGAACGGCGTGGCGCTTGGCGACTTGCAGATCACCAAAGGAGACGCTGCTGGAAGCGCGTGACTCAACAAGACGGTTCTGGCGCATATCGACTGCCGGCATCTTCTTCCAGGGCGGTGCGGCGGCGGTTGATACAAGTACCATCATCGCCGCACTCGTCCACGGGCTGACGGGCAGCACGTTCGCCGTGGGCGCAGTGGCCGCCATTTCGCGCTACGGCTGGTTGTTCCCGCAGCTTTTCGTCGGCTATCTCGCGCAGCGGCGCCAGCGGCGCATGTTATTTTATATGATCGGTGCGTTTGGGCGCGTAGTGTGTTTGGCCGGGGTCGCCGGGTTGCTTGCGATTGCCGCCGATCTTCCCAGCATCTTCGTGATCACGCTGTTCTTCGCGCTATGGACGCTTTATTCATTCGTCAGCGGCATCGTCGCTGTACCCTACAACGACATCGTCGCCCGCTCGGTGGCTTCGGTGCGCCGCAGTCGCTTACTCGCGGTCCGATTCTTCGGTGGCGGCGTGCTCGCACTTGGCGTCGCGGCAGCGGCGCACCAGCTCTTGATTACGCTGACCTTCCCCAGTGGCTACGCTGCCGTTGTGCTGCTTGGTGCCGCCCTGCTGTCAGTTTCGGCGCTGTTCTTTGTTTCCGCCGGCGAACCGGTCGCACGCTTGCCCCAAACGTCTGCAGATGGTTTTGTCGATTTCCTGCGAGAAGGTGTGGCGGTGTTTCGCACCGACCGCCATTTCCGTCTTTTCGTCTATGCGCAGTGGCTGGGCGGCGGGGTAGTCATGGCGCTACCGTTTTACATCCTGCAGGCGATAGCAACCCAGGGCACGGCTCTGGGTGTTGCGTTTCTGTTAGGCGCGCAAACGGCGGGCGCGCTCCTGTCCAATGCGCTGTGGGGCTGGTGGGGCGATCGACACGGGAAGCGAAGTCTGTATCAAGGCGTCGTTATGCTGCGCGCCGCCCCGCCTTTGCTGATACTAGTCTGGGTGGCGATCGCCGGGGCCTGGGCTGTGCCCACATGGGCCGGCTTCGCCTTAGTGTTTCTGTTCCTCGGTGCTCTCGATAACGGCATTACCATCGCCATGCTCGGTTATCTCATGGAGATTTCGCCCGACGATCGCAGACCCGCTTACAGCGGCTACTTCAATGCGTTTGTTGCACCCGCAGCGCTGCTGCCGCTGGTGGGCGCCGTCATTGTCGAGGCAACCTCGCTGGCCGGTGTGTTTACGGTGAGCCTCGGTTTTGCCGTTGTGCAATTTCTGACGGTGCGGCGGTTACGTAGCGTCCCTACGGAAGATTTGGCATGCTGAGGACACTGCGCCGTCTCATTGCCAGGTCGTGGGTGCTTTCCAAGATCTACTACCGGCTATACGGTCTGCGCGTCGCCGGCCGGCCGCAGGAGACCGTCTGGTATTTCGCCTTCGGCGCCAATATGCACGACAGCGCCTTTCGCGAGCGCCGCGCCATGCGACCTGTCGAGTGGCGCCCCGGCTGCGTACCGGGATATCGGCTGCGCTTCAACCTCGAAGGCCGACCGCGCGGGAAGGCCGCCCCGGCCAATATTTCGCCTGACGCGGACGCTGAGGTCTGGGGTGTGCTTTACCGGATCAACCGGCTCGATTTGCTGCACCTCGACTCCACCGAGGGCGTGCCCGGCCGGCGCTACCGGCATCTGTGGATTGAGGGCCAGGACATCAACGGCGAACGGTTGCGGGTCGTTACCTACATCGCTGACGGCAAGGAAACAGATGGCAACCCGTCGCTGCGCTACATTACTTTACTGCGCGAAGGGGCGCGGGCGCACGGATTGCCCGAGCATTACCTTCGGTTTCTGGGGAGTGTCAAACACGCCGAGTGATCGACGCCAGTGTGGCATTGGCCGAGAATACCGGGCCGAGGTCATGCGTTGACATCCACCACGACGCGGCCGCGGACCTGGCCTTTCAAGATCGCCTGTGCCATGGCGGGCACGTCGGCCAGGGCGATCTTCTGCGTCATCGCCGCCAATCGGTCCTTGGGCAGGTCATGCGCCAGGCGTGCCCAGGCCTTTCGCCGGTGCGGCTGCGGACACATCACCGAGTCGATCCCGTGGAGCGTCACACCCCGTAATATGAACGGGAATACGGTGGTCTCGAGCTGCACCCCGCCGGCGAGACCGCAAGCCGCCACGGCGCAACCATAGCGCATTTGGCTCAAGACGGTGGCGAGCGTCTGCCCACCGACGGTGTCCACCGCACCGGCCCAGGTCTCCGAGTCCAGCGGCTTGGCGGCGCGCGCCAGGCGATCGCGCGCGAGAATATCTTGCGCCCCTAATCCGCGTAGATAGTCGTGCAACGCGCTGCGTCCCGTCACCGCTGTTACCGCGTAGCCCAACACCGACAGCAGCGCGACCGCCACACTGCCGACACCCCCGCCGGCACCGCTGACCAGCACCGGTGCGGCTGTCGCATCAAGCCCGTGCTCCTCCAGCGCCATCACGCACAGCATGGCGGTGAAACCGGCGGTGCCGATCGCCATCGCCTGCTCGGGACTGAGTCCCTCCGGGAGCTGCGTGAGCCACTGTGACTTCACGCGCGCCATCTGCGCATAGCCGCCCCAATGCCCCTCGCCGACCCCCCATCCCGTCAACAACACCGGCTCGCCCGGCTTGAACTCCGCCGCCTCCGAGCTCTCGACGATACCGGCCAGATCGATTCCCGGCACCATGGGGAATCGCCTGACCACTTTTCCTTTGCCCGTCACCGCGAGTCCGTCCTTGTAGTTCAGGCTGGAGTAGGACACACGCACCAGCACGTCGCCTTCCGGTAATGCGTCCGTGGAAATGTCTTGCAACGCGGACACGGTGCCGCCGTCTTCTTGGGCCAACACCAGCGCTTTGAAGTTAGACTGTGTCATCCGTTCTTATCCTTTGTCCAAAGCCCCGGGGGCAGGCGCGAGCGCGTTGATAACGCCCAAGAACATCGTCGTGCCTACGGTTTATGCGGGCACCACCGGTTCGGATTCAGGCGCGCGTGCACCTGCGCTCGCGCCCGGTGCTTGCGCGATGATAGCAAGCCCGAACTCTTGGGCCGCATCTTCCAGCCAGCACCAGATATAATCGGCGAAACTCCTGTGCACGTAAATGTCATAGGTCGGTGCTTGATTAACCTGGTGTAACAGCATATGGCAGCGCGCCAGAGCGGTTTGCGCGCACTGGCCCGGCCCGAAGACGCGCGGGTGCAGGTCCACACTGCAGCCCTTCTTCAGTACGTCACGCGCATGCGGGCCACTGATTCCAATGACCGCACGACTGTCGCCGACATCGGTGACAGCGAAATGAATGCCGGCCAATGCCTCGCGTAGCTCTTGCTCAATCGCCTGTTCGTGCCCGTCCGGCACGACGACCAGCCACTCATCCGGTCCTAGCCAGATGACGGATACCTGGTCAACGTTGGTCACCGAATTGGGCTCGACCGGCAAGGTAACCCCGAGTGCCTGTTGAACCGCGTCGCGGAACGCGTTGTCTGTGCAATCGCCACGCAGCACGAGCTGTCCGCGAAAGGGGCGCTCGCACAGGTCGACTCCCGCGTCACCAGCAACTTCGACCGCATGTGCCTCGAGATGCAAGTGCGCCAACGCGCTTTGTCGTAGATAGCTCTTAGGCATGCATTCTCTTCCCCTCAGGATCGTAAAACCTCGGTTCACTGACGTTTGCGGCGATCACTTTATTCTCCAGTGGAACATACACGGTCTCGCCGTGGCGTTTGTGTCCGCCTCTGACCAACGCCAGCGCGATCGAGCGCTTGAGATTAACGCTGTAGTAGCTTGACGTAACATGCCCGATCATATTCATCGGAGGCTTCTGGTCCATATCGGTGACGATCTGACCGCCTTCCGGCAGCACCTCTTGCGGATCGACAGGCAGCAGCCCCACCAATTGCTTACGGTCTTCGCGCAGCATATCAGGACGGGCGAGCGAACGTTTACCCAGGAAGTCCTTTTGTTTGCTCACAATCCAGTCCATACCCAGATCGAGGGGCGTTACGGTCCCATCGGTGTCCTGACCGGCTATGAAGAAACCCTTCTCTGCGCGCAGCACATGCATGCTCTCGGTACCGATAGGCGTGATGCCGTATTGTTCGCCTGCGGTCATGAGCGTGTTCCATAGCGCCAAATCGTATCGCGCCGGCACGTTGATCTCGAAGGAAGATTCGCCGGTGAATGATATGCGGAAAACCCGCGCCGCGATGCCCGCGACCGTGCCCGCGCGATAAGTCATGAACGGGAACGCCTTGGGATCAAGCTCGATATCATCGGTGAGCTCGGACAGAAGCTGGCGCGCAAAAGGCCCGGCGATACCGACTGTCGCCCAGTGCTCTGTCATCGAGTTGCAGTAAACTTTCAGCTCGGGCCACTCGGTTTGCAGCCACTCCTCGAGCCAGGCCAGCACGCGCGCGGCGTTACCGCTTGTCGTCGTCATCCAGTAGTGGTGCTCCCCGAGACGGGTCGTCACCCCGTCGTCGAACACCATGCCGTCCTCGCCGCACATCACACCGTAGCGACAGCGCCCGATCTCGAGCTTTTTCCAGCCGTTGGTGTATACGCGATTCAAAAACTCGGCGGTATCCGGGCCCTGAATATCGATCTTGCCAAGTGTGCTGGCATCGAGAATCGCGATTGCCTGTCGCGTGGCCAGGCACTCACGGTTCACCGCATCCTGGATGGACTCCCCGGGCCGTGGGTAGTACCACGGCCGCTTCCATTGGCCGACGTCCTCGAAGCTGGCGCCGTTGGCCACATGCCAGCTGTGTATTGGCGTCATCCGCACCGGGTCTGCCAATGCACCGATATCGCGCCCAACAATGGTCCCGAATGTCAGAGGCGTATACGGCGGCCGGAAGGTGGTCGTGCCCACGGCGGAAATATCAGCGCCCAATGTCTGTCCCAGGATGGCGAGCGCGTTGATATTGCTGGTTTTGCCTTGATCCGTCCCCATGCCGGTCGTAGTGTAGCGCTTCAGGTGCTCCACCGAGCGATACCCCTCCCGCGCCGCCAGGGCGATATCGGCCGCCGTGACATCGTTTTGGACATCGACAAAGTGTTTGTTTAACGGTGCTCCCGGCGGCGCTGCCGGTACCAGCCAAAACGGCTGCAGCGGCGCTTCGTCCACCTTCGCGGCCACGGGTGGCTTGGCCGGCCGGCCGGGTCGTTGGAAGCCGGCCGCTGCTGCTGCCGCGACCCCGGCTTCGTGGCCCTCGGTCAGACACTCTGCCAGCGCAAAGCTGCCACGAGCCGCCCCTGCCGAGCGCTCGGCCTGCACCGACTGGCCGGGGACGAAGCAGGCCTTGCTTGCATCGTAGCTAGGTTTGCCCCGCGACTGCGAGAACAGATGGACCGCGGGACTCCAGCCACCTGACATGCACAAAAAATCACAGCGGATCGTACGCGCCGCACCGCTCACGCTTTCCCCGCTGTCATCGAGCGCCATCACCTTCGCCGCGCTCACTCGGCGCCTGCCGCTGGCCGCGACCACGGCATGTCGATACAGCACTTCAATCCCACGGCTACGCACGGCTGCCTGTGCCGGGCTTTCCGCAGCCGTGCGCACGTCCACCACCGCGACGACCGTCACCCCTGCTTCCGCTAGGTCAAGCGCGGCCTCGTAGGCGCTGTCGTTGTTCGTAAAGATCACTGCGATGTCACCGGGTTTGGCGGCGTAACGATTGATATAGCATTGCGCCGCCGATGCCAGCATGATCCCGGGCAAATCGTTGTGCCGAAAAATCATCGGCCGCTCATGCGCGCCCGTGGCCAGCACGACCTGTTTCGCGCGCACCTTCCACAGGCGCTGGCGCGGCTTGTCGCAGCGCCGGCCTGGATCGCTTCCTTCTCGCAGTCGCTGGGCGATGGTCAAATAATTATGATCGTAATAGCCGGCCACCGTGCTGCGGCAAAGCAGCTGCACCTCTGGCATCGCCTGGAGCGCGCTGATGGATTTCGCGATCCACTCAGCTGCCGGCGCCGCATCGATCTCCGCGCGCCGGCCCAGCAGCCCACCGCCGAGCGCCGATTGCTCGTCGGCAAGCAACACGCGCGCACCTGCGCGTCCCGCCGCAAGCGCCGCCGCCAACCCGGCCGGCCCTGCGCCTACCACCAGCACGTCGCAGTGATCGTGCATCTTGTCATAGCAGTCGGGATCCGGTGATTCCGGCGCCCTGCCCATTCCTGCGGCCTTGCGGATGACGTGCTCATAGTACTTCCAGAAGCTCTTTGGCCACATGAAGGTCTTGTAATAGAAACCGGCGGGCAAGATGCGCGATAAGGTGTTGTTCACGGCGCCGACGTCGAGCCCGACGCTGGGCCAACAGTTTTGACTAACGGCCTCGAGACCATCAAATAGCTCGACCTGGGTAGCGCGCTGGTTCGGCTCACTGGCCGCATCCGTACCGAGCTGCACCAGGGCATTGGGCTCTTCGCTGCCCGCGGTGAGGAGCCCGCGCGGCCGGTGATACTTGAAACTGCGACCGACCAGGCGCACGCCGTTGGCGATCAGCGCCGATGCCAGCGTGTCGCCGGCATATCCCTCAAAGTGCTTGCCGTTAAAACTGAACGACAGCGGCCGGGTGCGATCGATGCGGCCTCCCGTGGCAAGGCGGTTTCGTTGCTGGCTCACGCTGTGCGCTCGGGTGGTCTATCACCCATTTTGTAAACGGCCGTGATCTCATGAGTCACCGTGTCGCGCCGGACGTTGAACCAGCGCCGGCAGCCGTGCGCGTGTACCCACCTCTCAAGAAATGGCCCCATCGCATTCTTTTGCATAAAAAGGTAATCGGCCCATTGCTCGTCGCTCAGCTTGTCCGGGTTCTCGGGGCGTGTAATATGCGCCTCACCCCCATAGCTGAACTCATGCGCGTCACGCTCGCCACACCAGGGACACTTGATTAGAAGCATGCCAGTGCTCCTCAATGCGCGACGGCCGCGGCGCCGTGCTCATCGATCAGCCGCCCCGTGGTGAAACGTTCCAGGTTGAAGGGCTCGTTCAGCCTGTGCGGTTGATCGCGTGCGATGGTGTAGGCAAACACCCAACCCGATCCGGGTGTCGCCTTGAACCCGCCGGTACCCCAGCCGCAGTTCAGGTACAGCCCTTTGATCGGGGTTTTACTAACGATGGGACTGGCGTCAGGGGAGACGTCGACGATTCCGCCCCACTGCCGCATCATGCGAAGGCGCGAAAAGATTGGAAAAAGCTCTAATAACGCGCCTGTCTGGTGCTCTATGACCGCGAAGCTGCCGCGTTGAGCGTAGGACTGAAAAGCATCCATACCGGCCCCGATTACGAGCTCGCCCCTGTCGGACTGACTCACGTAGACATGAACCGTACTAGACATCACGACCGTGTGCAGCACTGGCTTGATGGGCTCGGAGACCAGCGCCTGCAACGGATAGCTTTGTATCGGCAGCCTGAGGCCCGCCATCGCCGCCAACACGCTCGAGTGCCCCGCTGTCACTACCCCGACCTTGTTGGCCTTGATAAAACCCCTGGAGGTCTCGACGCCTTCGACCTTAGCCCCGTTGCGGCGAATGCCGGTTACCTCGCAGTTCTGGATGATGTCGACCCCGCGCGCATCGGCACCCCGGGCAAAACCCCAGGCGACGGCATCGTGCCGCGCCACGCCACCACGGCGTTGCAACGAAGCGCCCAGGACCGGGTAGCGCGAGCGCGGCGAGGTGTTTATGATCGGCACCAGCGCCTTCACCTGTTCGGTCGTCAGGATCTCAGAATCAATGCCGTTTAGCCGATTGGCGTTGACTCGTCGCGAAAGCTCGCGCAGATCATGCAGGTTGTGCGAGAGATTAATAACGCCGCGCTGGCTGAACATGATGTTGAAGTTCAGCTCCTGACTCAGTCCCTCGAAAAGCTTCAACGAATGTTCATAAAGGTGGGCGCTCTCATCCCAGAGATAGTTCGAGCGAATAATGGTCGTGTTACGCCCGGTGTTGCCGCCACCAAGCCAGCCTTTTTCCAGTACAACGACATTCGTGATGCCGTGCTCCTTGGCCAGGTAGTATGCCGTCGCCAGCCCATGCCCGCCGGCACCGATAATCACTATGTCATAGGCCTTTTTTGGTTCCGGGCTGCGCCACGCCTCCTGCCAGTGCTGGTGATAGCTGAGCGCGTTGCGCACAAGACTGAACAGTGAGTACTTTTTCAATCCTTTTTTCATTATATTTTCTGCCCAATGTGGGAAAGACACAGGCTCGTGCTACGGTCATGGGCCCTTATCGGCATCTTATTATGATGTCAAACAAAGTGCACCCATACGGACCAATCGACCACCGTCTCAAGTTCGAACGGCACTGAGGCCCTGCTCGTGAAGACGGTGATTGGCCGAGGCGAGGATGCGCCCGTCTGAATCAAGCCCCAATTTCTTGCCCTTCCAGTCGGAAATACACCCACCGGCCTGCTCCACCACATTGACAAGCGGAAGGAAGTCATAAGGTTTCTGGCCTGCGGTTACGACGATGTCGACATGGCCCGAGGCAAGGAGACCGAAGGCGTAACTGTCGCTGCTATAGCGGCGAATGCGGGTCAGATCGACCAGATGTTTCAATGTCCTCAGCTCATTGGGATCAAAATTATCCGGCGACACGATGGTCACCATGGCGTCTCCCAGTGCACTGCATGCGCTCGTCCTGACCGGGCGACCATTCAAGGTTGTCGGTTGCTTGTGCACGCCGATCCAGCGTTCATTAAGCGCCGGCATGTCTACGACGCCGAGCACTGGTGACCCCTCATATAAAAGTGCGAGCAAGGTGCCGTACGTGGGCGCACCCGCGATAAACGATTTCGTGCCATCGATGGGATCGACGATCCAGGCGTAGCGCCGATCCGAAGCATCCCCACCCAGTTCCTCGCCGAGAATGCCGTGCGACGGATAAGCTTCGCTCAACATCTCTCTAATAGCCAGCTCGCATTCGCGATCCGCAACCGTCACCGGCGATCCATCGGCCTTGACGTCTATTGCAGACTTCGCCCGGAAATACTTGAGTGAAATCGGCCGCACCTTGTCGGCAACTTCGGCGGCGAACTTCACGAACTCAGGTAGCGCCTCTAGAACCATCGATTTCTCGCCCGGCTCATCTTTATCGACGCGACCGGCTACCGGCTACGCCAACCGCCATCGAGGTAAACAGTATTGTCGACCCGCTTGCGTTGTAGCAGCTGCCGGTAACTGCCGGCACCGGTCTCAAACTGTTCCGATACGGTATCGGGCATGACACCGTCACTACCTGCCATTGCCTCGTAAAGCACTCGACCGTCCGTGCTATCGGGTAGCGACATCCCCAGCCCATGGAGCACGGTCGGAAGAATATCGGTCATGCCGGAGCAAGCTTCAACGGTCGCTGTTTCACGAAAGAAACTCCCACCCGCGATCAAGGTGCTATGCATCTCCTTGGGGTGCAGGCCGCCATGAATACTTCCGCCCACCGGCCGTCCGCTGTCGAAATAACAGTTACCGATGTAGCCGTGCCCATCAGACTCGTTGTCGGTCCGCAAGACATAGTAGATGTCGGGTGAGCGCGGATGATCCGCCATCACCAGGCTTTTGGAAAAGCTGCCGGGGATTATCCCCTCGACGTCGTCGCGGCCCGCGCTGAACACCATGCCGCAACAATCAAATGCCATCAGTGCCTGGCCGATGGCTCGGGTAAGATCTGGGTCCTTGTCCCGCACGAGAATACCGCCGCAGTATCCCGCGATCAGCGCCAGGTCAGCGCCGTCTTCGAGATGGTCATCGACCTTGAACCCGACGTCGCGCAGCAGCTCGGCCATGGACACTTTAGTTTTCTGGGTAATCTGACCGTGATCCGAGACCACGAGAATCTGCAGTGACTCTTGCTGGTCCGACGAGCGCCACCACTCGATGACGCGAGCGAACTCGCTATCGGCATGCCGCAACGCTTGCAGGCTCTCCGGCGCGCCAATGCCGAAAGCGTGGTAACTGTCATCGGGCTCGCTGTACCAGAGAATGGTCAGATCGGGTAGCTCACGCCGGCAGATGTGCTCGAGGAAAACGCTAGTCGCGTAGGTGATGCCCTCAAGATTGGGAAAAACCTTCTGCGGGGGGGCGCCCAGCCGCGCGACGATCTGCGCCACTTCGTCACGGGGATAGGAGGTGGCCGGCGTGTGGCACGACAGGCAAAGGTGCGAGTGGTCGAAGACCTGGTGATGTGCGAGCCGGACACTGCCGGGCGTGTTCGTGCTGATGACCGCCAGGCGCCGCCCGGCCAAACCCAGGATTTCGCCGACAGATTGCGCATCATAAAGTTTGCCACCGTATTTCCTCTGCGCTTTCTCGATACGTTCCACGCTGGAGCCCTCGAAGCGCTCGCGCGGATCGACGGTCCGATCAAGGTAGTAGTTAGCAATGATCCCATGCTGCGCAGGCGTCGCACCAGTCACCAGTGAGGGCAGGTTGACGTAAGTCGAGCTCGGAAAACAGCAACGATGGCTCTCGAAGATGACACCGCGTTGTGCGAAACGAAACAGATTCGGCATCAGCTCTTCCGTAATCATATCGGGGCGGAGACCATCAAAACCGATAAACAGAAACTTCATTCGTCAATAGTCCTTACGGTTCCCAGCCCAAGCCAACCGCTTATGTTGAGAACCGGAACTTAATCACTCTACACTTCCGGCATTAGTGCACACGATACTTTTCGAAAACTCGCGCAAAACCATTACACGGCATTAAAGCGACACATCAACGTGTCCGAGCTTGCCCTCGGCCCACTTCGCTAGGCGCAACAAAGGGTAACAATAGATGAAATAGAAGCAAGCCACAGCCAGGTAGATTGACAACAAGAATTGGGGCTCACGCATGGTCAAGTTCTCTCCCACGCGTACCAGCTCGGAGATGCCGATGACCGAGACGATGGACGTGCCCTTGATTATCGTGACATAGAGTCCGCCCATC
>VRUB01000294.1 GCA_019456345.1 Nitrospira sp. | reverse complement strand
GCCGCGAAAGCGCCGGCGCGAACTGCCTGGGCGACATCGCGAACATCCACATAGCTCCACAAATTCCATTTACGCTCCTGTGGGATTCCCAAAAATCTGGAAACAGCTGGTAATCGGACTCTTCCAAGATTTTCGAAATACGCAGCCCGATGAAGGGAATGTTCGGATACCAACGGCTAAATTGCTTTGCCATCTCTTCGCCCAACAATGCACGAATTGCGCAAAGCCTTTGCTGTCAAGGCTGCCTGCGATGGCGGCAAATTAGTGACCTTGATCTGGGGTGGACGAATTTGAGGTGATCAGGCGCAAAGCCTTTGCTGTCAAGGCTGCCTGCGATGGCGGCAAATTAGTGACCTTGGTCTGGGGTCGCTGCTCTGAGTTCTTATGTTCATGCGTTTTAATGCGTGCTCTTGCCAACTCGGCAAATTTGCCATCCGGAAATGCCTTTAAATACACCCTGTAATCCTCTGCCCGATCCGTGTCCTTGATCAAATTCCAGAACGTAAGGTCGAGCGTCGCTTCGCCGGGTTCGGTGAACGTCTGGGTCGGGTCGGCCGCTTGGGGCGCAGTGGCCGTATGTGGCGCTTGACTCGGCAGCAGGAACACGAAGTCGCCCTGGTCGAATTTCGGATCGCGCAACTTGCCGCCGCGCGGCGTCTGGAGTCCCCGGGTCAGTTTGGTCACCCGGTCCTCGAGATAGAAGCTCAGCTCGGTGGCCGTCAGGTAACCGTCGCGGTTGGCATCCGCCGTCTCCTCGCCCTGAAGCGCCCGCAGGAACAGGGTGCGGTAGGTGCCGTCGTCTGAGACCTTCTGATCGGCATCCCCCGAGGTCAGGAACTGACGCACCGGGCGTTTCACCGCCGCGGTGATGGCCGCCGGCGGGCGCGCCCGCTGGCTGCTGAAGATCGTGCCGGCGAAGCAGCTGTCGAAGACCGCCAGCACGTGCTTGGATTGGGCGATCCGCACCATCGAGCCTACGTCGCCTATGTGAAGGGCCGAGTACACGAACTCCGGACGGTCCGGGGACGGTGCGTCGGCCGGCACCAGGTAGCCCTCGCCCAGCTTCGAGTACCCGTGGCCGGCGAACCACACGAACAGCCGCGCGTCCGGGTCCGCCCCCTTGAACGCGAAGAAGCGACGGAGTTGCTCGCGCAACTGCTGACCAGGCACGTCGGTCAGCAACGTGACTTCGAAGCCCCGCGCCTCCAGGGCCTGGGCGACCAGGCGCGCGTCCTTGACCGCGTTGGATAGGCGCGGCCAGCCGGCGCTGTAGTTGTCAATGCCGATGACCAGCGCATGGCTGGCGCCGTAGAGCTTCCAGCGCTCGACCACCGGCGCCCCCGCCGCTTCGCTGGCGCGAATGTCCACATAGACGTCGCTCCCGGTATCGTACTCATAAAGAACTGTGTTCCCGACGCCGAGTGGCTCAGGATCGTCCAGAACCTTTTCCACCTCATCGCGCGTCAAACCTCGCTGGAGCGTAGACAGGTCCGTTGGCTCAATAGCTACACCCCGTATGACCATGTCGCAGGCTTGCAGCAAGATCTCCCCAGCGAGGACAAGGACCCCAGAAAGCACCTTCACGGCCAGCCTCCCCGTTCAGTCGGCGAGAGTGATGGCTTACACTCAATACCTGGCGGTCCAAAGGGTTTGGGTTGCCTCAAGCAAGGGGGGTGCCGGAATCCCTGAATTTCGGTATGCCTGATACCTGTAAACCTCATCGCCGCAGGTCGCCTTTTGGGTCAAAACCGGACTCTTGCGACCCACCGCTGTTAGGTCCGCTCTTGGGGGTGAAGCGGACATAATCAGGCCAAAAGCGGACATCCCGCTTCTAATGTCCGGTG
>VRUB01000293.1 GCA_019456345.1 Nitrospira sp. | reverse complement strand
CTATACGGAAGCGAGGGGCGCCAAGCCGAAGCGTGTTGAGCGACAGAAACATGGTATCTTCGCGGACATGACGTGTGGAGACCCGCCACCCGAGGGAACGGGAGGTCAAGTTGAGCGACAAGACTGCACCGGACTTCTCCCAAGCCGTCGAGCACCACAGGAGCGGACGCTTTCGCGAGGCCGAGCGCGTCTATCGGGCGATCCTGGACGAGCGCCCGGATGATAGCGATGCGTTACGCCTCCTGGGCGTGATCGCGCACCAGGAAGGCCGGAACGAAGCCGCCGTGGAACTCTTTTCCCGGGCGATAACAAATAACCGCGACGACGCTGTCTGCTTCAACAATCTCGGGTCCGCCTTGCATGCCCTTGGCCGCATCGACGAGGCCGTAAAGGCCTATCGCTCG
The DNA here is from genome assembly GCA_019456345.1 of Nitrospira sp. Taxonomy (GTDB): domain Bacteria; phylum Pseudomonadota; class Gammaproteobacteria; order Acidiferrobacterales; family SPGG2; genus VRUB01. Next base: position 1,441 of record VRUB01000293.1, on the reverse strand, counting down.
GCCCTGAGGCTCAACCCCGGCTATGCGATGGCCCATTTCAATCTTGGCAACGCGCTGCGGGATCGGGGTGAGATCGACGATGCCGTGAGCGCTTATCGATCCGCAGTCGAGATCGATCCCGGTTATGCCGAGGCCCAGAACAACCTTGGCAATGCCCTCAGGAGGCGGGGCGACAAGGACGCGGCCCTCGTGGCCTTCCGCGCCGCAGTGGCGGCCGATCCTCGGTCCGGACAATTCCTCAACAACTTGGCGGGCATGCTGTTCGAGAGAGGATCCATCGAACAAGGCGTCGAGGCCTTTGAAGCTCTCGTGCGGATCGAACCCGACAACCCCGACGCATGCAATCACCTTGGCATTGCGTTGCACCTGCAGGGCCGGCTGGAGGACTCCGTTTCTGCCTTTCGAAACGCAATCGCCATCCGCCACGATTATGCCGACGCCCACAACAACCTAGGCAACACGCTCAAGGCACAGGGCAAGGATGAGGCCGCGACAGAGTCGTACAAAGGCGCTCTGGAGATCGACCCGCGGAACGCCAATGCGCGCTTCAACCTCGCGATGGCCCTGTACCGAGACGACAATCTCGACCCTGCGGCGCGCGAACTGCGGCGCGCCGTCGAGGCCGATCCCGGCCATTCGTTGGCCCGGTTCCATCTCGGGATGATCGTGGATCGGCAAGGAGACGACGAACTCGCCGGGGATCATTTCGCTGAGCTGATCGAACGTGCCCCCGAGAACGAATATTTCCTCGATAGTTGGCGTTATGCCAAGAGCCGCAGCGCCCCGACGACCCGCTTCTTCACCAGTGCTTTTGAGACTTTTCAGTACGCAATGGACCGGGCCCGCGGCGACGGGATGGTCCTGGAATTCGGAGTCCGCTACGGCACGTCGATCAACTTAATCGCTACCTTGACCGACCAACCGGTGCACGGGTTCGACTCCTTCGAGGGCCTCCCGGAGGCCTGGGGCGACAATCCCGCCGGCACATACACGACACGGGGATGCCTGCCCGAAGTCGCTCCTAACGTCGAATTGCACGTCGGCTGGTTCGCGGATACCTTGCCGAGGCTCGTGGCCGAGCACCCGGACCCGGTCAGGCTCATCAATGTCGACTGCGACATCTACAGCTCGACACGCACCATATTTGATCACCTCGGCGAGCGCATCGGCACGGGAACCGTGATCGTGTTCGATGAATATATCTGCAACCCGAATTGGCGAGAGGACGAGTATCGTGCCTTTCAGGAAGCCGTCCAACGATACGCTTGGCGTTACGAATACCTTGCCTTCAATTTCCACTCACGACAGACCGCTGTTCGAATAATCTAATGGCATGTGGCGGTCGGGACTGCCATTGTCTGTCGACGGCGCCCCCGGCACCTGGCGGCTGTTCGCCGCCGGCACCAGCGGCCGGTGAGTCGCAGCCGCCACACGGCTCCAG
>VRUB01000082.1 GCA_019456345.1 Nitrospira sp. | reverse complement strand
CAGGAGCGGTTGCCGAGCTAGAGCAACGCAGGAGCGGTTGCCGAGCTAGAGCAACGCAGGAGCGGTTGCCGAGCTAGGGCAACGCCTGGAGCAGTTACCGAGTTGCCGAGGTAGAGTCGCGTCGGGAACAGCGATCGAGTAGATAGCTGGCGAGAAATGCAGGCTAAACACCTTGGCCCGAGAAACGCAATGGGGGCAGAGATTATCATGGCAGACAGCAAGCCCAGACCAACCGACATCAAGCTGCATCAAAAGTCTCGAGTTCTGGAAGTCGCGTTCGATGACCACCGGCGCTTCAAGTTCCCATGCGAGTATCTGCGGGTCTACTCGCCATCGGCTGAAGTCCAGGGCCACGGACCTGGTCAGGAGGTTCTGCAGATTGGCAAGGAGAATGTCAACATCGTGAACATCGAGCCAGTCGGAAGCTATGCCGTGCGTCTTCACTTCGACGACGGCCACAATACCGGGTTGTACTCCTGGGAATGGCTGCATCATCTCGGCGTGCACCAGGAAGAACTCTGGAGCAGTTATCTGCAACGTCTGGAAAAAGCCGGATACAAGCGCGAACCTAAGCCCGCAGAGTGAGCACCGAGCAACCATGCCCGCAGACCGAGAAAATAGAACGACGCACTTCGGGTTTCGCCAGGTGCCGGAGACCGAAAAGGTTGGCCTGGTTGCGGACGTGTTTCGTTCGGTGGCGGAAAAATATGATTTGATGAACGACCTGATGTCGCTAGGACTGCATCGGTTCTGGAAGCAATTTACGGTGCAGCAAAGCGGCGTGCGTGAGGGGCATCGCGTGCTCGATGTTGCCGGTGGCACGGGCGATCTCGCCAAGCTGTTCGCGCCCCGCGTTGGCGCCAAGGGCAGCGTCGTGATCGCTGATATCAACAATTCCATGCTCGATGTGGGCCGCAGACGCCTGGTGGACCGTGGGTTCGTACGTAACCTTCATTGGGTGCAAGCCGACGCGGAGGCGCTGCCATTTGCCGATAACTACTTCGACTGTGTCAGTATCGGTTTCGGACTGCGCAATGTGACGCACATGGACCGTGCGCTCAGTGCCATGATTCGGGTGTTGAAACCCGGCGGGCGCGTACTGGTGCTCGAGTTCTCGCGCCCCACCCTGGCGGGCCTTGGCAAGGTCTACGATGCCTATTCATTCGGCGTACTGCCGTTGATCGGGCGAGTCGTTGCCAAGGACGAGGCGAGTTATCGTTACCTCGCCGAGTCGATTCGCCGCCACCCCGACCAGCGCGCACTGGCGGGAATGCTGGAGGCTGCAGGATTTGAGCGTGTGAAGTGCTTCAACCTGAGCGGTGGTATCGTGGCGCTGCATAAGGCATTCAAATTCTAGGAAAATCATGGAGCGCTGGCAGGGGCGTGCCGGGAAAAGGCGGCGCCCTGAGGCCGCACGCTGACAGCCGGCAGACCCAGTAGGGGCGCTGGTTTCTACTCCGCCTAATAACACAAGAGCAAGGTCACATCACACGCCGACATGATCCACGAAGCACACAAAACTACCGACCCCGCCGGCATGTTTGTAACCCTGCTTGAACCAGTGATTAATGGCATGCTTCGCCTCGATCGCCATAGCCTGTTACGGCTGGGCGAGCTCGAGGGAAAAGTGATCCGCGTCGTTGTAGGACGATTGCAGGAAACGGTTACGCCGATCGAGATCTACGTCTTGCCCTCGGTTGAGGGTCTGCGGCTCCGGCGGCAACACGATTGCGAACCCGACGTTACCCTGAGTGGCGCGCTACCCGTGCTGTTGCGGCTAGCCGGGGCCGGCGCGCGCCCGGAGCTGTTCACCTCCGGCGAGCTTGAGATCAGCGGTGATGTGGAGCTTGGACAGCGCTTCCAGCACGTGATGGAAGAGCTGGATGTCGATTGGGAAGAGCAGGCCTCGAGGGTCCTCGGCGACGTGGCGGCCCACAAGCTTGGCAATCTGCTACGCGGCGCGCGCGCCTGGCGCACCCAATCGTTGCGCTCGCTCGCTGCGGACCTCACCGAGTACCTGCAGGAGGAAAGCCGCATCCTGGCGACTCGGAGCCGCATAGATGCATTCTTGAACGCTGTGGATAGCTTGCGTGCTGACGTGGAGCGCCTGGAGGCACGGCTAGGCCACCTGCAGGGGCGCGCGCGATGATTTGGCGCGGGCAACTGTGGCGGCTGCCGCAGATCACACGCATCCTGGTCAAGCACGATCTTGACGAATTTATCAGCGCGATCCATCTTTTTCGGCCGTACCGTTGGTTGTTGCGCATCATGCCATGGCGCTGGCGGCCCAGGCGGCGTGTGCCACGCGGCGTACGACTGCGCAAGGCGCTGGAGGAGCTCGGCCCCATCTTCGTGAAGTTCGGCCAGATTGTGTCGACGCGGCCGGACCTGTTGCCGGAGGACATCGCCGACGAGTTGAGCAAGCTCCAGGATCGCGTACCGCCGTTCCCGGGCGAGCAGGCGGTGACGATTGTCGAGCAGGCGTACGGTGTACCAATCAACGAAGTTTTTACCGATTTCGATCGCGCTCCCATCGCTTCGGCCTCTGTCGCACAGGTCCACTTCGCCCGATTGCCGGACGGGTCCGAGGTCGCGGTTAAGGTTTTGCGACCGGGCATTGAACGCGTGGTCGCGCGCGATGTGGCGGTCCTATACACGATGGCCGGGTTGGCGACACGTTACTCTTCGGATGCGAGACGTTTGCGGCCAGCCGAGGTCGTGGACGAGTTCAATAAGACGCTGCAGGACGAGCTTGATCTGCGGCGCGAGGCGGCGAATGCAAGCCAGTTGCGCGCAAACTTCCTGGATTCAGACATGCTTTACGTCCCGCGAATCTATTGGGATCAGACTCGCCGTGCAGTCATGGTCATGGAACGTATCAGCGGGATACCGATTAGCAATGTGGAGGCCCTCAAGGCAGCCGGCGTAGACATGCGCCGCCTTGCCCATAACGGTGTGAAGATCTTCTTCACCCAGGCCTTTCGCGACGGGTTTTTTCACGCCGATATGCATCCCGGCAACATCTTCGTCACGGTAGAGGGACAATATCGGGCGGTCGACTTCGGCATTATGGGATCGCTGGGCGAGCAGGACAAACGATACCTCGCAGAAAATTTTCTCGCCTTTTTTAATCGAGATTACCGTGCCGTGGCGGAGGCACACATACGTGCGGGATGGGTGCCGCCTGGAACCCGCGTCGATGAGTTCGAAGCAGCGATTCGCGCCGTGTGTGAACCCATCTTCGCCAAACCTATCAAGGACATATCCTTCGGTCGCTTGCTGTTGCATCTCTTTCAGACCGCTCGGCGTTTCGACATGGAGGTGCAGCCGCAGCTGGTGCTGCTGCAAAAGACATTGTTCAACATAGAAGGTCTGGGGCGGCGCCTTTATCCAGAGCTCGACTTATGGGAGACCGCCAAGCCGTTTCTGGAAGAGTGGACGCGTGAACACTTGGGACCGCGCGCCCTGCTGCGCGCCCTGCGCAAAGAGCTTCCGCGCTGGTGGGAGATTGCTCCGCAGTTCCCGCGCATTGCCCATGAGGTGCTGCAACGGGCGCGTGCGGGGAACCTGGAGCTGGAATGGAAATCCAAAGAATTGGCGCAGTTACGCCGACAAATACGGATCAACTACCAGCGCATGTTTTTTGCTATTGTCGGCAGCGGGCTCATTGTTTCCAGCGTGGTTGCATTGGGCATCGAGGCGTACGCGCCGCCTGACTGGGCGGCGGGACCGCTCATCGGCTGGGGGTTGGCCGGTTTGGGCGTAATATGCCTGCTACGCGCGTGGCCGCGGGAAAATTCGTAAAAAAGCGACATTGTTATGACTTTAAACCGACAAATCTACACGCTATGATAATTTTAATAGTGAGACATTCGGTTTCATGTCGCGGCGCAGCACGATTATGAAAACCAAAATACTCCTGCCCTTGACGCTTACGTTCATCGGTCTGTGGTCCACCACCGCGCCGGCGGGCGACGGTGCGCTGCAGCTTTATGCCGCCGAGCGCTCCAGCTACAACGATCCGTATGCGCTGCCGGGCGCCGGACCGTTAGGTCTGCCGCTCACCCGGCCGCAGGTCTCATTCAACAATCAGGACCAGCGCGAGCAAAGATTGCTCGCGGTACAGTGGGAGCATCGGCTCAACCGCGGGCACAGCTTCGCATTCTCGGCCGGTTACGCCAATGAGCCTGATGTGCAGGACAAGCCGTATGAGTCCAAGAGCACAACGGCTTCGTTCTCCTGGACCAGTAAGCTGACAGGTAAGGTGCAACCTCGTCTGACCGGCAGTTTCTTTGTGGGCGATGAGGCTGCCACGGAGCAGTCCTATCAGTACCTCGACCGACGCTACTACGGTCTGAGCTTCGGTGGTCGTTTGACGCTGTTCGAGAAGCATAGCCCCTACTTGTCGCTGCAGATGCTGCGCAGTGACTACGGCAACGACGTTACCGACGACCCGCTCGCATTGCCGGAGTACTCGCGCTTGATTGCGGGTTGGGACTGGCAGGTGCAACCCAACTGGCGCCTGCGTGCCGAGGCCGACTACCTGGCGAATGATCTCAGCCTTAACCCCTACCGTTACGACAAGTCACGGGTATTTTTCAGCACCCGCTTTGATTTCCGGTAGCAGCTTCGCTGCGGCGTTTGTTAAACGCTGAGTACGCGGAGCCGCGATCGTAGAGTTCCTCCGTCAACGACGTTAGCACAGCCTCCTTAAGGAGGTTTTTTCTTTTTACGGGTTTCAGGTGATGTCGCTCCTTGACCCGGTGTTAGTGCGCGGACTTGGCGCCTCCGCGTACAATACGCAGGATCGCGGACGTTCGTAATGACGCTCGTTTGGCGCTGCGCATGCTCAGTAACTTGGAAAGCGTAACGAGCCTCACGCCGCTGTTTTCCAGGTCCGGCAACTTGCGTTCCAGAAAAGCGAGTGTCTCTGGATAGGGGTGCCCAAGCGCAAGCGCGCTGCCGTATTCGCGCGCGGTATCGAGCAAAATTGCGAATTGGGTACGAATGCTGGAAAGCTGTTGGTCATTGTCCAGAAATACGTCCCGTTCGAGATGCGGGAGCTCGACCTCGCGCGCGACTGTCGCGGCGACGGTCTGCGGTGTGGTGCGCGAGTCGACGAAGAAGAGATCACCCCTGTTGGTGATCGCCTGCATGAGCCATTCCATGGGCTGGCGCCGTTGAGTCAACAGGCTTCCCATGTGGTTACTGATACCCACCGCGAGAGGGACGGTTTGCAGGTCTTTGTTCAAGGTCACGATGATGTCGAAGGCCCGCATCTTGGAGTCGAGACCTCCCGGGCCGAGCGCATCGCTCTCGACTGACTCCATCGGCAGGTGCAATATGACTTCTTTATTATTGTTGTGGGCAGTCCGCGCGAGGCGTTGCGCGTAGGGGGTTTGCGGCAGAATTGCACACGCGACAGGACCCGGCAGGCGTACGGTACGTTGCCCCTCGGCGAGGTTATTCCCCAGGTCGTCGATGATAATCGCGATAACAGCGATAGGCGCATCGCCTGCGCCACGCGCTACACCGGCTTGCACCTGTCCGAGCAACACCAGCGCGGCCAGTGCAATGGCCGCGCGGTGCATTAGCCGGATTTCTCAGCGTAGATATTGATACCTTTCAGCAGATTCAATGCCTCTCTGAGCTGAAAGTCATCCGTCGATGTGCTCGGTTTACTGGTTTGTTCTTTCTCCGATTTTTTCTTGTCTGACCCTGCGGGTTCACCGCTTTGCAAGTGACGGGCCAGGTTGGCTTCTTTCAACCGATCCTGATCGCTCTTATTCCTGGTCAGCTTTGCCTGTTCGGTGACGATGTCCGGTTCAATGCCGGTGGCCTGGATAGAGCGGCCGCTGGGCGTGAAATAGCGTGCGGTCGTGAGTTTCAAGGCGGCGCCATTGCTCATCGGCATGATCGTCTGTACCGAGCCCTTACCGAAGGTCTTGGTTCCCATAATAACGGCGCGGCCGTTGTCCTGCAGCGCCCCCGCGACAATTTCGGATGCCGAGGCCGAGCCACCGTTAACGAGCACGACCAGCGGCGCGCCTTCGAGTACTTGGTCGGGTTGTGCCTCAAACGTGAGCTTCGAATCCGCGACCCGGCCCTCGGTGTAAACGATGATTCCCTTTTTAAGGAACGCATCGCTGACCGATACTGCGGCGTTCAGCACCCCGCCTGGATTATTGCGCAGGTCCAGCACAACGCCCTTGAGTTTTCCGCCGTTCTCTTTTTCGAGCTTGCTCAGCGAAGTCTTCATGTTCTTGGTGGTGTTAGCCTGAAACTGTGTGATGCGGATGTAGCCATAGCCTGGCTCGAGTAGGCGACTCTTTACGCTGCGAATTTTTATCACGGCGCGTGTGACGGTGATCTTCAGCGGCATGTTTTCACCTTCACGCACCACCGTGAGCGTAATATCCGAGCCCGGCTTGCCGCGCATGAGCTTGACCGCGTCCGACAGGCTCATGCCTTTGACCGCTTGGTCGTCCAGACGCACGATCAAGTCCCCGGGTTGCAACCCGGCGCGCGCTGCCGGTGTGTCCTCGATCGGCGACACCACCTTGACGAAGCCGTTCTCCATGGTCACCTCGATACCGAGCCCGCCAAACTGGCCTTCGGTACCGATGCGCACATCCTTGTACCCTTCGGGATCGAGGTAAGTGGAGTGAGGATCAAGGCCGGCCAGCATTCCGCCGATGGCATCCTCCAGCAGCTTCTTGTCCGCGACGTCTTCGACGTAATCGGATTTGATCTTGCTGAACACCTCGGTGAAGGTCCTGAGCTCATCGAGCGGCAGAGTCGTTGACACGACTTGCTCGCCTTCGCGCTTGGCCAGCACAGCCGTGTCGAGTGTGAACCCCGCGCCGATAAAGACGCCGAGTAACAGGACAAGAACATAACGTGTCGCGATTTTCATTGCTGTCTCTCCATCATGGCCCACTTACTGCGGGACCTGCACAAGGACGGGGAACCGTATCCCCGCTTTAACGTAATCGGCACCACTGTAAAGGATCCCGCGGCCGTCCGTTTTCCCGGATCTCGAAATAGACCCCGGCTCCGGGCGCGTTACCGGTGTTGCCCATGCTGGCGATTACCTGCCCGGCCTCGACCCACTCACCGACCTGGGCGTACAAGCTCTGATTGTGGCCGTATAGCGTCATATAGCCATCACCGTGCTCCAGAATCAAGAGTAGCCCAAATCCGCGCAACCAATCGGCAAAAGCGACCCGCCCGCGGGCTACGGAAACCACGTCCTGGCCCGCCCGCCCGCTCAAAAACAGGCCTTTCCAGCGCATTTTGCCGATTTTCTTGGGGGAACCGAAGCGGGCTCGAATTTTACCCTTGGTCGGCAACGGCAGCTTGCCCTTGCGATCTGCGAAGCGCACTTTGGCTGCCGGCTCCCGTGGCAGGCCCGCGAGATACTCCTGCAACTGCGCCAGCAGGCGTTCCAGTCGCTCCTCATCTAGGCGTAATCGCGCGATTTCATCACTCTGGTCGCGTACCCTGCGATCGAGCAGGGCCAGGACCTCGGTGCGCCGCGCACGCGCATTTTCCAGGGCCTGCTTTCTTTGTACTTGGGCTGCGCGCAGGGCTTCCAGTTCCCGAGTGCGCTCGATAATTTCGCTCTCCATGGTATGAATGCGTGCCAACGCAGACTCGATCTTGTCGATTTGCTGCATACGCGCCCCGTTCAGGTAGCGGTAATAGGTCAGCACACGACTGAAGGTGGTGGGGTCGGTCTGGTTGAGTAGCATCTTGACGTACTCCTGACGGCCCATGAGATAGGCTGCGCGCAGCTGGTCGCCTAGTCCCGCCCGTTGGCCGCGCAGCTCAGTGCGCGCGGTTGCGCGGCGACGCTTCAGACCCGTGAGCGCCCGGTCCTGCGATTTCAGGCGTGAGTGGAGCTGCCGCAGGTCATGAATCAGCCTGCCGATGGTACCCTCAAGCTCGCGCAGTTGCTCGCGCTCAGCGTCGCGCTTGTGGACAGTCTTATTGAGCCGTACTTGCAAAGACCGGATACGGGCACGCAGGCGCTCAAGTTGTGCCGCCTGTTCCGCGGTGCCCGCTACCGGGGCAGCGCCGGCGACTTGTCCGTTGGCGACCAGGAGCATGCCTGCGACAATCAGCGCGGCTGCCAAAGTGGTCGTGGTTTTTCTCGCGTCAGTCATGGCGCCGGCTGGTTTGTGCTTGAGTCAACCTCATGCGTGCTGGGCCCGTGCCTGCGATAACGCGACCCGGGGCGTGCGTACACGCCCGAGAACTCGCTGTTCGACGGGTTTCGCCGCGTGTAGCAGGGCAAATAACACAAACCTATATTATTGTATAATGTTTTATTAATATACGTGGGAATGGGCCCATTTCCGCCGATTCGTGGGCACGGTATCTGAACGAATGCAACGAGATGTTGACCACATGCGTGTGCGCGGCGAGGGTGCTTCCGAACCCTTGATCACAAATGAAGAAGATATTCACGTCGCGTCTCGTGCCCTGAAGGCCATGGCCCACCCGCTGCGCCTGAAGATTCTTTGTATCGTCGGGGGCAGGACCGAGGTATGCGTCCAGGAGATCGTCGAGCAGGCCGGCACCTCGCAAAGCAATATCTCCCAGCATCTTTCCATCATGCGCGAGAAAGGAATACTCGCCTTCCGCAAAGACGCTAACAAGGTGTACTACCGCCTGGGCGATGCCAGGGTGGTAAAATTAATTGAATCTTTGCTTGATACTTTTTGCAGGAGCCGCGTGTGAAGGTGGTGGGGTACCGGTTTTTACGGACGCAGGCATGCTGAAGCCCGCCGGGGAGTGTTGGTGGCGCGTGTCCCCTTGATGCAGCGGTCCAATTGTCGATCGCGTAGCAGGGCGCGGCTCGATGTCCTTTCAATGTAACTTCTTGTCGCTGTTGAACCGGGACAGCGCCGGACCTGTTGTTGGATAAACTATGGAATACGTGGATTTCGCGATTAAGTACTGGTACCTGTTCGTGGCGCTGCTTGTGGTGCTGGCGTTGCTGGGGCTGGGCCCGATCTCGGAGCTCATACACGGCATCAAGCATTTGAATGTCTGGGACGCGGTAAGATTGATTAATCATGAATCTGCAGTCGTGGTGGACGTGTCCGAGCAGCACGAGTTCAAAATGGGCCATATCCCGAACTCGATAAATGTGCCGTTGGCCGCCCTGGCCAAAAGGGTCAAGGAGCTGGAGAAGCACAAAGAAAAGCCTATTGTGTTCAGCTGCCGCACGGGGAACCGCTCCAGCCGGGGTGCTGTCATTTTGCGAAAACACGGATTCCAAAACGTCTATACGCTGACGGGCGGGACTTCCGCGTGGGAGCGCGACAATCTGCCTTTGGAGAAATAGTGTCTTCCCGAGCTTGGGCATTTTGGACGACTCACGAGCACCGGGGCAATCCTTGTGGCTGGTCATAGGGGGTTAGGCGTGGCGGAACAGCAGGTCGAGCAAGAGGCAATATTCACGTTCGAGAAGATCTACATCAAAGATGTTTCCTTCGAAAGTCCGAGCGCACCGAAGATTTTCGGTAAGGAGAAGACCCAGGAGGTCACCGTACAGTGCGACATCGAGCACAAGCCAATCGATGATGCAAAGCGCTTCTTCGAGGTGGTGATCACAGTCAAGGTCGGTGCGCGGCAGGAGGACATGACCAGCTTCATCGTGGAGGTACAGCAGGGGGGTGTGTTCCAGATCGTCGGCGTAGCGGAGGAGGATATGCCCGGTATACTGGAAGTGAGTTGTCCCAATGTGCTGATGCCGTTCGCGCGCGAGGTGATCTGTAATCTGATCGTCAAGGGCGGTTTTCCCCAGCTGCTGATTGATCCGATAAATTTCCAGGCGCGCTACGAACATAATCTCGCGGCTCAGAAGAAAAAGGTTTAAAGCACGCGTGCATGGGCCTGCCACCGGATCGAGCGCGCCATATCGACGACGACCTTCCCATGGCGGGCGAAACCCAAACTTCCATTGCCGTGCTGGGAGCGGGCTCCTGGGGCACCGCGTTGGCGATCTTGTTGGACCGCAACAGGCATGCCGTGCGGCTGTGGGGTCATGATGCGGCCAGGCTCGCGCGACTGGCGCGCGAGCGCGAGAATACCCGCTATTTGCCGGGTGTTCCCTTGTCCGCAGATCTCACCATAGCGACTGGTCTCGAGGACGCGGTCACCGGCACAGGCGGTGCTCTTGTGGCCGTGCCGAGCCACGCCTTTCGCAGCACGCTGCAGGCGCTGCGCCCGCACCTACCCGCAGACGCCATTGTCGCTTGGGCCACCAAGGGATTCGAACCGGGAACGGGCAAGCTGCTGCACACGGCCGCCCACGAGGTGCTTGATGGTGCCGCCCGCATCGCCGTCATCTCCGGGCCTACTTTCGCGCGTGAAGTGGCGCAGGGGCTGCCTACCGCCTTCGTGGTGGCGAGCGAGCATGAGGACGTCGCTCGCGCTGTGGCCGGCTGGCTGCGCAACGAGCACACGCGCGTGTATACGAGTCGCGACATGCCGGGGGTGCAGCTCGGCGGCGCCATCAAGAACGTCATCGCCATCGCTGCGGGCATCAGCGACGGCTTGGGGTTCGGCGCCAACGCCCGCGCCGGCCTCATCACGCGCGGCCTGGCGGAGCTGGCACGCCTCGGGGTGGCAATGGGAGGCGAGCGCGAGACCTTCATGGGGTTGGCGGGTGCCGGCGACCTCATTTTGACCTGCACCGATGATACCTCGCGCAATCGCCGGGTGGGCCTTGGGCTCGGTCGCGGGCGAAAGCTGCCGGATATCCTCGCCGAGCTGGGCCAGGAGGCCGAAGGTGTCGCTACTGCGAAAGAGCTTTATACGCTTGCGCGACGCATCCATGTCGATATGCCCATTACCGAGCAGGTGTACCGCGTGTTGTACGAGAACACCTCACCGCAGCAGGCGGTGGAGGCGCTGTTCCAGCGCGAACCCCGCGCGGAGTAACTGCAGTTTATTCTTAATCGGGCTTGCGGCGCTCCGCTCTCCGTGCTCTCGCTTGCAAGTCCTGTGCTTGCCTTCCTGCGCTACGCTTTCCTGCT
>VRUB01000292.1 GCA_019456345.1 Nitrospira sp. | reverse complement strand
GAGAATGGTTCGCTCATGATTGGCGGCAATGACGGATGCTGCGAGAAAGTGATCCTGGACCTTTTCCGGGAGCTCTTCCAATAGACCCCGCTCCCGCGCAGCGGACGCGATCCGTGATAGCACCCTCGTGCGCCGCGCCTGGCGCAGCAATACGTCCCACTCGAGCGTCGTCAGACTCGACATGGATCGAGGAAACCGCAACGCGGCCAAGAAGGCGTCATCGGGGATGGCGTCTTGTTCCATCAGGCTTCGACGACAAGGTCTTGTCGCTCCAAATTCTCCAACAGCGTAACCGCTTCGTCGAGGGAAGAATAAGTGAACTCATAGCAATCGCAGGTATCCATAAGCCGGGTCAGGGCTCTAAATCCGACCTCACCGAGCCTGCGGTAATTTGCCGAATTGTCCGCGGCGCGAAAGAAGGCCCGTGATTTGGCGAGTGCCGAGAAGCGAGTTTCTGAATCACGCCTATATTCCGGATAAATTATCCACGCTGGCCTTGCGGGCTCGTCGGCCCTGCGCACGCTCTCGTTCGGCGGGCGCAGGTGGGCAATGTATCCCTTGCGTGCGCTCTTGATCGTCGGGCCGAAGACCGAATTCGGGGCGAAACGCCGGATCACATCGATCGACTCGTTTTTCGCCGCTACCGGGCGCGCTATGGGAACGAGTTGGCCGTCTCGCGGGCGGACCAAAGCGAGTTCGTCTGAAAATAGCCGCCATCCTCGGCTGACGAGGGCGGCACAGAGTGTGCTCTTGCCCGCGCCGGAGCGTCCCGGCAGTACGAGGGCACGACCATGTCGTTCCACCGCCGCCGCATGGAGTATGAGATACTGAGACGCGTGAGTGTAGATGCACCAGTTCAGGCCCCACTCGACCAGTGGCAGCGCCATGCTCCGCAAGAAAGGCGGAAATGGGGCCCAGCCGTCCAAAAGAAACTCGCATTGCGGCCGTAGCCAGCGACGGAGGCCCCTGGCCGGTCTGAGACGCACATGAAAATCCAGGATTCCGGCGGACTCGAGGGGAAAGTCGGCATACAAGAGGTGTAATGGAGCGGCGATTTCGGACAGCGTGGTCGAAAGGCGCCAAACGAACGGCCCAGACCTTATCACGAGGCCTGCGTTTGCCAGCCGGTCTGCGAAGCGGTCTAACGTGAGATCACGGACGTTCACGAATGCTCGGCTCGGCTAAACCCAAGTTATCGAAGTGGTTACAGATATCGGCCAGGCGGTCCAACAGCGCGCGGGAATCCAGACCAAGTGTATCAGACAAGCGCTTGGCAAGCTGCGGGATCGTACCTGGGCGGCTTTCTATCTCCTTGAGAGCCGCCCCCGAAAGCGCATCGAGCAAATGGGTCTGCCCGGAGGCGGTGTTATACACGATCACTTCATCGTCCCAGGACTGCCATAGGAGCTCGACATCTGCCGGCAAACACCAGCGCTCTTCGAGAGCCTTCTCTGCCCCATTCTTTCGCCCATTGCAACCGCTCAACGATTAAGCTCTTAAGGTTTACAAGGCCGAGCGTGGCAAGCCAGAGGCAACACGCGGCCTCGTAGTTGATCCTCCGCTAACGCATAGAGCCTAGAAAAAGCTTTCGGGGATAATCAGGATGTCCCCCGGCTGCATTTCCACGTTCGCTGAAATCTCACCGTCCTTCACCAGATCGTCGAGCCGGACCCGGTACTGCTTCTGCTCGTTGTCCTCGGTCCGGACCAGGATCGCCTGGTTGCCGGCGGCGAACTCGGTCAAGCCCCCAACCTCGATCATGACATCGAGCGCCGTCATATTGGCGCGATAGGGGATCGCCTGGGGTTCCGCCGCCGCGCCGACCACACGCACCTGCTGCGTGAAAGGCCCGACGAAGTTGGT
>VRUB01000291.1 GCA_019456345.1 Nitrospira sp. | reverse complement strand
TTCTTGAAGAAGGGCAGCATCTGACCCCGTCTCAACTGACGGCGCACGATCACCGACCCCTCGGCATCAACGCCGTGGACCTGAAAAACGTTCTTCGCAAGATCGACACCAATCGTGATAACTTCAGTCATAGGACGGCTCCTATTTCCCTGTGGTTCATGAAAACCACCATTTTGGCACACTGCGATGCCGGCGGGTGGGAGCCGTCCACTGCATCACAAGCAGACCCGTAGCCTCGACGAGTTTGTCGTAAGTTAAGAGCGGGGCCGAGATATAGACGCCCACCGCATCGAGGCGTAACATCACCCAGACCCCATCGGTGACGCGATGAACGATTTCGATCAGCTCTGGATCTGGGACGATCCGGCGACGGCCTCGTCGCTTGGCTGGTATCGAGCCGTTGCAGCCAACCGCAAACCAGCCAAGTTTCGCATCGCGCGCACGATTCCGGTAGCCTTGTCCCTTGCCCAATCCTCGGAAGACGAACTCTGGGACGAAATCGACCGGCTCACGCCCCTGTTCTTGGCCCGCTGGCGGGGCATCCGCGAGGCGAGCGACGCCTGGGGACCGCCCGCTCCGGGTGCGAGCCTGCTCGAGCTCTGCCGTGAACTAACCCAGCGCATGCTCACCCACTGCAACTTCTGCCAATGGGACTGCCAGGTCGACCGCAGCCGCGCCTCCAAATTCGGGGCCTGCAAGCTCGCCGCCGACACGCGCGTCAGCTCATATTTTCACCATGCGGGCGAGGAACTGGTGTACCGCGGCACGCACGGCTCCGGAACGATCTTCTTCACCTCTTGCAACATGCGCTGCGCCTTCTGCCAGAACGGCGACATCAGTACCGATAAGGACAACGGGTTGGCGGTCGATGCCCACGATCTCGCCGTCATGGCCTGGTTGTTACGGATGGAGGGCTGCCACAACATCAACTGGGTAGGCGGCGACCCTGCGATCCACCTGCATAAAATCGTCGAGGCCATCGCGCTCTTGGGCAGGGACTTCGCTCAGCCGAGCAACGACGACCTGGCCCGCGTTCTGCGGGTCAAGGCGGATTACTTCGGGAAGGCCGAGCTTTTCCCCTACTTCGCCACCTACGAGGGTGCCTTCAACGTTCCCATGCTGTGGAACAGCAACTTCTATCTGTCGGACCCGGCCATGAAGATCCTGCGGCTCTTGATGGATGTCTGGCTACCGGACTTCAAGTTCGGTCCGGGACGCTGCGCGATCTCGCTGGCCCGGACGCCGCGCTATTGGGAGACGGTGACGGGCTATCTGAAGCTTGTCCATGACTGGGGCGAGGATCTGACGATCCGACATCTCGTCATGCCGAACCACGTCGAGTGTTGCACCTATCCGGTGCTTGATTGGATCGCCGAGGTTATGCCAGACGCGCAAGTCAACATCATGGACCAGTACCGACCGGACAACTTCTGTGACCCGACAAGCGCCAAGTACCAGGAGCGCTACGCCACGATCGCACGCCGGCCCGAAACCAGCGAGGTGCAAGCCGCCTACGACCACGCCCATCTACGGGGTCTCAACTTCGAGGCCGTTACCTATGAAAAGAGGCGCAGGGGTCTCGTCGCTTGAGTGAGGTGCGATCAGCTTGGTTTGTGACCATTCGCTTATCGCCGTGCTGAGGGACGGTAGCCGACAGGCTTTGCGTCGGCTCGTTCATCGCCAGAAACCCTTTCACGGCCGCCTGCACAAAATTTTCAAAATTTGGCGGGGGGGCAAACCGCCGTGGGGCCCTCGAGGTCTCCGCGGGAGGGGCAGGATTTTTTTGCAGGATGCAGGGGCGGACGCGCGCACCAGGCAGGTATCGAATTCATCTCCCCGTCGGGCAACCGCTGGCGTCCGAAT
>VRUB01000081.1 GCA_019456345.1 Nitrospira sp. | reverse complement strand
AAAGTTCCCAAAGCCATCTGCGCCTGCGCCAGCGCCCACGAAACCAGCGGGTGCCCTGGGCGACGGGCGTTGCGCCGTGTGCGTTGAGCTTCCATCGAGACCGCCTGCAACCCGCTAGCGGCAGCACCGGGTGCAAATTGCTTTCTGGGACGGTGGTCGGTAACATCGCGCGCGCACGTAAAGCCGCGCACAGCGCGAGCCGAGCGGGAGAGCTTAATGCGTCGACCCCTGGTCGCAGGAAACTGGAAAATGAACGGGACGCGCGCGCAGGCGGCGGCCCTCGTAGACCGCATTCTGGGAGGCACAGACCCGAGGATCCCGGTCGAGCTGGTCGTGTGTCCGCCGTTCACGTTAATCGCGCTGGTCGCCGAGAAGCTCGAGGGGCGCAGCGGTATCGCGTGCGGCGCACAGAATCTGAATACGCATCGATTTGGCGCTTATACGGGTGAGGTTTCCGCTCCGATGCTGCGCGACTGCGGTTGTCAGTACGTCATTGTCGGACACTCCGAACGGCGCACGCTCTACGGGGAGGACGACCAACTCGTGGCGGAAAAATTTGGAGCGGCGCTGGATGCTGAGTTGACCCCCATCTTGTGCCTTGGGGAGTCCCTGGAGCAACGCGAGGCGGGGCAGACACAGGCGGTCGTCGCACGTCAGCTTGGCGCCGTGCTCGCAGCCCACGGGATTGAGCCGTTTCGCCACGCCGTGATTGCCTACGAACCGGTGTGGGCGATCGGGACGGGGAAGACCGCCACACCCGCACAAGCCGAGGAAGTGCATCGGTTTATTCGGCAAAGGCTTGCGGCGGTGGATGGCACAATTGCTGATAACTCGCGTATTCTGTACGGTGGGAGCGTGAAAGCTGGCAACGCGCAGGCGTTATTTGGTGAAACGGACATCGATGGTGGCCTGATCGGCGGCGCCTCGCTCGATGCGGATGAGTTTCTCGAGATCTATCGGGCGGCGAGCTGATCGCAAGGGGTTAATATGAAAGAATTGGTTCTGGTTTTACATGTGCTGGCGGCGGTGGGGCTGGTGGCCCTGGTGTTGCTGCAGCAGGGAAAAGGCGCCGACGTCGGGGCAGCATTCGGCAGCGGTGCCTCGCAGACGCTGTTTGGGGCTCGCGGCGCGGCCAACTTTCTCACGCGTGTTACGGCTGTGCTGGCCACGGTCTTTTTTATCACGAGCATGACGCTGACGGCGTTCGCTTTGCGTGACACGGCCCCGCCGAGCGTGACGCAAGGCGTAACAGTTGAAGAGGTCGTAACAAAGCCGGTTGTGCAAGAAGAGACCCCCGCGATTCCCGAGAGCACGAGCCCGCCGGGTGATGTACCGGAAGTGCCGCGCTAGTCAAAACGAGGAGTGGCAGCGCCTGGCTGCGGTGGCGCTTGAGATAAAAAATCCGGGCCGGCCAGGGCGTGAGCAGGTCGCTGCGGTGGCGGTTAACCGACCCCAAAGCGATCGGCATAGCCGAAGTGGTGGAACTGGTAGACACGCCGTCTTGAGGGGGCGGTGGCGCGAGCCGTGCGGGTTCGAGTCCCGCCTTCGGCACCATTTTCTCAATCGAAGAAGAAGCGCTCGGCGCGCGCGATTTAGCGGAAATGCACGAGCTCCACGCGTTCCTGCGCAACGGGTTTGTTTGATCCTCCGGCGTTCTCATAACCTTTTGAATTACAATGGATTTGTACCGCCGCCAGCTTGACTTTTCGCAAGCCGCAAGCCTAGACTCGCAGCGCCCGTTTCGGGCAGGTATATTGTCTGAAGTCAGCAGGCCATATCGGACTGGCGCTGACCGTCGCCGGAGTTACGGATGCTAGCGAACTATCTCCCAATTTTGATTTTCATGGCTGTTGCGCTGTTTCTGGGTGCTGCGCTGATGTTTTTGGGCGGAATCCTGGGCCCGCATAACCCCGACACCGAGAAGCTCTCACCCTATGAATGCGGTTTCGAGGCGTTCGAGGACTCGCGCATGAAGTTTGATGTGCGCTATTACCTGGTAGCAATCTTATTCATCATTTTTGATTTGGAAATTGCATTCCTGTTCCCGTGGGCGATCGTGCTTGAAGAAATTGGACTATTCGGTTTTCTGGCCATGATGCTGTTTCTGGGGATTCTGATTATCGGTTTTCTGTACGAATGGAAGAAAGGGGCGCTGGAATGGGAATAGAAGGCGCCCTGGAAGGGGGTTGGACAACCACCCAGCTCGACAAGCTCATTAACTGGACGCGCACCGGATCCATGTGGCCGATGACGTTCGGTCTTGCCTGTTGCGCAGTCGAGATGATGCACGCGGGCGCCGCCCGCTATGACATCGATCGTTTCGGCATGCTCTTTCGCGGTAGCCCAAGACAATCCGATGTCATGATCGTGGCCGGCACACTGGTGAACAAGATGGCGCCGGCGCTGCGCAAAGTCTACGATCAGATGGCAGAGCCGCGCTGGGTAATCTCCATGGGCTCGTGCGCCAATGGTGGGGGTTACTACCATTACTCATACTCAGTTGTGCGCGGTTGTGATCGCATCGTTCCTGTCGATGTGTACGTGCCGGGTTGTCCGCCGACAGCCGAGGCGCTGCTATACGGTATTATTCAGCTGAAGAAAAAAATAAGGCGTACCAATACCATCGCCCGCTGAGACCAACAAAGAGCATTCATCAATGACTGGTTCACGAGGGGCTGTCGCCGCGCACGCCAAGGAAACGTTGCGTGAGGCAATCGTCAACACGATCGAGGCGGTCGGTGAGCTGACGCTGGAGATCAAGCGCGACAAGGTCTTGCAAGTCTGTCGCACCATGCGTGACGATCCGCTTTTTTCTTTCGAGCAGCTTATAGATCTTTGCGGCGTAGATTATCAGACCTATCGACACGAGGCCCCCGAAGGCGCAAGAAAAGGCCCACGCTTCGCGGTCGTATACCATTTGCTGTCTCTTACGCACAACCGGCGAATTCGCCTGCGTACTTTTCTTGACGACGATCCGCCGGTGTTGGACTCCGTCGTCGACATCTGGAACTCCGCGAACTGGTTTGAACGTGAGGCGTTCGACCTGTTCGGCATCGTGTTCGAAGGCCATCCGGACTTGCGCCGGATCCTGACTGATTACGGCTTCGTTGGGCATCCTTTCCGCAAGGACTTTCCGCTGAGCGGAGAAGTAGAAATGCGCTACGATGCCGATAAGCAACGGGTCGTCTACCAACCGGTGAGCATCGAGCCGCGGATTTTGGTACCCCGTGTCATTCGTGAGGAAGGATTCGGTGGCCGAAATTCGTAACTACACCATGAACTTCGGTCCGCAGCACCCGGCGGCGCACGGCGTGCTGCGCCTGGTGCTGGAGCTCGATGGGGAAGTCGTTGAGCGCGCCGACCCGCACATCGGGCTCTTGCATCGTGCAACGGAAAAGCTCGCCGAGAGCAAGCCGTACAACCACAGCATCGGTTACATGGATCGGCTCGATTACGTATCCATGATGTGCAACGAACACGGTTACGTGCTCGCGATGGAGAAGCTTCTGGGTGTTACAGTACCGATTCGTGCCCAGTACATCCGTGTCATGTTCGACGAGATTACGCGCATCGCGAACCACCTGTTGTGGCTCGGCACCCACGGGCTCGATATCGGCGCCATGACCATATTTCTCTACTGTTTCCGTGAACGCGAAGATCTGTTCGACTGCTACGAGGCGGTATCGGGCGCGCGCATGCACGCGACCTATTATCGAGTGGGCGGTGTGTACCGGGACCTGCCGGAGAGCATGCCGCAGTATCAGCCGTCGAAAGTGCACAACCAAAAAGAGGTGCGCAGATGGAACGCCAACCGTCAAGGCTCGCTGCTTGATTTTATCTGGGACTTCACCGAGCGGTTTCCCGGACATGTCGATGATTACGAGACGCTGCTCACAGACAATCGCATCTGGAAGCAGCGCACCGTCGGGATTGGTGTAGTACCACCCGAGCGCGCGTTGCAGTTGGGCTTTACGGGTCCGATGCTGCGAGGCTCAGGCGTGGAATGGGACTTGCGCAAGAAACAGCCCTACGAAGTCTATGACCGGATGGATTTCGACATCCCGGTCGGTGTCCATGGGGATTGCTATGATCGCTACCTCGTGCGCGTCGCGGAAATGCGCCAGGCGAACCGGATCGTCCGCCAGTGCGTGCAATGGCTGCGCGACAACCCCGGCCCCGTAATAATTGAAGATCACAAGCTGGTACCGCCCAGGCGCGAGCGCATGAAAGACGACATGGAGGCGCTCATACACCACTTCAAGCTCTTCACGGAGGGCTTTTGTATCCCTGAAGGGGAGGCCTATGCGGCGGTGGAAGCGCCGAAAGGGGAGTTCGGTGTGTACCTGATATCCGATGGCGCCAACAAACCTTATCGACTTAAGATCCGCCCGCCGGCCTTCGTTCACCTCGCGGCATTGGATGAGATGGCACGCGGTCACATGCTTGCCGATGTGGTGGCGCTCATCGGAACGCAGGACATCGTCTTCGGGGAGGTCGACCGATGACGGCGCAGACCAGCCCCGTGTCCAGTATAGACCTAATCAGCCCGGATTCACGCGCGAGGATCGACGATTCGATTGCCAAGTACCCGCCGGAGCGAAAACAGGCTGCCGTGATGGCGGCGCTTCTTATCGTGCAGGAACAAAACGGCGGTTGGCTGAGCACGGAGCTCATGGATGCGGTGGCGGAGTATCTGGAAATGCCCCCAATCGCCGTTTATGAGGTAGCGACGTTTTATACGCTGTACGACCTCGAGCCGGTGGGTCGCCACAAGGTCTATGTCTGCACCAATATTGCTTGTATGTTGTGCGGCTGCCAGGTGATTGTAGATCATCTTCAAAAGAAGCTGGGCATCGAGCTCGGTGAGACGACAGCGGATCGCAAGTTCACCATCAAGGAGGCCGAATGCCTTGCGGCATGCGGCGGCGCACCCATGTTTATGGTCGATGGTGTGTACTATGAAAACCTGACGCCGGCCAAGGTGGACGAAATTCTCGATAGCCTGGAGTGAACGCGTTGCTGAACGAAGTTTGTTTTGCCCATCTCAAGCTTAAAGAGCCCTGGAGGCTGGTTACGTACGAGGCCGTGGGCGGTTATGACATGTGGAGAAAGGTCCTGAAGGAGAAGATTCCACCCGAAAAAATCATTGAGGAGCTGAAGACTTCAGCATTGCGCGGTCGCGGCGGAGCCGGGTTTCCGACCGGCGTGAAATGGAGCTTCATGCCGCGCAACACGTCAGTGCAAATGTATCTGGTGTGTAACTCTGACGAAGGCGAGCCCGGCACATTCAAAGATCGAGACATCCTGCGCTACAACCCGCATGCCGTGATCGAGGGCATGGCGATTGCCGGCTATGCCACCGGTGCCACGGTCGGATACAACTATCTGCGTGGCGAGTTCCGCGAACCCTTCGCGCGGTGCGAGGCCGCGCGGGAGGAGGCGTACGCCGCCGGTTTGCTGGGCAAGAACATTCTCGGCTCTGGCGTTGATTTTGACTTGCACAATCATTTGGGTGCCGGAGCCTACATCGCCGGCGAGGAAACCGCGATGTTGGAGTCACTGGAGGGCAAGAAAGCGCTACCGCGCTATAAACCCCCATTCCCGGCCAACTACGGATTGTTCGGGCGACCGACGACGGTCAACAACACCGAGACCCTGGCATCTGTGCCATATATTCTGCGCCACGGTGGGCAGAAGTTTTTCGAGATGGGCAAGCCCAACAACGGCGGCACGAAAATCTTCTCGGTATCGGGGCACGTCAACGCCCCGGGTAACTACGAGGTCGCACTGGGCACGCCATTCGCCAAGCTGTTGGAGCTTGCGGGCGGGGTCCGCAGCGGACACACGCTCAAGGGGGTGATCCCGGGCGGCAGCTCCGCCAAGGTCTTGCCGGCAGACGTCATGATGGGCCTCGACATGGACTTTGACTCACTTGCGAAGGCGGGCTCGATGCTGGGCTCCGGTGCGGTGATCGTCATGGACGAGACCACGTGCATGGTGCAGGCGCTGGGGCGCATTGCACATTTCTATTATGAAGAGTCCTGTGGACAGTGCACGCCGTGCCGTGAAGGCAGCGGCTGGCTCGCACGCATGGTTCACCGTATCGAGCACGGTCACGGACGGCCCGAGGACCTGGACATGCTTGACGATGTCGCGAGCAAGATCGAAGGCCGCACCATTTGTGCCTTCGGTGAAGCTACGGCATGGCCCGTGCAAAGCTTCGCGCACCATTTTCGCGAGGAGTTCAAGCATCATATAGACCACGGCTGTTGTCTGCCGGGCACCGGCAAGTACGAGCTAAGAAGTACGTGGGGTACCGCCCGATGACCACCAAACCGCAGCCAAAAACAGCCGAGCCGCCCCCCTCCGACCTGATCGCGATCGAGATCAATGGCCGATCAATGCAAGCGCGGAAAGGTTCGATGGTGATCCAGGTCGCAGATGCCGCCGGCATCTACATCCCACGTTTCTGTTACCACCACAAGCTGTCCATAGTGGCGAACTGCCGCATGTGTCTGGTTGAGATCGAACGGGCGCCCAAGCCGATGCCTGCCTGTGCGACACCAGTCGCCGCTGGCATGAAGGTCTTTACGCACTCAGAGGCAGCCCGCTACTCGCAGAAAGCGGTGATGGAGTTCTTGTTGATCAATCATCCCCTCGATTGTCCGATCTGCGATCAGGGTGGTGAATGCCCGCTGCAGGACCTGGCGCTCGGGTACGGTAAGGATGTCTCGCGCTACGCCGAGAATAAACGCGTCGTGGCGGATCTCGATATCGGGCCCCTGATCGCGACCGACATGACGCGCTGCATTCACTGTACGCGCTGCGTGCGTTTTGGCCAGGAGATTGCCGGCATCATGGAGCTCGGTGCAACCGGGCGTGGCGAGCATATGGAGATCGGGACCTTTATCGAGCGAAGCGTGAGCTCCGAGCTTTCCGGAAATGTGATCGACCTGTGCCCGGTGGGCGCGCTGACCTCCAAGCCGTTCCGTTTCACGGCGCGCGCCTGGGAGCTGATTAGCCACGATGCCGTCAGTCCGCACGATTGCGTGGGATCCAATCTTAATGTTCAAGTCCGGGGCCGTCGTGTGATGCGTGTGCTGCCGCGCGAGAATGAGGCGATCAACGAGTGCTGGTTATCCGATCGTGATCGCTACAGCTATGAAGCCGTGAACAGCGACGAGCGTCTGCAAGTGCCCATGATTCGCATTAATGACCGTTGGACCGAAGTGGACTGGAGCACGGCGCTCGAGTTTGCAGCGAGCGGCTTGGCACGAGTGATCGACCAGCATGGTGCGGATCAACTCGGCGCCTTGGCCGCGCCGGGCAGCACGCTGGAGGAGTTTTATCTGTTACAGAAACTTATGCGTAGCCTCGGCTCGGGGAATGTAGATCACCGGTTACGCCAGGTCGATTTCAGTGACGATGACGTGGCCCCTGTTTATCCGTGGCTCGGACAGTCGATCGCGGATCTGGAGAATCTGGAGGCGGTGCTGCTGGTTGGCTCTTACCTACGCAAGGACCAGCCGATCCTCGGGCATCGGGTACGCAAGGCCCAACTTCAGGGCGCGCAAGTCATGGCGATTAACCCCGTGGACTATGATTTTACCTACAAGCTTGCGCATGCGGTGATCACGAACCCGCTCGAGATGGTGAAATCGCTGGCCCGTGTGGCCAAGGCGTTATCGGCGCGCAAACCGGGCATACTCGCGCAAAAGCCAGAGTGGTTCAGTGCCTTGGAGCCGAACCCGGCGGAACGTGCTATCGCCGAAGTTCTCGCCGGCAAAGATCGCTCGGGCGTGCTGTTGGGAAACTATGCCGCATCGCACCCGCAAGCCGCGGTTATCCGCGTCCTGGCGGAGCTGGTGGCGGAGGCGGCCGATGCGACCCTGGGCCAGCTGGCCGAGGGCAACGGTGTGGGCGGTTGGCTTGGCGGGTGTGTGCCGCATCGTGGTCCGGCCGGCACAGCGGCGCTGAGCGGGCGCACCACGCAGGCCATGATCGACGAGCCGCGGCGGGGATTTGTCGTGCTGGGCGCGGAGCCCGAGCTTGATTGTCTGGATGGCGCCGGCGCGCGCCGGGCGATGGAGGCCGCGGAGTTTGTCGTGATGCTTGCCGTGTTCAAGCCATCGTCGGCGACGACCCGGGCGCTGGAGTATGCGGATGTGCTGCTGCCGCTGGCGCCATTTACCGAGACCGAGGGAACCTTCGTCAACTGCGAGGGGCGCGCCCAGAGCTTTGCCAACGCCACACGGCCCCTTGGTGAGGCGCGTCCGGGCTGGAAGATCTTGCGCGTGCTGGGCAATCATCTGGGTCAGTCCGGGTTCGACTACGTGAGTATCGACGACGTACGCGCAGAGCTTGATCGTGGCCAGATCGCACCCTCAGGCAGGCTCAAGCACCGCGCGCTGGCGCAGCGGCTCAGCGGCGAGCGCCCGGCGCTGGCGCGCATTACCGAGGTGCCGTTGTACGCGGTCGACAGCTGTGTGCGTCGCGCACCCGGGTTGCAGCGGACTACCGATAATCCCCCGCCACCGGTGCGCATGAATGCGCGGCAGATCGAAGCGCTCGGGCTGGATGACGCACAACAAGTCACGGTGCGTGCGGGCGAAGGCGAGGCGACCTTGCCGCTGCTCGTCGACCCCCGTGTGCCCGATGGTTGTGTATGGGTACCGGGCGGCTATCCGCAAACCTTCGCGCTCGCCCCGCACGGCGCGACCAGCGTCATCAAGGCAGCAGGCGCGTGACTGAGCTCGCCCAATCGGTGTGGAGCGGGATGCCCGGCTGGTCGCAGCTCACGCTGAGAAACCTAGCGTTCATTATTGCCATCCTTGTGCCAGTGATTCTCGGAGTGGCCTATCTCACGTTCGCGGAACGCAAGCTGATCGGCTACATGCAAATGCGCGTAGGCCCCAACCGCGTCGGACCGCGTGGCTGGTTACAGCCTATCGCCGACGTCTTGAAGCTGCTGCTCAAAGAGATCATCGTCCCCACCAACGCCAACAGGTTCTTGTTCATCATCGCGCCCATGCTGACACTTGCGCCGGCGCTCGTGGCATGGGCGGTCATGCCGTTTACCGACACACTCGTGCTCGCGAACATCGATGCGAGCCTGCTGTTTATTTTGGCGCTGACGTCGATGGGCGTCTACGGTGTTATTATAGCGGGTTGGGCCTCGAACTCGAAGTACGCCTTCCTCGGTTCGCTCAGATCAGCCGCGCAGATCGTTTCCTACGAGATTGCCATGGGGTTCGCTCTGGTTGGCGTGCTTATGGCCGCACAGTCTCTCAACCTGCGCGAGATCGTCCTGCAGCAGCAAGGCGGCTTGCACCAATGGTATCTGTGGCCGTTATTTCCGCTGTTCATGGTCTTTTTCATCGCGGGTGTCGCCGAGACTAACCGCGCGCCGTTCGATGTCGCCGAGGGCGAATCGGAGATCGTTGCCGGCTTTCACGTGGAGTACTCGGGCATGACGTTCGCGCTGTTCTTTCTGGCCGAGTATGCCAACATGATCCTGATCTCCGCCCTAACCGCCACGCTGTTCCTGGGCGGGTGGTACCCACCGTTTGATGTGGCGCCCTTCACCTGGATCCCGGGCGTGGCGTGGCTCGTCATTAAAATCTGTGTGGTGCTGTTCTTTTTCTTGTGGTTTCGCGCGACGTTTCCGCGCTACCGCTATGACCAGATTATGCGATTGGGGTGGAAGGTCTTTATCCCGATTACGCTGGTGTGGATCGTGGTGATCGGGGCAGCGATGCAGACTCCGATCGGATTCTTGTTTCACTAAGCAGCGGGGCCAACTGAGGAGGATTTCGATGAATGTCATCAAGCGCTATCTCCAGAGCTTCCTGCTTTTCGAGTTGCTCCAGGGTTTGATGGTGACCGGGCGCCACCTGTTCGCGCGAAAGATCACGGTGCAATATCCTGAGGAATGCACCCCATTGTCTCCACGTTTTCGTGGGCTGCACGCACTGCGCCGTTATCCCAACGGTGAAGAACGCTGCATTGCGTGCAAGCTTTGTGAGGCCATCTGTCCGGCGTTGGCCATCACGATCGAGTCGCAAGAACGGGCAGACGGGACGCGGCGCACGACGCTTTACGATATCGATCTGTTCAAGTGCATCTACTGCGGTTTTTGCGAGGAGTCTTGTCCGGTGGATGCGATTGTGGAAACTCGTTTCTTCGAGTTTCATTTCGAAAACCGAGGCGAGAACATCATCACCAAGCAGCAGTTGCTGACGGTGGGCGACAAGTTCGAAAAACAGATCGCAGCCGATCGGGCGGCTGATGCGAGGTACAGATAACAACTAGTAGCAAGTAGCAAGTTACAAGTGGCAAGGATGAAACCACACCACCAGACCGAAATTTGTTCTTTTAATACTTGCTACTTGTTACTTTTCGCTTGCAACTGAGATAAGTATGACCTTCGAGCAATTAGTATTCTACTTCTTTGCTGCGGTACTGGTAATGGCAGCGGTCATGGTGATCACCATCCGCAACCCCGTCAAGTCTGCGCTGTTCCTGGTGCTCGCCTTTTTCACCGCCGCCGGCCTTTGGATACTGCTGGAGGCGGAGTTCCTTGCGATCACGCTGGTGCTGGTTTATGTCGGCGCGGTCATGGTGCTGTTCTTGTTTGTGGTCATGATGCTTGATGTCAATCTGGTGCGTTTGCGCGAGGGGTTTGGCGAATATTTGCCGATTGGGGGAGCGGTCGGGATACTGCTGGTGCTTGAGATGATCATTATCCTCGGCCCGGCACGTTTTGGCTTGGAGCGCATCGCAGCACCGATGGGGCACTCCGCCGATTACAGCAACACGCGCGAGCTCGGGCGTGTGCTTTACACGGTGTATGTCTACCCGTTTGAGATAGCTGCCCTTATCCTGCTGGTAGCCATAATCGGCGCCATTACGCTGGCATTGCGACGGCGCAAGGACACCAAGTACCAGGATCCCAGGAGGCAGGTAGCAGTTTCACCGGCCGATCGGGTGCGTTTGGTGAAGATGTCGGCAGAAAAAAATAGAGCTAAGGACTGAGGACTCAGTCCTCAACGCTTAGTCCTCAGTCTTATTACGGGAAGCTCGATCGTGAAGAATCACGAATACTTAACAGAAGGCGACTGACG
>VRUB01000290.1 GCA_019456345.1 Nitrospira sp. | reverse complement strand
CTACCGTTCGCTCGGAATCCCGCCGGTCACGATCTTCGATGTCCCGCGAAAGGGCCGGAAGGCTAACATCAATACCTTTGTCTTTCAACTGCTTATGACGCCTTTTCGCCCGCTCTTCAGCACTGGCTGTCAGATAGACTTTGAGGATAGCATTGGGGAAAACCGTGCTCCCCATGTCCCTGCCGTCGGCGACCAAACCCGGTTGCTTCCGAAAACCTCTTTGTACCTCGAGCAGCGCCGCTCGAACGCCGGAAAACGCGGCTACACTGGACGCCACCCGGCCACACTTCTCGCTCCGGATGTCGATGGTCACGTCTTCCCCATCCAGGAAAATACGGGCATTGCCGCTTTGATCGGTCTCGAAATCGACAGACAGGTCGCTGGCCAGTGCAGCCAGGCCCTCTTCCTCAGTTTCGGCCACACCTCGCTTGACGGAGGCCAGAGCGACCAGCCGATACAGTGCGCCGCTATCGAGCAGGTGCCAACCGAGCGAAGTCGCCACCCGGCGGGCGATCGTGCCCTTACCCGAACC
This sequence comes from Nitrospira sp., assembly GCA_019456345.1. Classification (GTDB taxonomy): domain Bacteria; phylum Pseudomonadota; class Gammaproteobacteria; order Acidiferrobacterales; family SPGG2; genus VRUB01. The sequence goes on along the minus strand of VRUB01000290.1, from coordinate 1,348 downwards.
GACAGGGCCATCAATCGCCACAACAGGCGCGTTTGGGTGTTGGGCCCCGGCAGTCATTGTTGGTCCGCTCGCTCGGTGCTCAAATTAACTCCAAGAGAGCCCAGGACAGCGGAGAAACCAGGAAACGAGGTATCGACCGCATCGGTATTACGTACCCGGAGGGCGGCTTTTGCGACCGTTGCCGCGACGGCGAACGACATCGCAACCCGATGATCCCCGTGACTATCGACAGTCCCGCCGGCCAGTTCGCCACCGTGGATCTCTGCACCATCTTCGGACTCATCGATGTTGACACCCATCTGTCGTAATCCCTCGGCCATTGCAGTAATACGATCGCTCTCCTTAACGCGCAGCTCTCCAATTCCCGAGAATCGCGTGGTTCCTTTTGCTACCGAAGCGGCAATAAACAACACGGGAAACTCATCGATTGCAAGCGATACAAGTGACGAATCGACGGCAATGCCATGCAGCGCAGACGACCGTACGCGAATATCGGCGACCGGCTCCTGGCCCCGGAGTTGTGGGCTCTCGATACTGATGTCACCTCCCATTGCTCTTAATATGTCTATGGATCCGGTGCGAGTCGGATTGACGCCAACACTTCGGATCACTATTTCGGCGTCCTCGGCAATCAGCGCTGCCAGAATCAGAAATGCTGCCGATGAAAGATCGCCCGGCACCTGTATTTTTGTTGCGTTGAGCTGCCCTGTTGCCTGAACCGTGATTCGGCCGCTGTCACTCTCGATATTGGCTCCCATCAACTTCAACATTCGTTCGGTATGGTCTCTCGTGACGGCCGGTTCCATAACAGACGTCTCGCCTTTCGCGTACAGGCCGGCGAGCAGGATTGCGGATTTGACCTGCGCACTCGCAACCGGCAGCGCATAGTCGATACCGGCCAGCTCGTAGCCCCCGTGAATAAGGAGGGGCGGCCTGCCATCATCGCTATCGATACTCGCCCCCATCAAAGACAGCGGTTCAATGATCCTTTGCATCGGGCGCGCAGTGAGAGATTCATCGCCGGTAAGCGTACTGTCGAAACGTTGCCCGCAAAGCAGTCCTGCCAGCAGTCGCATGCCTGTGCCGGAATTGCCGAAATCCAACGGTTCCCCAGGCTCACTGAGTCCGCTCATACCAACACCGTCGATCCGGACCGTTACATCGTCGACGTGATCGATGGAGACGCCGAGACTGCGCAGTGCCGCAAGCGTATGACGACAATCTTCTCCTGCCAGGAATCCCTCGACTTCGGTCTGCCCGTCGGCAATCGCGCCCAGTATCAGCGCGCGGTGAGAAATCGACTTGTCGCCGGGTACGCAGACCGTACCGCTTGTCAAAGCAGTGGGTT
>VRUB01000289.1 GCA_019456345.1 Nitrospira sp. | reverse complement strand
CACCTCGCATCGGATGCCCACGGCCTGGAGCACGAGAGCGTACTCCATGCAGCGCTTCTTCGAACGCGATCCGTAAATCGAGACAGTCTCGAACTGGGGATTCTCCATGGGGCCTCGGGCGCCTCAGAGCGCAGAGCCGGGCGTCGAGCTGGACCTCGTCGCGACATAAAGGATGTGCTGCATCGTCACTTGGTTTCGTTGCCAGGATCGTTGTCCAGGCACACGCTAGCACAAGGCGATGGGCCTTGCGCGGGCCGCACACAACGACTCCGAAATAGCTCGCCACGAACGGGCCGCTGGGGATTACAGGGACTTGCTCGGCGTCTCTTTTGGCCGCCGCATTACGGATATCGACACCGAAGCCTGGCGGATCGTGGATGGCAAGCTGTATCTCAATTACGACCCGGACCTGCAGGGTGATCCAGAAGAACTGGTCGCCCGCGCGGACGCCAACTGGAAAAAGCATAAGTAGTATTTTACCGGCGAGTAAGTTACTTCTGCTTAGGGTCAACAGCAGACCTCGGCGGCTCACACGCTGGGCGTCCGCTTTCGAGCGGTAACCAGACATCAAAGGTCGCTATTGGGATTTCCTCGCCACCGTTTCCATCGGGGGCAACGCGATGCAGCACAGCCTGAGAAACGCCTCGTAGAGATCCCGGAGCGGATTGTCGGAAAGAGCACGCAGATCGCACCGGATCGTTTGCATATCCTTGCGAACAAGCGGACCGGTCACGACACCGTCGTCGGAGGCAAGATTGGCGAAGACGCAATCCATGTAGGGTAAGAGCGCCGCCTTGGGCAGGCCGAGTTCGGTCTCGAACTCCCGGAACACCCGCTCCCAGAGAAGCCCTGTGAAATTGCCGCTCACCACGCAATAGGCGTGATAGAGCGCCTTCTTCTCCGGTGCTAGCGCATAGCTCGGGTTGGACAGGGCAGGAAACAGTTCGCTGAAACCCGGCCCGTCCGCCTCCGTCACGAAAGGAATTCGGCGATAGACCTCCGGCTCGTAAAGCTCGTGAGAAAAGGTCATGAGCGGATGGGCACTATGTGCCTGCTTGAGAACAAGGGCACCGGAGCAGTGGATCAGGATCTTCCTCTGCAAAAAGTCGTGCTCACGGATGAACGATTCGAGGGCATCGTCAGAGATCAGCAAGAGCGCGTGCGTGCACGGCTCGATAGCCGCTTCGAGGCGCGCCCGAGGGTCGGGATAGACCGTAACGTCTACGGTGTTGAAGGCAGGGTCTGGCTGGCGCGCCCAGGCATTGGCCTCAATGCCTTCCGCCCTGAAATAATGGACGAGATGCCGCGCCAGTCGCCCCGAGCCCAGGAGGGCATAGCGATGGTTTTCAGGTTCCCTTGCCACAATCATTGCTGATTCCTTTCGACCGGCAAGTTCGTCGCCTAACAGATTGTGACGACAGTCCCGCCATCCTACCGCCACGACGGCGTAACGTTAGCGTAGAATGCGAGACACCGATCGCGCGAGACGGCAGCTTGACGGGCGAATGACCGCGCGCCGCGTCATCGTCGTGAGTCCGTACAGCGGCAAACCCGGTCGAGAGGGCGACGGACATGACGCGCGCCCGCGGAGTGTCGCAATGGGTAGCGTTGTTGCCAACGGACCCGGATCGGCGAGACACAGCGGAGTTTGATGCTACCCGACTTGACACAATCGAGAACCGGTCGACGTTGAACACGAGGACCAAAATCAATGACCCAAGACGAGATCATTAACCAAATCGTCGAGTACCTGGACCAGCACCTACTCGGCACACGCGGTGGTATGGGCCAGGAGCCGTACAAGGGCGACTTCTTCAAGCTATTCGAGGAAGCGTACCGAGGCGGCTACTTCGACGTGACATCATCGCCGCGCCTGACTGGCG
>VRUB01000080.1 GCA_019456345.1 Nitrospira sp. | reverse complement strand
CATCGATCGCGCTAGTGGGAAGTTCCGAAAAATCCAGAACCCGTGTCTGTACCTGTCCGTCCGGGTCGCGCACCGTCACATCCGCGGTTGTGCCGTTCAATGCATGTCTGAACAGCAGGAGGCGCCGATGATCCCAGCTTGCAACCTTCTTACCATCAACCGACAAAAGCTCGTCGCCTGCGCGAAAGCCCGCTCGCTCGGCGATGGACCCCTCGACAACCTTGCCGACAACCGGCTTTATCCCGTCAATGCCGATCATGTACAAAAACGAGTATGCCAACACCGCAAATAAAAAATTAAACAACGGTCCGGCTACTACGACTGCCGTACGCTTGGGTATGGATTGTCGATTGAACGCGCGATGCTTCTCCGCCTCCGGGACATCGCCTTCGGTCTCATCCAGCATCTTGACATAGCCGCCAAGCGGCAATACGGCAATAACCAGCTCCGTCTGATCTGCGCCGAGACGACGCTTCCACAGCGGCTTGCCGAATCCTATGGAGAACCGTAAGACTTTGACGCCCACTCTTCGCGCCACCCAGTAGTGTCCGAACTCGTGCACCGTAATCAGGATACCGAGCGCCACGATAAAAGCCGCTATGCTGAAAAGGATATCGATCACTGCAATCTCCTGGCCGGCCTGTAGTCAAGCTCCGCGATGAGGCGATTGGCTGCAGCTCGCGCCTCGGCATCATCGGCCAGCACGACATCTAGATTGGTGTCCGGGTGTGCGTCGACTTCAGCGAGTGTGCGTTCGATTACCCACGGGATATCCGTAAACCCGATTCTGGTATCCAGGAACGCCGCAACAGCGATCTCATTGGCTGCGTTGAGTATCGCCGGCGCCGTACCGCCGGTGCGCGCTGCGTCCGTGGCCAGCTGCAGGCATGGAAAGCGTTCGAAATCCGGTTCCTCAAAGTCCAGCCTCGCCACGTCGACGATATTAAGGCTCGCTACGCCCGACTCGATGCGATCCGGCCACGCCAACGCATAGGCAATCGGTATGCGCATATCCGGATTACCCATTTGCGCCAGCACCGAGCCATCCTCATACTCTACCATCGAGTGCACCACGCTTTGTGGATGGATCACGATCTGAATGCAATCCGGATTACAACTAAATAAACGGCAAGCCTCGATCAGCTCCAGGCCCTTATTCATCAATGTTGCCGAGTCCACCGAGATCTTACGGCCCATAACCCAGTTCGGGTGAGCGCATGCCTGCTCCGGCGTGACATTCACCAGATCACCCGGTTTTGCATTGCGAAACGGGCCACCCGAACACGTCAACAGTATTTTACGCACGGTAGCGTGGCGGCTTCCCGTTTTGTACCCCGCCGGCATACACTGGAAGATCGCGTTGTGCTCGCTGTCTATGGGCAACAGCTCGGCATTCGACCGATGTGCCTCGCGAATAAATATGTTGCCCGACATCACTAAGGGTTCTTTGTTGGCCAACAGCACGCGCTTGCCCGCCCGCACAGCCGCCAACGTCGGTTGCAGGCCGGCTGCTCCGACAATAGCGGCCATCACGATGTCAGACTGATCGAGCGCAGCAACCTGCGCCAGCGCCGCCGGCCCCGACAGCGTCTGTGTTCCCAAGCCGGCGGCCTTTAGTCTGCCCCGCAGGTGATCGGCCGCCTCGTGGTTCAACATGACCGCTTTGTCGGGTTGCGTCTGTCGACACTGCTCGAACAGGCGGTCGACCTGGGTATTCGCCGTTAGGGCAACCACACGAAACCGGCTCGGATGCCGCGCCACAACGTCCAACGTGTTTACACCGATCGAGCCGGTAGAGCCGAGTATCGTGACGCCCTTGGGGCTGCACCCCCCGCTGCTGTGCTCCACGTCGCTGGCCTTTTCCTCACTCACGCCTGTGTATCCACAAAAGTCGTCCAGCCCACCGCAAACGCCGGCACCGCCGATGTTAAGGCGTCGATTCGGTCAAGCACACCGCCATGCCCCGGTAAGCCGCTGCCGCTGTCTTTGGCCTTCGCCAATCGCTTGAGCTTGCTCTCCACCAGGTCACCGACCACGGAGAAACCCAGGACCAGCAAGGCCATCAAAACCCAGGCCAGCAGTGCACCCCCCTGTAGGCGCCATATCATTGTCCCACAAACAGCAGCCAGCACCATAACACCCACCGCCGCGCCTGCAATACCCTCGAGAGTCTTACCCGGGCTTACACGGGGGGCGAGCTTGGTTCTACCCCAGGTGCGTCCCACGAAGTAGGCACTGCTATCCGCGACCCACACCAGTACCAGCACGAACAGCACCGCTGCCGGGCTGATTGGATCCGTATCGTGCAGGTAGATCGCGCTCAGCCAGGCCGGCAGCAGCACCAATGCGCCGCCGAGCAGCTTTCCCGCCACGGAACCAAACATCCCGCTCGGCTCCTGCGGGTGGCGCACGAGATCGACCAGCGCCCAGAGCCACCAGAGCACTGCGACCGTCGCTATTGCGATCGCGTATACGGTATTGTGACCGCTTGCCCACAGTGCTAGCGTCCCCGCGCCTGCTAAGACCACGACATAGGGTATCCGTTCGCCCGGTCGCGAGAGTCCGCACAGGCCCGCCCACTCCCATGCCGCCACCAGTATAAATACCCCCAGAAAACCCGCTAGCCACGCGGAGGGTAAATAAAACAACGCCCCGACCACCAGCGCTAACAAGAACAGCGCTGTGAGTACGCGCCGCCTAAGCGCGCCGGGCGGCTTCGGCTTGCTCACCGGTTAGTCCAAACCGACGCTGACGGCTGACATAGGAGGCCAGCGCCAGATCGAATTGCGCGAGGTCAAAGTCAGGCCAGAGCACGGGAGTGAAATACAGCTCGGCGTACGCAAGCTGCCAGAGCAGAAAATTGCTGACGCGTTGCTCACCGCCGGTGCGAATAAACAGATCCGGATCGGGTGTGCCGCGCATACTCAGGTACGTCTCGACGCTCTCGGGCGTGATCGCAGTCGGGTCCATCTCGCCTTCGCGCACACGCCGTGCAAGCTCCGCACATGCCTGCGCGATATCCCAGCGTCCGCCGTAGTTCGCGGCAATCGTCAACACGAGTGACGAGTTGTCACGTGTCATTTCTTGCGCTTTGTGTATTCGCCCGGCAACCTTGGGACCAAATCGTTCGATATCCCCGACCACCCGGAATCGGATGTTATTCTGGTGTAGCTTGGTGATTTCTTCATCAAGCGCATTGATGAATAGCTCGATAAGCGACCCCACCTCCCGCTTCGGTCGGCGCCAGTTCTCACTGCTGAACGCAAACAGGGTCAGGAAGGAGATACTCTTATCACCACAGGCCCGGACGAGCCCACGAACGCGCTCCACACCCTTGGAATGACCGGCAATACGCGGCAAGTGCCGCTGCGTTGCCCAGCGCCCATTACCGTCCATAATTACCGCTACATGCTGCGGTAAGCCAGCGTCGACGGGCACGTCCGCGGCAGGGTTTGCGCTACTTCTGTGGCTGTTCATGTTCCTTCTGTTTACCGATCGCCGCACGCCCGTGTTGTCAAATTGTCACAATATCTTGCTCTTTGGCCGCGACCACCTTGTCTACCTCCGCTACGAAGCGGTCGGTCAGCTTTTGCACTACATCCTCCGCCCGTCGGTCATCGTCTTCCGATATGTTTTTTTTCTTCAGTAGATCCTTAATATGGTGATTGCAGTCACGGCGAATATTGCGAATTGCAATCTTCGCGTTCTCGCCTTCGCCGCGCACAACCTTTGCCAGCTCATTTCTGCGCTCCGCCGTGAGCGGTGGTAACGGGATGCGAATAGCCTGGCCAGAAGTGGCTGGGTTCAAACCGAGATCCGACTCGCGTATCGCCTTCTCCACCACCGCAACCATGCTCTTCTCCCAGGGCGTAACAGTGATCGTGCGCGAATCGCTGACTGTGACATTGGCCACCTGGTTAATCGGCGTCGGTGTCCGGTAATAATCCACCCGCAAGTGGTCCAACAAGCCAGCATGTGCGCGTCCTGTACGAACCTTTGCCAGGTCCGCTTTCAATGTTCCGACCGTTTTGGCCATTCGTCTTTCGGCGTCACGGTTAATCTTCTCGATATCGCCTTCCATCTCACCTAGTCTCCACCACGCATTAGCGTGCCTTCGTTCTCACCCAGTACGACTCGCAACAGAATACCTGGCTTACTGATGTTGAATACACGTACAGGAAGATTTTGCTCACGGCACAAAGCGATAGCGGTCGCATCCATCACGCCGAGCCTTTGCTCGAGCGCTTGATCGTAGCTTAGTACATCATAGCGCCTGGCGCCGGGGTTTCGCACAGGATCGGCGGAGTACACGCCATCGACCTTCGTCGCCTTCAACATGATTTCGGCGCCCACCTCCATAGCCCGCAGGCTCGCTGCGGTGTCGGTCGTAAAGAAGGGATTGCCGGTACCGGCGGCGAACAGCACGACACATCCCTTCTCCAGCTGGCCGATGGCACGCTGGCGCACATAGGGTTCAGCGACCTGATCCATCCGGATAGCCGACTGCACGCGGGCACACACACCGGCCCGGTTCAGGGCATCCTGTAGCGCGAGCGCATTGATCACCGTCGCCAGCATCCCCATGTAATCCGCCGTCGCCCGATCCATGCCCTCCGCCGCAGGCGCCACCCCGCGAAACATGTTGCCTCCACCGATGACCACGGCCAACTGCACGCCCGCCTCGACAACATCCTTGAGCTCGCCGGCAATGCGATCAAGCACGGCACGATCGATACCATACGCACCCTCCCCCATGAGCGCCTCGCCGCTGAGTTTCAGCAGCACACGGCGAAAGGCAGGTGCACTCACAGTCAATCGCCTAACCCCCTTCGACTTGAGCCATCACCTCAGCCGCAAAATCCTCCGTCTTTTTTTCGATGCCTTCTCCGACCTCGTAGCGACAAAAGCGCAGCACGCTGGCATCGCTCGCTTTCAACAGCTTGCCCACCGTTGTGTCCGTATCCTTCACGAACGGCTGGCCAAGCAGCGAGATCTCGTTGAGATACTTATTAAGACGTCCAGCGATCATTTTTTCTATGATCTCGGGCGGCTTGCCACTGTCACGCACCTGCTCCATCAGGATCTCCTTTTCCTTGGACACCAAACCAGGCGGCACATCCTCCTCGGATACATGCTCGGGACGCATCGCAGCTACGTGCATAGCAATATCGTGTGCGAGCGTGTCATCCCCCCCTCGCAGTTCGACCAGCACTCCGATACGCGCACCGTGCACGTAGCTATCGAGACGACCGCTGCTCGCTTCGTAGCGCACAAACCGTCGTACGCCGATTTTCTCGCTCAGTCGCGCGACAAGGTGCTCGGCCGCCTGCGCCACCGTTCCTGATTGGCCCGCCTGCAGCGGTACCGCCAACAATGCCGGCAGATCGGCCGGATTGTGTGTGGCGACACATGCCGCAACCGCGTTGGCAAAAGCGATAAAACCATGCTCTTTTGCCACGAAATCGGTCTCGCAGTTGACCTCCGCCATCGCCGCCAGCCTGCGATCATCGCTGACATACGTGCTCACACGACCTTCGGCTGCAATACGTCCGGCTTTCTTTTCGAGCTTGGCACCTGCGCGCTTGCGCAACAGCTCGATCGCCTTGTCCAAGTCACCATCAGATTCGACCAGGGCGTTCTTGCATTCCATCATGCCGAGCCCGGTGCACTCGCGCAGTTCCTTAACCTGTGCCGCAGAAATACCCATCTAAGCTCTCCAATATATTGTCTAACCAGATTTTTACAGTGAGCACGAGCCGTAATACAAACAAGGGGGCAGCAGCCCCCCGCTATTCAGCCGGTCTCGGGCTCGGCCGGCGTATCCTCGTCCTTGCCGGTTGGCTCCGCCTCGTCGGCTACTGCCGGTTTCGATTTGGCTGCGCTCTTGGTCTTTGCGCGCGACCGCGGCCCAGACTTGGTGACGGTCTTCTTTTTTACCGCTGTGGTCTTGGTGGGCTTGGCTGTTGTCTTAGCCGTTGTCTTGGCCGTTGTCTTGGCCGTTGTACGTGTGACCTGCTTGGCGCTGGGCTTGGATTCCGCCGCTTTGGATTCGCTCTCGTCTTGCGGCCCTGCCGGGGCGCTAGCCGCGCCTTCGGTCTCGCCCGAGATCTCGGTAGACTCTTCGGCTGTGGTCGCGGCAACGGCTTCAGAGCCCTCCTGTGCCTGCGCGACGTCTACGGCCGGCGCCGGCTTGGATTTTATGCGTATCACAGGCGTCCGTGGCGCTTGCGTGATGACAACCTGCCCGCTCTCATCTTCCACCTCAACGAATTCTTCATCACCGCCGAGCAATGCTTCCTCGGCCTGCTGGCGCCCTTCAAGAATGGCGTCCGCACAGGCGTGAACATACAGCCGGATGGCACGAAGCGCATCGTCGTTACCTGGAATCAGATAATCGACACCGTCGGGCTTACAATTAGTGTCCACTACAGCCACCATCGGGATGTCAAGATGGTTGGCTTCCGCGACCGCGATCGCCTCCTGCCCGACATCGATAACAAACATTGCATCAGGCAGCCCCCCCATGTCCTTAATGCCAGCCAGGCTGCGGTTGAGCTTGCGACACTCGCGTGTAAGCCCGATGACCTCTTTCTTGCTCAGCTTGTTGACGCTGCCGTCCTCAAACATGGCTTCCAGGTGTTTGAGCCGTTCGATGGAGTTCTTCACCGTCTGGTAATTTGTCAATGTGCCGCCTAGCCAGCGGTGGTTGACATACGGCGAACCGCACCGGATTGCTTCCTCCTGAATAATGTCGCCGGCCTGCCGCTTGGTGCCCACAAACAGCAGCTTTCCACGGTTCGCCGCCAGCTTGCGCACGAACTGCATCGCTTCATTGAAAAGCGGAAGCGTCTTTTCCAGGTTGATAATGTGAATCTTGTTGCGCTCGCCAAAGATGTAGGGGCGCATCTTGGGGTGCCAGAATCGCGTGCGGTGGCCAAAGTGTACCCCGGCCTCCAGCATCTGGCGCATGGTGACATCAGACATTGCAGTACTCTCCGTTCGGGTTAGTCCGCCACGGACCCCATGCACCAACCCGACCACGAAATTCGCGTACGCGGATTTAGTGGTCGGGCACCCGGATACATGTGCCGGCCCATGTGAGTTATGGTAGAGGCGGAATTTTACACGATGGACAGGCGTTTACAACAATGTCATCAAGGGTTTACGGTCTCAGACGTGCCCATTTGCGCGAAAACGGACCCAAGGAACGGCGGCCCCACCCAATTCCAGCGTGAACTCCGCAAACCCCATAAACACTTGAAGGTGTTTCGGGAACAAGCCCCGGCCCATACCTGCATGGAGCCTTTATTTGCGGGACCCGCCGCGGACAGCCTCCTTAGGCCCGTCGCTCGCATCCCGGGGCTAGCGACGGTCTCGTAGACAAGCGCTCGATCCCTGTACGGGTCCAGGGCGGAGTGTATGGGACCGCAGTGGGCCCGGGGAGATAAAATAGGGTAAATTACACCACAAACCAGTAGCCGACAGGGACAGAGTATATTGCGAGATCAACCGAATTCGATGCCGATTACGATCAAGACGCCGGAAGAAATCGAAAAGATGCGCGTCGCCGGCCGCCTTGCGGCCGAAGTTCTGGAGATGATCGCACCGCACGTGCAACCGGGTATCACAACCGGCGAACTCGACCAGATCTGCCACGACTACATCGTCAACGTCCAACAAGCGATCCCGGCACCCTTGAATTACAAGGGGTTCCCGAAGTCGATTTGCACATCGGTGAATCACCAGGTGTGTCACGGCATCCCCGGTGAAAAACGGCTCAAGCGCGGTGATATTGTCAATATCGACATTACCGTGATTAAGGACGCTTATCACGGCGACACCAGCAAGATGTTCTTCGTCGGTGAACCGTCCGTCCAGGCGCGCAGATTGGTAATGCTAAGCCATGAATGCATGGTAAAGGGCATAGAAGCTGTCCGGCCGGGTGCGCACCTGGGCGACATCGGGCACGTCATTCAACAGCACGCCGAGAGGCACAATCTCTCGGTGGTGCGCGAGTATTGCGGACACGGCATTGGGCGTGTGTTTCACGAGGAGCCGCAGGTTTTGCATTACGGACAACCCGGTACTCGTGAGGAGCTGGTACGCGCTATGACCTTCACCATCGAGCCAATGATAAACGCCGGTCGCAAGGAAGTAAGCCTACTGCCTGACAATTGGACAGTCGTGACACGCGATCATAAGCTATCGGCACAATGGGAGCATACCGTACTGGTCACCGAGACCGGCGCCGAGGTCCTCACGCGGCTGCCCGGCGATGAGCTCTGACCGAATCGCACCGATTTTCCCCGTAACCGTCAGCAGTAACCCGCTGGGGCTGTAGAGCCCGCAACCATGTCGATCAACAAGGACCACGTATTCGACCCCCGCCAGTTCGAGCATGCATTGGCCGGATGCGACGACCCGCTTGCACTTTTTCGTGCCTACCTTCGTGCAGGGCGCGACGCTCTCAAGCAGCAGCATCTGAAACATACCAGTGCACAAGACATCGTCACCACCCAGGCCTGGCTCGTTGACCAGTTGCTCGTGCGCGCGTGGTCATTGCACGGCTCTTTGATCCCGCCGGACGGAAAAATCGCCCTTGTCGCCGTCGGCGGCTATGGCCGTGGCGAGCTTCATCCGGCATCTGATATCGACCTCTTGGTACTGCTCGACAAGACCGGTCATGACCGCATCAGCGCTTTTGTCGAAGCTTTCGTGCGGTTTCTGTGGGACATGGGGCTGGACGTTGGCCACAGTGTGCGCTCCCTGAAAGACTGCGCGCAGTTGGCCAAGAAAGATATCACGGTTACCACAAATCTCATGGAAGCCCGCCTGCTCGATGGCGACCCGAAGTTATTGCAACGCATGCAGGCAATCACAGCCCCGTCAAAATTATGGCCGAGCAGAAAATTCTTCGCGGCTAAATGGCAGGAGCAGATTGAACGTCATCATCGCTTTGACGATACGGCTTACAAGCTTGAGCCAAACGTCAAAGAAGGCCCTGGTGGCCTTCGTGACATACAAATGATCGCGTGGGTAACCCAACGTCAATTCGCTACGAGCTCGCTTCATGATCTGGTTGCCCGCCGTTTCCTCCGCGAGGAGGAATATCGAACGCTACTACGTGGCAGAAATTTTCTCTGGCAGGTGCGCAACGGTTTGCATTACCTCTCCGGACGGCGCGAAGACCGGCTGCTGTTTGACCACCAACGCGCGCTCGCCCAGCAACTAGGTTATGAGGGCAATCGTGGAAACCTGGCGGTAGAGCAGTTTATGAAACGTTACTATCGCACAGTCAAGGAGCTCTCGTTGCTCAATGAGATCTTGTTGCAGCACTTCCAGGAAGCCATTCTCGCACGCGGTAAACCGAAAATCAGACCCATCAATCGACGCTTTCGCTCACACAATAATTTCATCGAGGTAACGCACGAGCGTGTGTTCGAGCGTGCACCTTATGCATTATTGGAAATGTTCTTGATACTGCAGCAACATCCTGACCTCAAAGGGGTACGGGCACACACCATTCGCCTGTTACGCTCGAACCTGCAACGCATCGATCGTGCCTTTCGTAAGGACCTTGGCTGCCGTAGTCTCTTTATGGAAATCATGCGCCAGCCGCAGGGGATTACCCACGCGCTAAGACGCATGAATGCTTATGGAGTTCTGGGTGCATACATTCCCGCATTCGGCAAGATCGTCGGTCAGATGCAGCATGACCTGTTTCATGTCTACACGGTTGACGAGCATTTACTATTTGTCGTGCGCAACGTCAGGCGGCTAACGGTTCCGCAGTATCATCACGAGTTTCCGCTTGCGAGCGCCATCATCCAGCACGTGGTTAAACCCGAGCGTCTCTACCTCGCTGCGTTGTTCCATGACATCGGCAAAGGTCGTGGCGCCGACCATTCGGCGGTCGGCGAGAGGATCGTGCAGGCCTTCTGCAAGCTGCATGGCCTGAGCGATTACGACACGCACCTGGTGTGCTGGCTGGTCCGGCATCATCTGCTCATGTCATGGACTGCGCAGCGCCAGGATATCCATGACCCTGACGTGCTGCTCGAGTTCGCCCGCAATGTCGGCAATCAGGAGCGGCTGGATAATCTGTACCTGTTAACGATGGCCGACATCCGCGGTACCAGCCCGAAGGTCTGGAATGCGTGGAAGGGTCGGTTGCTGTCCGATCTGTACGCCGCGACTACGCGGGTCCTTGACCGTGGTCTGGCTACACCGCTCGATCTTGAATCGCAGATCACCGATTTACGCAACGAAGCACTGGCAATGCTGAAGGCCAAAGGCTTCTCGCGGGCCTTGATCGAGAACTACTGGCAGCAGCTGGATACGGGTTATTTCCTGCGCTACGATTCCGAGAGCCTCGCCTGGCATGCAGGCACGATCGCCAGCGCCTCCGCCGCCGAGTTTCCCATCGTGGCTACGCGCTACAACCCGGAGATAGACGGTAGCGAGTTTCTGATCTATACGCCGGACCGTGAGTACCTGTTCGCGATTCAAACCGGCGGATTTGACTGCGTTAACCTGTCGATCGTGGATGCGCGCATTCATACCACTCGCAATGGTTTTGCGCTCAACACTTTCGTCGTGCTCGATGCCGCCGGCGAGGCCGTGAGCGACCCCAAGACACTGGCAGAGCTGCAGGATGCCATGCGCGCACAGCTGTTGAACCCGCGCGCCGGGCGCGATGCGCGCTCGACCCACCTACCGCGGCAACTTCGACATTTCCCGATCGAGACCCGAGTCCGCTTCAGTCCCTCGGTAAACAAACAGCAAACCATCATGGAGGTCGTCGCCCAGGACCGCCCGGGCCTGCTCTACCAGGTCGCACTGGCACTGCAACACAACAGGATCAACCTGGTGACTGCCAAGGTCTCGACCTATGGTGAGCGTGCCGAGGATATCTTTTTTATCACCGACCTGGAGCGGCGACCCGTTTCCGACCCGGAGCAACTGGCGTCACTGGAGCGAGAGATCTACGAGCGTCTACAAGGTGCGCAACCCGTGCCCACCGGTGCGCTCGCAGAACAGGCCAGCTAGCTACGTCGCCTACCGGCGGTTATATTAGCCGGGTCTCGTCCCGGCAGACGAGGAACTTTGGTTTCGGCCAAAGTTCCCAAAG
>VRUB01000288.1:243-1894 GCA_019456345.1 Nitrospira sp. | reverse complement strand
CTAAGTCGCACAAAGACACGGAAGTAGACCCGCCCCGCTGACCGCCCACCAACCCCCCGTGCACGCTGGGTGCGGAAGCGTACCGGGACAAATCCGGGACACTCACTCGCGGGGTGGTCCTGTCCCTTCCTGTTGGTTTGCAAATGGTTTGCAACTAGAGCCCTCCGCTGGCGCTCCCCGATGCCCTCGGAGGCTCTGAGCCACGACTCTGGTCAACCCTCTGGCTAACCAGTAGGTTGGCACCATCGGATCACAACGCCCGAGCCCTCCATGACGCCTGACCCATCGAACGATCCCACGATCCGCACCGGCGAAGACTCGGCCGCTGAAGTCTTCGAGCATCCTGAGCGGATCGGCCCATACAAGATCCTCCAGGTGATCGGCGAAGGCGGCATGGGAGTCGTCTACGATGCCGAGCAGACTGCGCCGGTGCAGCGCCGCGTCGCACTCAAGATGATGAAAGTGGGCATGGACACGAAGGAGGTCGTCGCCCGCTTCGAGGCCGAGCGCCAGGCGCTAGCCGTCATGGACCACCCCAACATCGCCAAGGTCTTGGACGCCGGCGCGAGTGAGACCGGCCGCCCGTACTTCGTGATGGAACGAGTGAAGGGAGTTCCACTCACCGAATACTGCGACACGAACAAGCTCTCTACCAAGGCTCGGCTTGAGTTGTTTATCCCTATTTGCCAGGCGGTGCAGCACGCGCACCAGAAAGGAGTCATTCACCGGGATCTCAAGCCGTCGAACGTCTTGGTGACCATCCGAGAGGGCACTCCTTCACCCAAGATCATCGACTTCGGAATAGCGAAGGCAATTGGGCAGCGGCTCACCGAGAAGACCCTCGTGACGGCCTACGGAGTGGCAATGGGGACACCGGCCTACATGAGTCCGGAACAGGCGGAGATGTCGGGGTTGGACGTGGACACGCGCACCGACGTCTACTCCCTCGGCGTGATGCTGTACGAGCTATTGGTGGGGCGGTTGCCCGTGGATCCTGAGGAGATAGGACTGCAAGGGTTCATGGCGCAACTGGTGTTACGAGAGACGGATACGCCTACACCGAGTGCCAGGTTGAGCGGTCTAGGTGGGGCGCAAAAGGCGGTCGCGTACCTGCGGACCACGAATCCGACAGGACTGCGCAAGGAGTTGCGCGGGGATCTCGATTGGATCGTGATGAAGGCGATGGAGAAGGACCGCACGCGGCGGTACGAGACGGCGAACGGGTTGGCGATGGACCTTCGGCGCCACTTGAACCACGAGCCTGTTCTGGCCAGGGCACCGAGTGCTGCCTATTGGATCGGCAAGTTTGCTAGGCGCCACAAGGCTGGGGTCGGTTTTGCCGCGACCCTCCTACTGCTAGTCGTCGGGGTTGCAGTAGCGATGACGCTCCAGGCTGCCAGGATCGCTCGTGAGCGCGATCGTGCGAATCTGGAGGCGGAAACTGCCGCGCAGGTTTCGGAATTCCTGGTAGGATTATTCGAGGTGTCCGATCCGGGAGAGGCTCTCGGCAATACGGTCACGGCCAGGGAGATCCTCGACCGCGGCGCGGAGAGCATCCGCGAGGACCTCGCCGACCAGCCCGCCATTCAGGCGCGTATGCAGGCCACGATTGGCCGCGTGTACGGACAGCTCGGATTGTATGACGTCGCCC
>VRUB01000288.1:0-233 GCA_019456345.1 Nitrospira sp. | reverse complement strand
GCTCGCTCCATCAGCGGGCGCTCGACACCCGCACGTCAGTGTTCGGGGAGGAACACGCGGACGTCGCTGAGAGCATGTTCGATCTCGGAATGATCGCATATAGGCAGTCACAGTACGTCGAAGCCGAGTCGCTCTTCGTCGCATCCAGACAGATCCGCGAGCACACGTTGGGAGCCGATCACCTAGCCGTCGCCGAGAGTATGAACGGGGCTGCCATCGCGCAGTCTCAGTTA
>VRUB01000079.1 GCA_019456345.1 Nitrospira sp. | reverse complement strand
AATACAGCGTAGCCGGAGCTGCGCGCAATGCGGAGATGAGTCAGGCGCCCGTCCGGTTCGACCGTAAACTCGACCCGCACGTGCCCCTGCCAGCCGCGCTGCCGTGCAATGGCGGGATAGGAGAAGTAACGCGACAAGTCGGTTCGCAATCGACCGTGGATCCGTGCCCTTGCGGTCTCGCGAGCATCCGCTGCCCTCGCCACGCGGGCCACGTGATCAAGCGGGTGGGTAACCGGTGCGAGGCCCGGAACCGCAGCCGCCGTCATCGTCAGGGGAGCGCGGTTCGCTAGTGCAAACCGGGTGCCCGGTGCCGGCGTGTCATCCGGTACGGGTCCCCGCCTCGCTTGCGAGGGCTGCGTCGCAACCGGGACGCGGAGTTTGAGCGTAGCCTTGATATGCTGCTGCGCGAGCTTGGCCGCCTGGTCGCTGGGCCGCTGCGAGGGCCGTGTGGCCGGACTCGCCGCCAGGGCTTTCTTCACGCTCGTCACGTTTCTGCCGGTGCGTTTTTGTCGCGGTTTAGACGCCTTTGCAGTTTGGTTTGCCGCCTTCTTGACACGCGTCGTGGGTATTCGGCGTGCACCGTGTTTCGCAACTTTGGTGGGCGGGCGCCGTTTCGCCTGCGGTCTCTTGGCTTCGGAGGACTTGCGCACCGTCTTGTGGTTCGCTGGCTTGGCTGTCGTGGCAGTGGCCGCCGCGACAGCCGGCGTCTTCGCGGCGAAGCCGACCGACAGGATAACCGTCGCGCGAAACTTGGGAACCGAACGCGCGGACCACGGCGCCAACGCCGCTACGTGCGCAACTGCGGAGATCAACAAAAACAAGACTAGCTTATTTCTGCTCACGGTTATTCGGGTGAGGCGCCCGGCAACTTTGGCCGGTAAGCGACCGTAACAAGGACATTTCGTCCGAGCTCGTTGAACGTATCAACGGTTTGATACTGCTTGTCGAACAGATTGTTAATGCGGCCTCCCAGCTCCCAGCTTTTCGAGATCTTGTGTCTCACCGCCACGTTGACAAGCCCGTAGCCCGGTACCTCAATGGTGTTAGCGGCATCGTCGAAACGCGGGCCCTGCGCGATCAACGTGAAAAGTAAGTGGGTCTTGCTGCCGAAGCTGCGCGAGAGGTCGAATCTGAGCCATTTCTTGGATCGCCGCGGCAACACATTACCGGTGACATCGTTGCGTGGATTGACGTAAGACAGCCCCACTCGTGCGATCCAGCTTGCGATCACGGCCGAGATCTCGGCCTCCATACCCTCGATGGTGGCGCTGCTCAGATTCTGCGGAATGAAGTTCTGGTCCAGGACGATTAAGTTGTCGATCTCGGTGCGATAAACGCGAACGTCCCAGCGACCACCCGGCAGCATTCCGCGCACGCCGGCCTCGGCGCTTTTCGAGCGCTCGGGCTGGAGATTAGGGTTGCTCGTCGGGAATCCGAAAAAATCCGGAAAGAACAGGTCATTGAACGTAGGTGCGCGGAAGCCCGTACCATAAGAGGCCACCACCCGCATCTGGTTTTGCATCGAATAGCCCCAGCCGATATTGCCAGTGGTCTCGCCGCCGAACTGCTCGTTATCGTCCCGCCGCAATCCCACCAGGAGATCGTTGCGAGCGAATTTTCCCTGATACTGCCCGAATACGGCCGTGTTGTTGCGCGACGTCTGATTGAAGGCAGTGTTGCTGTCGATCTTCTCGTCGCGATAGTCCGCCCCGAGTGTGACCAGGTTGCTGGCGCCAAAGCTCAGATCATTCTGCCAGGTGAATGTCTGGATCTCCGTGTTGAACCGGCTCTCCGGGACACTGCCGTCGGCACGAAAAGTAGTTCGGTCGTCGCGTGTGCTTCCGCCTTCGAGTATCAGGTTCCATCGCGGCACGGGCTGATAACTGTACTTTGCGCCTGCGGCCCCGATCTTGAAGTCGTCTTCGTTGCCCCCGTTGGAATCAAACTGCGTGTTGCCCTCCGATTGCGTCGCAAAAACTTCGATCTGGCCGGCGCGCGTGAAGCGATGGCCATAGCGCGCACTGAAGGCATTGTTCTCGTAGCCGTCAAGGTCGGGCTCATCCAGGAGCAAGAAACCGAACTGAAGCGTCGGTTGACGGGCATCGATGCCTTCTGTGCGAAAACGGCTGACGCTGATATTGTACCAGTTTTTCTTGCCGCCGCCGGATATGCCGGCCGCGGCGTTGCGCGTGTCTTCGGTGCCCGCGCTGACCTCGACACGACCCGTTGGCGGCCCCTTGCCGGTGCGGGTGAAGATCTGAATGACGCCGCCGATCGCCTCCGAGCCATAGAGACTGGAGCGGGGTCCGCGTACAATCTCGATGCGCTCGATCTCCGACAACGGCAGAAACTCCCACGAGGTCGCGCCCGCTGTCGCCGAGCCCCACTTGAGCCCGTCGATCAGCACCAGCACCTGGGTGGAATTCGTGCCGCGCAGAAAAAACGAGGAGAGTTTTCCGAACCCGCCTTGCGTGGTGACGTCGAGGCCGGTGAGCCCGCGGACAAGCTCCGGCACGCTCAGCGCCTTGCTGTTCTCGATGTCCTCGCGCGTGATAACGGTCGCCGAGGCCAGCGACTCGTCCACAGTCTGCGCAGTCCGGGTCGCCGTTACGACGACCGCATCTTCTTCGCTGGTCTCGTCCTGATATTGTGCATGTGCTGTTTGCAAGAACATGTGCGCCGCCACGATCGTGGCAAGCCCGGCAGGCAGTTTATTCATGGTTCTTCCTCCGCACGATGCGCACACCCGCGCAGTAGCGTGAAACGGTGGGCGGAGGGATCAGTGCTTGAAAGCGTACCCGGGGTGTGATGCTCGAGTCGCCCGCCGCAACACCGTGGTCGTGCCGCTTCAGGCCGGTCTCCGGGCTTACGAGTAGGCAGTTACTGAATCGACCTTGCTTTTGTAACAGCGCAAGTTGCGCTCAACGTCGATTCAATGGCCACCGGGGCGGATCGCCTTCCCGCGTGCATACGCAGTGGCAAGATAATCCGCCGCAACTCGATCACCGTTGCGGGGGCAGCACCGGAATAGCCCCAGGCATTTGCATGGTCCGCTGGGCGCGCAGCGAACGCAGAGTGGTCGTGACTACTGCGTGCGTGGCGCACTGCGGTGTGAATGCCGTGGGACGCACCGGCTTCCCGTTTAATCCCTCGGGCCGAATACCCTCGGGACACCTGAAGTGCAACATGGAAGATACAAGACAGGGCGCAAGCAACGCAAGCGGCGCCCATGGTCTGCTGCGCCATTCACGCAGGCAATATAGGGCTTTACCGGCAGCGGCACCGGGGCGCACCGTCACGCCCGCAGCGTGAGTGCCAGCCTGCATTTCTCACCGGGTATCGTCGCGAGGGCGCGGAGATGCCCGTGGCTACAAGGCGCGCGAGAGAAAATGCGCGCAGGCGTAGTGTGTACTACGTTGAGCACACTACCGAGCGCGCTGTGGGCACGACTCCAGGGATGGAGGACGACTGCATGGATGCAGGAGGTAGGGCAACGCAGGGAGCAGTTGCCGAGGTAGAGTCGCGTCGGGAACAGCGACCCAGATACGCGGTCGCACGACCACATGGATGTGGGAGGTAGGATCGCGTCGGGAACAGCGATCGAGTAGATAGCTGGCGAGAAATGCAGGCTAGGGCGCGCGGAGACGGTGAGACTTTTGTACCACCTCCGTGACAACCGTGCCGTCAACGTCGCCAGGCATCGACAGGCCAAGGAACGCGAGCGCGGTCGGAGCCGTGTCGTAGATGGATATTGCCCGCTGGAGGCGTAAACCTGCCGGTATGCCGGGGCCCACGGTGATCCAGGGAATCGTCAGGTTCTCGCGATGGGGTTGGGCATGGCGTAGGCCGCGCCCCCCGTGATCGGCGGTAATGATCAGTGCTGTCTTGTCCCAGGTACCGCTGCGCCGCAGCGCAGACACGATGAAACCTATGGCGCGATCGGCTTCTTCCACGGCGCTCAGATAGGGGCGGCTCATCCAGCCGTAACGATGCCCTGCACTATCCGGTTCGCGAATATGCACCAGGACCAACGCATAGGTATGGGCTTGCCAGGCGCGGGCGAAGGCCGCGGCCAGCCCCGCGGCGGTAGTATCCATGGGGCGGTAGGGCGGGGGGCGTTTCCCGTAGACGAAGTCGATATGGTTCGGGTTAACCAGGTAGTTCAGTTTTTTCTTGGCGAAAAGCAAGGCCGTGCTCAAGCCGGCCTTTTTGGCTACCGAGAAGATCGTCGTGCCGGTGTAGTAACCACGGCGATAGCGGTTCCAGATTACCTGGTGGGCCTTGGGGTCGAGCCCGGTGATCATCGACACCTGAGCGGGCACCGTCTCCGAAGGTCGTACCGTCTGCGCCTCGGGATAATAGGAGCCTTGGCCAATGAGTTCTTGCAGGTGAGCCGCGTGCGCTCGCGCAATGGCGTCGGGGCGCAACCCGTCTATGCTGATAACGATCACGTGCTGCGCCTGCATCGTATCTACCTCCTGCGCAGCGGCAGGCAGGCAAAGCGTGAGCAGCAGCAATAGTAGGAAAGTAGAAAAATGCCGTCGAGATGGGCTCAACCAAGCCGAAACCAGCGATGCCTGCAGGCACGGGTCGGGCGGCGGGTGGTGGTCCGGGCAGCAGTGCATACGGGTGTTCACTGTTCGATCTTGAGGCTGGGCTGGTCACCGGTTTCGTGCCGTTACAGATTGTCTTGCCCCTTACAGGGTTGAGCTCCACACTCGCGCTTACTCAATCCGGCGCCCACAAAAACGGGCACCCGAAGTGCCCGTGACCATGCAACAGCACAGTGTTGCTAGAATTTGTAACCACGGTGCTCGTGCATGACGCTATCCAGCCTCTGCATTTCTTGTTCTTCGCTCACGCGCAATCCGGTAACGGTGTCGAGCGCCGCGAAGATAACAAAGCTCGCGGCGGCGCACCAGGCCATCGTCGCGATCACGCCAACGATCTGTATTCCGGCCTGCTGGCCTATCGCGATCTCCTCAGCGAGTTCGGCTCCTTCGAGGATAGCGACGGACATGCCGGTGAGCGAAGCCCCGGCAATTCGCTCCCCCGAGGCGCGTTAAAGCGCGTCCGGGCCGGTTTCACCGGTGCGAATGCGTATGGCCTGGGCGAGGTCGTAGACAAAGATTTTGCCGTCACCAATCTTGCCCGTCTTGGCTGAGCTTACGATAGCCTCGACCACCTGGTCGAGCATGTTGTCATCGACGGCGACCTCAATCTTCACTTTTGGCAGGAAGTCCACAACGTATTCCGCACCGCGATAAAGTTCGGTGTGACCTTTTTGTCGACCGAAGCCTTTAACCTCGGCCACGGTCATACCCTGTACGCCGATCTCGGACAGCGCGGTGCGCACATCGTCCAGCTTAAATGGTTTAATAACCGCCGCTACCAATTTCATTGTTCCACACCTCCCGCTTTACGCCCATCCCGCTTGCCCCCAACGGCGAGTTCACTACACGCAAGCGCTGTGAGCGCATTTTGATTGATGGCCGGCAAACGCCAGGAACGCGTTTTACCGCGACGCTTACTTCTTCGCTCCGCCCGGGGAAAAACCCGGGGGTAACTTTCCCAAATCACCTTCGCCGAACAAAAACCCGACCATATGTTGTTCGATCAACTCGATACTTTGCGGATCGGCGGTGCTGAGTCGATTCTCATTGATAATCGTGGTCAAACGCTCCAGCCATTGTTTCCAGCCTTCCCGGGAAACATTCTCGTATATACGCTGACCCAACGGACCGGGGTGCGGCGGCTGATCGAAGCCTTCCGCCTCTTTCTTCAGGAACTGACAATAGACTGTACGTGCCATTTCACCTACCTTTGCTATGGTTGTGGCCGGTGTTTCATCCCCAATGCTCAGATGGGCGCCACACCTGCATGAGCCGAGTCTGTTTCAATTGCCGTGCAGCGAATGGTAAAATACCGAGCACATCAGTCAATTATACGGTAGGCAAGGGTAACACACCCCGCCTGGCATAGGAGTCCTAACATGAGTGAAACAGCAAGCGTTGCCTTTTCGACCCAGGTCGCTGAGGGCGACATTCAATTGACTCCTGCAGCGAGCGCTAAAATGGTCGAGTTGCTGGCGAGCGCCGACGACCAGTTTAAGGCGATCCGCTTCTTCGTGGCAGGCGGGGGCTGCGGTGGGATGACGTATTCGATGACCTACGCCGACGACGTCACCAAGTACGACAGCACGCTGGAGCAAGACGGCTGCAAAGTCGTAGTCGATGCCGTGGCCTTGAACTACCTGCGCGGCTGCGAGATCGATTTTTCCGACGACAGCTTCATATTTAATAACGTGTTCCAAGCTGTCGGGGGCAGCGGTACGTGTGGTGGATGCGGCGGCGGCGGCGGCTTTTAGCCCACCGCGCGTTTGATTCCCCGCCTCACGAGATCGCACCGCGTGGTAGTAAGGTGAGCAACGCCACGCGCAGGACAGTACCGTTCGCGGCGAGCGCGCGAATGACAAACGCGACGAGCGACCGCGATCGCATCCTCGTTATCGCGCCACACAGCAGCTACCGTACTGCCCCTTTTCTGCACGCCGCGCACAAGCTGGGCGTGGAGGTGCTGATCGCATCCCAAGGCAAGTATTCTGTCGTGAGCGCGTACGCGGAGGGTCTGCATCTCGATTTGCAGGACACGGCGAAGGCGCTGGCGGCCATACTCACGGAGGCGAGGGCGCGGCCATTTTCTGCGATTATCGGCACTGACGATTCTACCACCGAGCTTGCGGCGCTGGCGGCCCGCCGCCTGGGCCTTTCCCACAATCCGCCAGAGTCGGTACGCCTGGCCCGGCGCAAGGATTTGGCGCGCAGCTGCTTGAGACAAAAGGGTCTACTCGTCCCTGACCACCGCCGCATCGATTTGCGCCAGCCGCTCATCGAGCAGGCGCGGAACGTGCGATTCCCCTGTGTGTTGAAACCACTGTCGCTTTCCGCCAGCCGCGGCGTAATCCGGGCGGATGACCTTGAGACGTTCTCGCGTGCGTGTGCACGCATCGAGCGATTGCTGGTAAAAGAGCAGGTGGCCGAGCGTGACCATATTCTGGTGGAGGACTTTGTACCGGGTGTCGAGGTCGCCGTCGAGGGAATGCTGAGTGGCGGGGACCTGGCCGTTCTCAGTATTTTTGATAAACCTGATCCGCTGGATGGCCCGTATTTCGAGGAGACGTATTATGTGACGCCGTCCCGACTCGATCGCGAAATACAGGCGCAGGTCCGGGAGCAGGTCGAGCGCGCATGCCAGGCCTATGGGCTGCGCGAGGGGCCGATTCATGCGGAATGTCGCATCAATGATACGGGTGTATGGATCATCGAGGTTGCCGCCCGCAGCATCGGTGGCCTGTGCGGTCGGCTGTTACGTTTCGGCACCGGTTACACACTCGAGGAGCTGATCCTCGCGCAGGCCCTGTCCGAACCCTTAGCCGCCGACACCCGCAAAGGGGGCGCCGGTGTGCTGATGATTCCGATCCCGCAGGCGGGCATCCTTCGGCGCGTGGAAGGGGTCATGGCCGCGGAACGGGTGCCTGACATCGAAGAGGTGATGATCCAGATTCGCGAGGGCTACGAGCTTGTTCGCTGGCCCGAAGGCTCGGGTTATCTCGGGTTTATTTTTGCCCGCGCCTCTACCCCACAGCAGGCGGAGGCAGCACTGCGCGCGGCCCACGCGTGTCTGAATATCGTGGTTGCACCATTATGGAAAGGTAACGCTGCTGTTGCGCACGTGACCACCTCGGCAGCGTGATATGGCGCGTTAGCCTAATCCCAGCGGTCGTCGCGTACCTGGATCTTGCCTGCGTGCACGCGCACGGGAAAGGTGGCAACAGCTTCGTACGCGGGCGGTGCCGTAACCTCACCGGTCCTGATATTGAAGCGTGCGCCATGGCGGGGGCATACGATTTCTTCACCCTCTCGGTCGCCACTGGCCAGCTCGCCACCGTCATGGGTGCAGATATCCTCGATCGCGTAGTACTCACCATCGAGATTGAAAACGGCAACAATAGCGCCGTCGACGTCGACAACGCGCGAGGTGCCGGCAGGAAACTCATCCACCGCGGCCACTTCAAT
Organism: Nitrospira sp.; assembly: GCA_019456345.1. GTDB lineage: Bacteria > Pseudomonadota > Gammaproteobacteria > Acidiferrobacterales > SPGG2 > VRUB01. The sequence goes on along the minus strand of VRUB01000079.1, from coordinate 3,063 downwards.
CCAATCTGACACTGGTTCAGCTCCGCGTTACGGATACAAGACAACTACAGATACAAGATACAAGCGAATAGATTCAGAAAAGGTTAAGACGAACAGATACAAGAAGACGTGCCATCGGGGGGACAAGACAGGAGAGGCAACGATAGTCTCACTTAAGGCGCGCCAGCGCCATTGGGTTTTACTTGGATCTTGTATCCTTGAATCTTGTATCTGCACTCAGATCTTGTACCTGGATTTAAATTAACCCGAGTTGTAGGCGCGCCGCTTCGGACATTCTGTCCTGCGTCCAGGGTGGATCCCACACGAGCTCCACATGGGCATCGGCTACGGCGGGGACGCACTTGACCGCACATTCCACCACGCCAGGAAAAGTTTGGGCCACCGGACAGCCCGGCGCCGTGAGGGTCATCCGGATGTTGACCACGCCGGCTGCATCGATCTCAACATTGTAGATCAAACCCAGGTCATAGATGTTGACTGGGATCTCGGGGTCGTAGACCCCACGCAGCGCTTCCATCACTCGCTCTTCTAGGGTTGGCTGTTCCAGGTTCTCTGAATTTATTTCTGCAGTGCCCATGTTTGGTTGCTCGTTGCTGCTTGGTTTCAACTGGTTACTCCGTCGTGACCGTTTCGTGTTGTGTGTTTTCAAGGGCGGCGTTTAGCGTATGCCAGGCCAAGGTTGCGCATTTTACGCGGTTGGGGTACGCGTGCACGCCTGCCAGCACCCGCAGCTTGCCGATATCGGGCGGCTCACCGTGCCCGTCATGGATCAACAGATCGTGTACTTTCCGGAACAACGCGTGTACCTCTTCCTCGGTCTTGCCCTTTATGGCCTGGGTCATCATCGAAGCGGAGGCGGTAGAGATGGCGCAGCCCGCGCCCTCGAAGCCGACGTCTTTGACAATACCGTCTTCCACTACGAGGTGGACCGTAAACTCATCACCACAAAGCGGATTAAATCCGTATGCGTGGCGGTTAGCACCCTGCGGTTTTTTTTGGAAATTTCGCGGGCTGCGGTTATGGTCGAGAATGACTTCCTCGTAGAGGTCGCGAAGGTCGGACATCAGCGAAACAACTCCTTAGCCTTTTGAATTCCAGAAATCAGAGCATCGATCTCTGTGCGCGTATTGTACATGCCAAACGATGCACGCGTCGTCGCCGGCACGCCAAAACGGCGCATGATCGGCATGGCACAATGATGGCCTGCCCGAACGGCGATTCCCTGACGGTCCAGGATAGTCCCGATATCATGTGGATGCACGCCTTCGAGCTCGAAGGACAAGATGCTGGCCTTGTCACGAGCCGTACCGATCAAGCGCAAACCCGGTATGCCACCCGCGGCCTTGGTCGCGTAGTGGAGCAGATCGCTCTCGTAGGCGGCGATCTCCGCGATGCCTACGCCGGTCAAATAATCGATGGCGGCACCGAGACCTACTGCGCCGGCAATGTTTGGAGTACCAGCTTCAAACTTGTAGGGAAGCTCGTTATATTCGGTCTTGTCAAAGCTCACGTAGCGAATCATCTCGCCGCCGCCGTGATACGGCGGCATCGCGTCTAGTAGCGTCTCCTTGGCATACAGCACCCCGATCCCGCTGGGCCCATACAGCTTATGACCGGAGAACGCATAGAAGTCGCAATCGAGATCTTGCACATCAACGCCCAGGTGCGGCGCTGCCTGCGCACCGTCCAGCAGTACCGGCACGTTGGCAGCATGGGCGGCCGCAATGATACGTCGCACCGGATTAATCGTGCCGAGGGCGTTGGAAAGATGTACCAGCGTCAGGAGCCGGGTACGCGGGCTAATCAGCTTTTCGAGCTCCTCGATCACGAGCTCGCCGTCATCGTTAACGGGGACAACCCGCAGCACCGCGCCGGTCTGCTCGCATACGAGCTGCCACGGGACGATGTTCGAATGATGCTCCATCTGGGTGAGGATAATCTCATCGCCTGCGCGCAATGCTGGTCGTGCAAAGCTCTGCGCCACAAGATTAATGGCCTCAGTGGTGCCCCGGACAAAGACTATCTCGCGCGTGCTGGCTGCATGAATAAACTTTCTCATCTTTTCACGTGCGCCCTCGTACGCCTGAGTGGCGCGCTCGCCCAGCGTATGCACCGCCCGGTGCACATTTGCATAATCGTGAGCATAAAAGTGGCTCAGCGCGTCGATAACCGCCTGGGGTTTCTGTGCCGTTGCTCCGGTATCCAAATAGATCAACGGGTGGCCATGGATCTCCTGATGCAACGCCGGAAAATCGCCACGAATCTTGTTGACGTCAAAAGCGCTTACGTTAGTTGTTGCGATGGAGTGCTCGACCGTACTCATATGAGCCCCTCGATTCGCCGGCCATGTAGCAGCCGTGCGGCAAGCATGCTTTCGACGTAAGACCGTACGGACGGAATCTCGATTCGGCCTAGAATGTCATTGGCGAAGGCGTAGGTCAGAACGCTACGGGCCGTCTCCTCATCGACTCCACGGGAACGCAGGTAATAGATCGCGTCCCGGTCCAACTGACCCACGGTAGCTCCGTGTGCGCACTTTACGTCGTCGGCGTAGATCTCGAGCTGTGGCTTGGTGTCGACCTCGGCATCTCGCGAAAGCAACAGGTTCTTGTTCTCCTGTTTTGCATCGGTGTGCTGGGCATCCTGGCGAACAACGACGCGCCCACTGAACACGGCGCGGGCGCGACCATCGAGCACACCCTTGTAGAGCTCACGGCTCGTGCAGCGGGGCTGCGCATGATCGAGAAGAGTATGATTGTCTACATGCTGGCGTCCACTGACTGCGTAGAGGCCATTGAGGATGCACGTGCCGCCCTCGGCTGCGAAGGAGCTATGGATCGTATTGCGCACCAGGACTCCGCCGAGAGTGATGTTGTGGGAAGTGAACAAGGAGTTCGCATCCTGCCGGACGTACAGGCCGCCTATATGAAACGCCTTCGGGCTTTCCAGCCCGAGCTTGTAGTGTTCGACAGTGGCGTTGTCGGCCACGGCAACTTCGGTGATCGTGTTGGTGAAATAACACGCCTGGCCTAGAGAGACAAAGCTTTCGATCACGGTCACGCG
>VRUB01000287.1 GCA_019456345.1 Nitrospira sp. | reverse complement strand
TTACCGAGGCGAACATGACCTGGAATGTAGGAATGACGAAAATCAGCAGGATGACAATCGCAATCCCCGCGACCGAGAAAATCACGGCCGGGTAGATCATGGCACCTTTCACCTTGCGGATGATCGAATCGTTTTTCTCCAAGAAAACCGCGAGCCGCAACAAGATCGTGTCCAGGATACCTCCGGCCTCACCTGCGGCAACCATGTTGACGAAGAGATCGCTAAACGCGTTCTTGTGCTTCGACAGGGCATCTGCCAGCGTATTACCGGACTCCACATCATAGACCACCTGCTTGGTCACTTCCGCCAGCGTCTTGTTGTCGGACTGGCGCGCAAGAATATCCAGCGCTTGCACGAGCGGCAGACCGGCGTTGATCATCGTGGCGAACTGACGGGTAAAGATCACGATGTCTCGGGTCGGCACTTTGGCCATCCGCTTCGCCTTCTTGGCCTCGCGCACCCGGACGACCCGCATCCGCTTTTGACGAAGATGCGCAATGACCTCGTCCTTACTCGGAAGGTCGATGGTCGCCGTCCGCTCTTCACCAGTCGCGGTCTGGGCAGTGTACTCAAACACAGGCATAGTACTCTCCTACCTCTCTAGCGTCGGCTCGATTCCGGATCTCCCGGTACCGGCTCCCCGATTGCGCGTAGAAACTCGTTCTGATCCGGCGCCACGCGCAGCGCCTCTTCCATGGTTATCTCGCGCTGCATGTATAGGGTGTACAGTGCGTCTGTCAGTGTCAGCATGCCATATTTCTTGCCTGCCTGCATGTGTGACATGATTTGGTGGACCTTGTCGTCACGAATGAGGGCCCGGATTGCGGACGTGCAAATCATGATCTCCGTCGCCATCACCCGTCCCATTCCTGCAGCTTTCTGAAGCAAGATCTGCGTGATCACTCCCTCCAACGTGAAGGCCAGCTGAGCACGAATCTGTGATTGCTGGTGAGCTGGGAAGACATCGATGATACGGTTGATGGTTTCCGCGGCCGAGTTGGTGTGCAACGTGGCGAACACCAAGTGTCCCGTTTCAGCAATGGTGACGGCGGCCTGGATCGTCTCGAGATCCCGCATCTCCCCGATAAGGACGACGTCCGGATCTTGCCGAAGTGCGTATTTCAACGCCGTGGCGAACGACTTCGTGTCCGTGCCGATCTCGCGTTGGTTGATGATGCAACTTTGGTGCCGGTGCACGAACTCGATCGGATCTTCCACGGTGATGATATGCCCGCGTCGCTCGCGATTGATCCGATCGATCATCGCGGCAAGCGTAGTCGATTTACCCGAGCCCGTCGGTCCCGTCACCAACACCAAACCACGCGGCCGCTTGGCAAGCTCCGCCATCACCGGCGCAAGTCCGAGATCTTCGAACGTCTTGATCTGAATCGGAATCTGCCGGATGACGACCGCGGTACAGCCACGCTGCTTGAAGCAATTACCACGAAAGCGCGAGAGATCCTGGATACCGAACGAAAAATCGAGTTCGTCGTCGAGCTCGAACCGCTTCTTTTGATCTTCGGTCAACACGGAGTACGCTATCTGCATCGTCTCCTTGGGCGAGAGCGGCGTTTGGTATTCCGAAGACGGTATGATGTCACCGTCGATGCGGAGTTTCGGACATTCGCCCGCCGTGATGTGCAGATCCGAAGCGTTCCGCTGGATCATCTCCTCGAGAAGAGATCGGAGATTGAGTCGCTTCTCCTGCTGGGCCGGCGCTGCCGCTGCTTCTGTCATTCCGTTCCTCTCGTCAGGCTGCTGTTTCTTTGACCACTTCTTCGAGCGTCGTGACACCCTTGCGGAGCTTCATGATGCCGTCCATACGGAGCGTCAGCATACCATCTTCGACCGCCTGGTCCTGCAAATCGGCCGTCGAGGCCCCCTGCAAAATCAAACGGCGGAGCGCC
>VRUB01000078.1 GCA_019456345.1 Nitrospira sp. | reverse complement strand
CCTGCGTTGCTCTAGCTCCTGCATCCCTGCAGTCGTCCTGCATCCCTGCAGTCGTCCTGCGTTCCTGCAGTCGTCCTTCCCTGGACTCGTGCCCGCGTCGACGGCCTTGCGCTCGGAAAAGGTGCTCAACGTACGATCAAGTACGCCTGCGCGCCTTTTCGCTCGCGCGCCTTGTAGCCACGGGCATCTCCGCGCCCTCGCGACGATACCCGGTGAGAAATGCAGGCTAGCAGGCGGCTGAAGAACTATTTTCAGCGGCCTGGGCGCGGTGCATAGGCAACGCGGAATCATCGGACTGTGCGGCTCCCGGAGCCGGCCCTGCCGTCTGCCATCGCCGCATACTCGACCGGCGGCGAACAAGGGCGTCGCATCCCCATCCCTCCGCCCCGGAGCCGGCCCGCCGCGAGCCGGCGGCGACGGAATTTGGACAATCCGCGCCCACGGCTGACCCTTTGCGGCTATATTATGCACGCAAGCGGCCTCTAAAACGCCGCCGACTGGGGCCTCTAGACCCCCTAGTTATGCGGCCCCGCGCGTATCAGGCGTTGGCATGTTAATTGCTCCCGTGTGGGGAGCAAGGCAGCAACAGGCGCGTAAACAAGCATTAAAGTGGGCCCCATACGAGCAGTACCTTAACCATGTTCTCCAAAGATTGTCCCCAGTGTGGAAAAGACAACGCAGCGTACGCTGTTCGTTGCGCCTGTGGTTACCTGTTCGGGGCGATGGACGATTCCGTTGAGGCCGACGACGGCCATGCACAGACCGTTCAAGAGGAGAAACTTTACGAAGAATACCTCAAGGCCAGAGCCGAACAAGCTGCCAGCAGCGCACGGGACGCCGCAAGGATTGCCGCCACCCAGCCCGGAAACCGCATCAGGGTCGTGCAGGCCGAACAGGCCAAACTGGCAGCCGCAAAGGTAGAGGCCGAGCTTGCGGCACAGCGGGCCAAGCTCAACGCGGTGACGCCCAATCCGCCGAAGACCGGCGTGGAAGCGCCGGCCCAGGAGACCGCAGTCAGGCCTAAGAGCGCATCCCCGATGCCAGCGCCCGCCACGACGGGTGACGCCAGCCTCAAACTCGAGCCGCGGGCGACGGCTGAGAACTACATGCCGGCACCGGCGCGACCCGATCCGGCCGCGGTGGCAAAGTCTAATGCAGCCGCGCCAACGCGGCACCCGGTAGCGGCAGCCAAGGCCGCGGCCGCTGTTCAAGCGCAAAAGCTCGCGCAGGCGCTCAGATTCGCACAGGCGAAGAAAGCAGCCGCCAAAGTAAAATCACCTCAGCCACAGCGCGCCGGCGCGGATTCCACGCGTGAGGAGGCGCCATCGCCCGACAAACCGAATCTCGCTGCGCTCGCAGCATCCCCCAAAACACCGCAAACGGCCAGGGCGAACGAACCGACCGGGGTGACAGATTCGACATCCAAATCACACGAGGCCGGCACGTCACTGCCACGCGACCATCGACCGCGCGTAGATCCGCTACGCGCGAGCGCGAGCGAAGCATGCCCGGCCGACATGGCCCGTTCCCAGGGCCTGGCACGGGCCCTGGCGGTGAAGCCGCAAGATACGAACCCACAGCCCGCGCGCACGGCCACGCAAGCAACTGAGCCAAACATAGTCAAGGAGACCCCAGTCCCGCTCGCAAGCGGAAACACCGCGGACCGCACCCGACCTGCGCAACCCCAGCAAACGGCGCCCGTTACAAGGGCAGACGCAGGGACTGCGGGGCTCATGGCCGAACAACCCCGCACACCGCAAGCCACGGCCGCACGCGCCGGCGGTGTGGCAACGCGCAGGGCTGACAAAGCCCGCGCCACGAGCGATGCGACGCCGCGCAATGGCACCGTTCACGCGCCACACCCCGAGTCCGCACAAACGCCCGCCTCGGCACCCGCGACCCATGCCCAACATGAACTGCAGGCTGCGCTCGAGACGCTCACCGCGCGCGCACCAACGGCCGCGCCCGACGAGTCACCACAGGGCGTCGCGACGCCGGATGGCGCGAGCACGCCCGAGCCACACGTTCCCGACGCCGCGCCAGTCAACATGCCAGATAGCGCAGGTCCAACGGTTGCCACACCGCCCGAGATCCCGCAGCAAGCGGACGTGAAGGATTGCCCCAACTGCACGGCTTTAGTCCCCACTGATGCCGAACGTTGCCGCTGCGGATTTGCATTCGTACGCGTTGATGAACGCATGCCTACGCTGTCCTTGAGCGACTCCGACGTTGCAGCGTTGGACGGCCCCATGCCGTCTGCCAGAATTACCCCGTTAGGATAATCGTATCGTCTCACCACTGGTCGAGCGCGCCCGTGCCCGGCTGTCGTTATTCGCCGTTTGGCGCCGCCAGCCTACGAAGTCACAGAACCTGGTTCGTCTGATCTTGGTACCCGTGGGGCCACCGCTTTACATCGACCGTTCGCTCCGGCACCTTATGCATCGGCGCCGTTCGCATCGAAACCCGCCCACAAGCCCATAGACCGAAGGAGATAGCACACGTGAGGGCCAATAACTACGAAGAAAAGAAAAAACGCCTGGTAAACGAATTACGCGCGCACCAAGGCCGCGGCATTCAAATTGCAAAAACTACCTCGAATCTGTTTCGCGACCGCACGAAGAATAATAGCCAGAAGCTGGACGTGCGCAGCTTGAACCAGGTTCTGACAGTCGATACCGACGAACTCTGGGCGGAGGTGGAAGGCATGACCACCTATGAGGATTTCGTTAACGCCACGCTCCCTCACGGCGTCATGCCGACGGTTGTTCCGGAACTGAAATCGATAACCATCGGCGGCGCGGTCGCCGGCATCGGTATCGAGTCCTCATCGTTCAAATACGGTCTGGTCCACGAAGGCATCCTGGAAATGGAGGTCCTGCTTGCCGATGGAAATGTCATCGTGTGCACGCCGACCAACCAGCACAAGGACCTGTTCTTTGCTTTTCCCAACTCATACGGCACATTCGGTTACGCCTTGAAGCTGAAGGCCAGGCTGATTCCGATCAAAGACTATGTTGAACTCAAGCATGTCAGGTACGAGCGCGCGGACGCCTTTTTCGATGATCTCAGACGGGCCTGCGCAGAAGACATTGATTTCCTCGACGGCACGGTCTTCGAGCCAGACGAAATGTATCTCACCATCGGGCGGTTTACCGACGAAGCGCCCTACACCAGCGACTACACGTATGAGAATATCTACTATCAATCGATTCGCCGGCGCGACAGCGACTATTTGACAACGCTGGATTACATCTGGCGCTGGGACACGGACTGGTTCTGGTGCTCAAAAAACTTGCTCGCGCAGCATTCCTGGGTCCGGGCGCTTGCTGGTAAATCTCGCCTAAATTCCGTTACTTATACCAAGATCATGCGCTGGAATAACAGATGGAAGCTCTCGCACCGGATCAATCGATTGCTGGGGTTTCATAGCGAATCGGTGATTCAAGATGTGGATATCGCCATTGATAAGGCACCCGCATTTCTGGATTTTTTTCACAAGGAAGTCGGTATTAAGCCGATCTGGGTCTGCCCCATACACGCCCAAAACACATCGGTAGACTTTGATCTTTACCCTTTGGATGGCACCAAGATCTACATTAATTTCGGATTTTGGGATGTCAAGAAAGGCCGCGAGAAACTGCCCGAGGGCTACTACAACCGCAAGATCGAACAGAAGGTGGCGGCGCTGGGCGGCATGAAATCGCTGTACTCTGACTCCTACTGTTCCCCAGAAGAATTTTGGCAAATTTATAACAAATCTGCATACGACCGCGTGAAGGCGAAATATGACCCCCACACTCGCCTGAAAGACATCTATGAAAAATGCGTGCTCAGACAGTGAGCATCCGATTTATGATCCGCCTTACAGACACGCCGCGCGCCCTTACCAAGCCTGACGAGCGCCCGCAGGCCGCATCTCACACACCCCTTGGCCCTGCACCCGGCGCCGTCGCGCCCGCAACCCGCCAGTTAAGACCAATCTCGCTGCTTGGCCGGCGGCAACGCAGAAACCGAAAAACCGGCGGTCTCCCGCCGCCGCCAACCGCCGCATGAGCGTAATTTCGCGCCGGAGTGCCGCCGCACGGCAGCCCCGGGCAGTGCGCAACCGAGCCGCTATGGTTGCAAGCGCCGCGCAGCGCCTAGTGAACTGCAACTTACGAGAAATACAGGAGTTTTTCCGACGGCCGGCAACGGCGGACTTGACGCGATCGCAAACGGGCCGATACGGCTATTGGCATGGCTTTTGTATCTACCAGACTGTACAAAATGGAGGCTTGATGGCGTATATGAACCGACAGGCGGCGACGTGGCAGCAGGTGCGGGTTTTATACTTGGAAGGTAGGTAGTAACACCACACCCATCGTTGGTTTATAACACATTACCATATAAATTTTAGGGGCTCTTTCCGCGCCTGCTAAGCCGCTGAGGTGGGCGCCCGGGCAAGTCGCAGACGTCACTTATGGTCACAAAGACAAATACGAACTGTTTCCTTACCAAGCAGCTCAGTGACTACAATCGCTGGCGCGAACACTTAATTGCCAGGATCGAGCGCTACCAGGACTGGATCGAACAGGAGGGCCTGGCCGAGGCCGAAGATGACCTGCGCGTCTATGAGCTCGTCGAGGGCCTCAAGTCCGACGAGCTAATCGTTGCCATTGTTGGTGAGTTCTCACGCGGTAAAACCGAGCTCATTAATGGTCTTTTTTTCGCCGATTACAACCAGCGCCTGTTGCCTGCCGAAGCCGGCCGCACGACCATGTGCCCGACTGAGCTGCGCTTCGATCCGAACGTACCGCCTTGTATCAAGTTACTCCCGATCGATACTCGCAAGAGCTCGCAAACGATTGCCGAGTACAAGCAAACCTCCACGTACTGGACCACGCTGTCACTGAACCTCGATTCACCTGATCAACTGGCCGAGACATTTCAAGAGATCGTGAAATGCGATAAGGTCAGCATCGCTGAGGCGCAAGAGCTGGGGCTCTATGATCCGGATGCACCGAACGTTGGTTCAAGAATCCAGATACCCGTATGGCGGCACGCGGTCATAAATTATCCACACCCCCTGCTCGAACAAGGTCTCGTCGTTCTGGATACACCCGGCCTCAACGCCCTCGGCACCGAACCCGAGCTGACTATGAGCATGCTTCCCAATGCACACGTCATTATCTTTGTGCTGGGAGCCGATACCGGCGTAACGCGGTCCGATCTCACAGTCTGGAAAGACCATGTTTGCGTAGCCAAGGGCGATAAGAAAGGCGGACGTATAGTTGTCCTAAACAAGATCGACACGCTGTGGGACGAGCTGCGCGGACCTGGCGCGGTTTCCGCCAGCATATCTCGGCAAACGCAGGAAACAGCGGCGGTACTGAATATCAGTAAAAAACAGATTTTTGCCACCTCCGCGCAGAAAGGTTTGATCGGCAAGATCAATCAGGATCCCGAGCTGATAGAGAGGAGCGGATTGCCCGCGCTCGAACGCAGGCTGGCCGAAGAAATCGTACCAGCCAAACAAGCGCTAATTCGCGAAAAGATCATGCAGGAGCTGCGGGGTATCGTCAAGACCACCGCGGAGACGGTCAACACACGACTCGCGGCGACCAATGCCGAGCTCAAGGAACTCCGGGGCATGAGCGGAAAAAATCAAGGCGTCGTTCACAACATGATGACGAAAAAACAACAAGACCAGGAAAACTACGACAAGAGGCTCGCCCATCTTGACCGCACGCGACAAGTGTTGGATGAACAGGTAAAGATGCTGCTGCAATTGCTGAGTATGGAGGCCTTTGACAAGCTGATCGACCAGACCCGTCAGGACATGAAGGGTAGCTGGACTACCCACGGGCTTAAAGGAGGCATGAAGACCTTCTTTGACGGCGCGATGCTCACCATGGACAAGGTCCACAAGCAGGCTGAGCGGATAAAAGGGCTGGTCGAGGCCGTGTATAAGCAATTCCAGGTCGGCCATGGACTCGCCAAACTAAAGCTCGAAAGCTTTGAATTACAACCGTACCACAAGGACGTCAAACGCTTGTACAAGGAGGCTGAAACCTTCCGGAACAGCCCGACCATGGTAATGACTGAGCAGCATTTCGTGGTAAAGAAATTTTTCATAACTCTCGTAAGCCGGGCTAGGCATATTTTCGATGAGTGCAACAATGGTAGCCAGCTGTGGAGCAAGGCCATAATGGCCCCGGTGTTTGCTCGCATTCGCGAACATAAGGCTACGATGGATCAGCGCATAGCCAACCTGAAAAAGATTCACAAGAGTCTGGATCATCTGAAGCGCCGGATTGGCGAATTGGAGGCCAGCAGGCTAAAGCTTGAGAAGCAGAAACAAATAACCATGAGCATACTGCCGAACGCCCAGCCACCGGTGGCGCCGGCCGAGGTCGACGAGGATAACACCAGCGCGGTCACTGAGGTTTTGACGCCGGGGCAGCAGGACGACGTATCAACCGAACGCCTGCGCGCAGCACGCGGAGCTGCCTAGTACGTGTCACGGGCACAGTAAACCGAATGCCGACCAGAACCTGATACAGTCCGCACCGTGAATCGACAGCTTGGGTGCGTTACTGATAGACGGAATGACGAACGGTGTTTTGCAAGCGACAAACGGCGATTTGTGCGAGATGGTTTGCAGTTCAACAATATGTAATCGTAATGAATCTTGCTGGCCCCGCATGCAAACCAAAATAGGCGGTCTACAATAAGATTATTGGCTCACGGTGCCCAGGGTGGGCGATTTTGAAACAGGAAGTGCATTTATATGTCAGTCAGGAGGCATCCATGAAGATAGCAAAAGAAAAAGATCCGAAGAAGTACGTATTCCTATTCGGGTTGGTAATCGTATTTGTGTGGCTCTTGCTGTAGCAACAGGGCAGAATTCTGATGATACGATAGGGGGTTGCGCGCGGCGCCGCCCCCTTTTCATTGGGAAGCCCGTTGCTGCGAACTGGAGTCCCGCGCGACCTGAGATGGTAGGCCTGACGCCATAGGCATTTTGCGGCGGCACGCTAACCGCGGCGCACGCGCTCCACAATCGCTGACATGGCATCTTGCTGTTGTTCCATACTTTGGAGCAGCCGGAATTGATTACGTGCACGCGCAAGATTGTGGCTCGGGTACCGCGCCTTGAAGTATCGATCGCCTTCCAGGTAATCCATAAGGAATCGCATTCCCGTCTCAAACGTGATCATCCTGGCTGCCGCAGGCAATAGATCTATCTCGCAAGCGTTCAGAAAAGGCGTTGCTGTCTCCAGGTAACCTTCGACCAGTGCCGCAAAAACCGGCAGCCGCACATACACGCGGGTCAGGTCGCGTTCGTCTTCGGCGCTTGGGCTCAAACTGGTTCGCGCCAAATCGCCGAAATCATGCATCACCAGGCCGGGCATTACAGTGTCCAGGTCGATGACACAGATCGCCTCGCTGCTAGCGATGTCAAAGAGCACATTATTAATCTTGCTATCGTTATGTACCACGCGCTCGACGAGCTCGCCACGCACTTGCGATCCGCGCAGAAGATCCACGATCGATTCACGCTTCATGACCAAATCGATCTCCGAGCGCGCCGATATCGCACGATCATGCTCGTCCCCCGTCACGGCCCGACACAGTGCCCGGTAGTACCGTCGGGTATCATGAAAGTGTCGAATAGTCTCATGCAGTGACGGCCCCGGTAGGTCCGCCAGCATATGCTCGAATCGCCCGAAGGCGGCCCCAGCTCGGCGGGCCAGGTCCGGCGTGTCGACCGTATCATGGGTACACGTGCCTTCGATGTATACGTACGTTCGCCAGTACGCGCCTTGCTGATCCACGTAGTACGACTTGCCATTCTCAGTACGAACCAGCGTTAGCGCTCTGCGTGCCGGGTCTGGCGCTCGCTCAATCCTGAGCTTTTCCCGTAGATGGTCGATCACGCGCGCGATATTTTCCATCAACCGTTCCGGCTGCGGGAATACGTGCTGATTGATACGCTGGTGGACGTAGCGGGCGCTCTGATTACCCTGCACGTAGGTGGCGACAAAGGTATCGTGAATATGCCCGCCGCGCAGCGCAATCGCACCTACCAGGCGACCGTGTAATCCAAAGTGGGGTGCTATCGCGCTTAGCGTTCGCTTCAACGCGCGCGCGCCGCCGTCAGCGCCAGCCGCCGACGGCAACGCTTTCGACCTCTCCATTCTCCCCCGTGCGTACGAGGCATATGGATGTCCTCGCCGCTATATCACTCTTCGACATCCCAACCGAACTCCTCGACTATCCGGAAGAGATCTGTCTCCGAGACAATTCCAATCGGTACAGCCTTGTCCTCAACGATAACCCGTCGTATCCCATGACTTGCCATCTTTTCAGAGAGCATCGGTAAAGTTAGGTCGGGTTGAACGGTAATCAGGGGCTTGGTTGCGATTTCACTGACCTTTGTGTTTGCTGCCGATTTATTAGCACCGACGATCTTTGTGACAATGTCCCGCTGCGTCATGATGCCCCACTGGCCATCACTGTGGGGTTCCACCAGAATCGAGCTAATGTCGTGCTTTCGCATGGAGTGCATTGCGTCTTCAACTATTGCGTCAGCCGGCACACTGACGATTGCAGACATGATGCCTGCCGCCGTCGTCGGCTGCCGGCCCGACGCTTTCATAGCTTCGACCGGGTTGGCCATACGTTGCGCCTCGCGTTCTTTTCGTTCTCGCTGAAGCGCAGCACGGCGCTCCTGTTCAAAACGAGCGAGGTCTTCACTGCTACCGGTGATCTTGGCGATAAGCGCGTCCGCGAAGGTGCTGGTCGAAACAGTGTGGGCGCCGTCCATTTGCCGGGCAAAATCGTATGTAACAAACTTCTCTGCGATCACCTTTGGGTAGGCTGCATTGATAAGGTCCGCCGCTTTACCCCAACCCATATACTCGAGCATCAACACTCCAGACAACAGCAGTGAGCTTGGGTTGACCTTGTTCTGGTTCGCGTACTTCGGGGCGGTACCATGAGTAGCCTCAAACACGGCCACGTGATCACCAATATTTGCGCCCGGGGCGATGCCTATCCCCCCGACTTGCGCCGCGACAGCATCAGAGAGATAGTCTCCGTTCAGATTCATGGTGGCAATCACGTCAAACTCTGTCGGTCGCAACTGGAGTAATTGAAACATAACGTCAGCAATACGGTCCTTGATGACAAGCTTGCCTTCCGGCTGTTGCCCGCCGTAGCGATCGTAGAGCTCCTCTTCAGTAATCACGTCATTACTGAATTCCTCCTTCGCGAGCTCATAGCCCCAGTTGCGGAAGGCTCCTTCGGTGTATTTCATAATATTGCCCTTATGCACCAAGGTAACGCTTTCGCGATTGTGGTCCAACGCGTACTGGATTGCCTTGCGAACGAGGCGTTTACTGCCAAAGGGGCTGATCGGCTTGACCGCAAGCCCGGCCTTATCGAAGAACTTCGCGCCCAGCTTCTCGCGCAGAAAGCGACTGAGTTCTTCGTTCTCCGGTGTACCGCTCGCGTACTCGATACCGACGTACACATCTTCCGTATTTTCACGGAAGATCACCACATCTACTTCCTCGGGACGGCGCATCGGTGACGGCACACCTTCGTAGTAACGCACCGGGCGCACACAGGCATACAGGTCAAGTGTCTGGCGGAGCGACACGTTCAACGAGCGAAACCCGCCGCCTACAGGGGTCGTGAGCGGTCCTTTGATCGCGACAACCAAATCTTTGATGGCGTCCAGACTCTCCTGCGGAAAGTAGTCACCGTCATACAGGCCGGCCGCCTTCTCCCCCATGTAAAGCTCACACCAGTGAATCTTCCGCTTGCCACCGTAGGCCTTCTCCACGGCCGCGTCCCAGACTCGCAGGCTGGCGCGGGTTATATCGGGCCCTATGCCGTCGCCCTCGATAAAGCCGATTACGGGGTTACCTGGCACGCGCAGCTTGTCGTTTCTAACCGAGATCTTTTCTGCAGCCTGTGGAATCTTGATGTGTGTGTACGTCATGCAACGGTCCTACCCTGTTAATAGAAAATCCCAGAACCCGGGCTCGCGCGCGGCACGGTAACGTTTCTCAGGAATTAAGCGGTGGGGCGCCGCGTTCAGCCCAAACCAACTGGCCGGGATGGGAGCACTTGTCCTAGTGCCTAGTATCCCCTGTTCGTCTCCCGCAACGCCAGCGCCCTGTTTGATCTGGATCAACCACCGGCACGACCGACGCCCCTGTACCATGGTCTAACATTACCCCGCCATGCGTAACTTCGCCGCCTGCGATACATCCCCACGAATCATAACCGACTTGAAGACGGCAGGCGAATTATTGTCGGGGGATCGATATTCTACAGGCACCCGCCAGTTCTGCTGGCTGTGGGGTCAGCCATGGTGGGCACGAATTTGGCGTGGGCGCGGAAGCGAGTCTGGTAGACTGACGTCCGGGCTGAAAATCGGCGCGAACAAGCAATTGAGCGCACGTGGCGCGCTTGCGAAAATTTGCGGTCGCGATGCGCTACACCACGAAAGAGAACCTCAATGAACAGCACTGCGGGAAAGCTCATTTTGGTTGGTATCTCGGCGCGCCGCGGGCACCGGCGCGCGCATAATTTTTCCATTGCTGTTCCAAACCGATGCTCGATCTATGTTGCCGCCACGCCGGTGTACGCTGATGCTAAGGCCGTGAGAAACGCCCGCATCGCCCGTCTGGTGTTCATCTTTTTTCAGGCGTTACGCCATTAACCCCTACGATGTGAGAAGCCCACGGTCGTGAGAACAAAAGGAACTGCTTTTCTTTATTCCATTATTGACAGCGTTCGCGACTTGGCGCCGATCGTTCTGGTTATCGCGTTTTTCCAGACAATCGTGTTGCGCCAGCCCCTGCCGGACCTGGCTGGGCTGCTTATCGGTACCATGTTGGTGATTCTGGGCCTCACGCTGTTCCTGCGCGGGCTGGAGCTGGCGCTGTTCCCGATTGGGGAGTCGCTGGCACATGGTTTCGCGCGTAAGGGTAGCGTCTGGTGGCTAGTATTCTTCGCCTTTGCCTTGGGTTTCGGCACCACGATAGCAGAACCCGCATTGATCGCAGTCGCGATTGAGGCGGCGGCGGTAGCGGCCAAAGGTAGCGTGATCGAGAATACTGACTCGGCGCGTGCAGCCTACGCCCTTGGATTGCGCATTACGGTGGGGCTTTCTGTCGGCGTCGCAATCGTTGTTGGCGTCTTGCGGATTATTCATGGCTGGCCAATTCATTACCTGATTATTGTCGGCTATATCGGTGTCGTCACTATGACCCCATTTGCGCCAGAGGAAATAATCGGCATTGCTTATGACGCCGGCGGGGTGACGACATCCGCTATCACTGTGCCGCTAGTGACTGCAGTCGGTGTCGGCCTAGCCTCCAGTATCAAGGGTCGCAATCCCATGGTCGACGGATTCGGAATTATTGCCTTGGCCTCGCTGACACCGATAATATTTGTCATGG
>VRUB01000286.1 GCA_019456345.1 Nitrospira sp. | reverse complement strand
AAGATCGAAAGCCTGAGCGGAATTCTGTCGCCGGGATTGATCGCCTCCTTCACGCTGCTGGGTATTTTCCCATTGGTCGCCAAGAAGGTAGTAGACTTCATGAAGGCACGCAAGGTACTGCGCAATTATCTCAAGCCAAAGGCGTTTGATCGCAACCTGGTCGTGATCGGCGCAGGCTCCGCTGGGCTGGTCACGGCTTTAATCGCCGCCACGGTCAAATCTAAGGTCACGCTCATTGAAAAAAACAAGATGGGCGGCGAATGTCTGAATCTCGGTTGCGTGCCATCCAAGGCCCTGATCCGTTCGGCCAGATTCCTCGCCCATGTTCGCCGCGCCAAAGAGTTCGGTTTCGAGTCCGCCAGCGCCGATTTCGATTTTGCCGAGGTGATGGAACGGGTGCAACGGGTGATCAAGACGATCGCGCCGCACGACTCGGTGGAACGCTACACCGAGCTGGGCGTAGAAGTGATCCTGGGCGAAGCCAAAATCACCTCGCCGTACACCGTCGAGGTAAACGGTCAGACGCTCACCACCCGCAACATAGTGATCGCCACGGGCGGCGAGCCGTTCGTGCCGCCGATCCCCGGCATCGAAGACGTCGGTTATCTGACCTCGGACACGGTGTGGGACCTGCGCAAACTCCCCAAGCGCCTGGTGGTGTTGGGCGGAGGCGCGATCGGCAGCGAGCTCGCGCAGGCCTTCGCGCGCTTCGGCAGCCAGGTGACGCAGGTGGAAATGCTGCCGCGCATCCTGGTGCGCGAGGATCCTGAGGTATCCGCCATGGTCACGGAGCGCTTTCGTGCCGAGGGCATCGACGTGCGCGTCGACCATCGTGCAAAAGAGTTTCGTATCGAGAAAGGTCGGAAGGTCCTCATCGCCGAACACCAGGGCCAGGACGTGCGGATCGAATTCGATGAGCTGCTGGTGGCGGTCGGGCGGGTCGCGCATACCCAGGGCTATGGGCTTGAGGAGCTTGGGATCGGCGTAACCCAGGGCCGCACGGTCGAGGTGAACGAGTACTTGCAGACGATTTACCCCAACATCTATGTTTGTGGCGATGCCGCCGGACCGTATCAGTTCACGCACATGGCTGCGCACCAGGCGTGGTTTGCGGCAGTGAATGCCCTGTTCGGCAGCTTTAAGAAGTTCAGGGTGGACTACTCAGTGGTCCCATGGGCCACGTTTACCGACCCGGAGGTGGCCCGGGTTGGCTTGAACGAGCAGGACGCCAAAGCGAAAGGCATCCCCTATGAGATCACAACCTATGGCATCGACGATCTCGACCGCGCCATCACCGATGAAGAGGCGCACGGCGTGGTCAAGGTTCTCACCGTGCCGGGCAAGGACAAGATTCTGGGCGCCACGATTGTGGGCGAGCATGCCGGCGATATCATCGCCGAATACGTGACGGCCATGCGCCATAGCTTAGGGCTTAACAAGATTCTCGGCACCATTCACATCTACCCCACGTTTGCCGAAGCCAACAAGTTCGCGGCGGGACAGTGGAAAAAGGCGCATGCACCGCAAGGCGTTTTGCGCTGGCTCGAGCGTTACCATACCTGGCGCCGCGGTAGGCCCCCCTCACCCGCGCCCTCTCCCACAAGCGGAGAGGGTCAGGCGAATCCGAAAAACTGAAAATCTGAACCTCCCCCAGTTTAACGGACACCCGGAAAGGGGCTACGATGGTCCCGTAGGAGTGTTCGATGAGCGAGAGAAAGTACATAAGATATTCCAAGGAATTCAAGCTGGAAGCGATCCGTCTTGTGGATGAGTCAGACAAGCCATTACTGAAAGATTGAATTACTTTTCCACCGATTCCCCCTCTCCCCTCGTGGGAGAGGGATAGGGTGAGGGGGAGGATCAAGGAGGGGGCTATGACGAAAAAATACGAGGCGATTGTCATCGGTACCGGGCAGTCT
>VRUB01000285.1 GCA_019456345.1 Nitrospira sp. | reverse complement strand
GCCCGGCCCTATTCGACGATCAATTTACCGCGCAGCATGCCCATCTGACAGGCGAATTCGTATTCACCCGGCTTAGCGGGAAGAAACTCAACCGCCACGGTTTGACCGGTGGGAAGCTGTATGCTTTTACCGAAGTCCGGAAACAAAACCATTTCTGAGCAGGTCGCTGTCTCCTCCCGTCGGAAGTTGAGCCGCACAGGCTTGCCATGCTGGACCACAATGACATCCGGGGTATACCCGCCTTTTACCAGGATCAAGGCCTCTTGGTAGCCACCAGCGGTGGCAGTCGCACGGGTCCCTGTCGGCTTCTTGAGCCAGAAAAACCAGACGATGAAGGCGATAAGTAACAACCCTAATAACGTGACAATCCAGCGGTCCGGTGTCACGTGGCAACGCCTTGCGCTCGGTAGTACCGTAGCCGATTCGCATTGGTGACAACAGTCACCGAGCTAAACGCCATGGCGGCCGCCGCAATCAATGGTGAGAGCAAGAGCCCAAAGAACGGATACAGCACACCCATCGCCACCGGGATCCCTAAGGTATTGTAGATAAAGGCGCCGAACAGATTCTGGTGGACATTGCGCATCGTGGCGCGACTAATCTGTATGGCCGTGACGACGCCCATGAGGCTGCCCTTTATCAACGTGATATCGCTGGCCTCGATGGCGACGTCCGTGCCGGTGCCGATGGCCATGCCGACATCGGCTTGCGCCAAGGCTGGAGCATCGTTGATGCCATCACCCACCATCGCCACGACCTTGCCCTCGAGCTGTAACTTTTGCACCTCGTGCGCCTTGTCTTGGGGCAGCACCTCGGCGAGGACCCGATCGACCCTCACCTGGTGAGCAATGGCCTCTGCGGTGCGGCGATTGTCACCGGTCAGCATGATGACCTCGAGCCCCATTTCCCTGAACGCCGCGATGGCGAACTTTGAGTCCGGCTTAATGGTATCGGCCACCGCCACTAAGCCGGCGGCGCCCCCATCCACAGTGACGTACATTGGTGTCTTGCCCTCTTCGGCCAAACGCTGCCAGGTAGGTCCAAGATCCGCGATGTCGATATCGCGATCCACCATCAGCTTGACGTTACCAAGCACGACGACGCGAGTGTCCACCTTGCCGCTAACCCCGTGGCCCGGGATGGCCTTAAAGTCCTCTGCCTCGACAAGGTCCACGCCGCGTTCGTTTGCGCCTGTAACAATGGCCTCGCCCAAAGGATGCTCAGAGCCCCGTTCAAGCGAAGCGGCAAACTTCAGTACCTCGTCTGGGTGAAATCCTGCTGCCGGGACCACGTCAGTGAGAGCCGGTTCGCCACGGGTAATGGTGCCGGTCTTGTCCAGCACGATGGTGTTTAGTTTCTTCGCCGTCTGCAGGGCGTCCCCTGAGCGGATCAGAATGCCATTTTCTGCCCCCTTGCCGATCCCGACTGTGAGCGAGGTCGGGGTCGCCAATCCCAGAGCGCAGGGACAGGCAATGATCAGTGTCGTGACCAGGACGATGGTTGCATAGACCACGCGCGGCTCGGGGCCGAAGTCGTACCAAACAACGAAGGCACCGATGCCGAGGATCAATACGGTGGGGACGAAGTACGCTGCGACCTGATCAACCACCCGCTGAATCGGAGCCTTTGAGCCTTGGGCGTCCTGAACCATGCGGATAATATTCGCTAATGCTGTGTCTTTACCGACCTTGGTCGCACGGAACTTGAAGCTACCAGTCTTGTTGAGCGTGGCGCCAATGACCTCTTCACCTTCGCGCTTCTCCACCGGGATCGACTCACCGGTAATCATGGACTCGTCTACACTACTCGCGCCTTCGACAACGACGCCATCCACCGGAATCTTTTCCCCCGGGCGCACGACCACGACATCGTCTACCACTACCTCCTCAACTGGCAGATCAACTTCCGTGCCCTCTCGCA
>VRUB01000077.1 GCA_019456345.1 Nitrospira sp. | reverse complement strand
AAAGCGAAAGGGGATGCATGGTATCACAACCCGGCAGCGGCGAGCAGACTACCCCACCGCGTTGCACCCGTGTCTAGCCCGCATTTCTCACCAGCTATCTGCTCGATCGCTGTTCCCGACGCGATCCTACCTCGGCAACCGCTCCTGCGTTGCTCTAGCTCCTGCATCCCTGCAGTCGTCCTGCATCCCTGCAGTCGTCCTCCATCCCTGGAGTCGTACCCGCGTCGACGGCGTTGCGCTCGGTTATGTGCTCAACGTAGTGTCAGCTACGCCTGCGCGCCCCTGCAGCGCTTCGCTCTCCCTGCCTCGCTTGCCGGCAAGGGCACGCCGTGCGTGGCGTGCCCGCGCGGCGGCACGAAGGTTCACTGGAGCTTCGCGTGTTTCCGCCTCGCGCGCGCCTTGCCGCCTGCGCTGCGCGGCTGCGCTTCGCTGTCCATGTGTCGTTTGCGTAGCGGCCCAAGCCTTCCTGGCTTGGGCGTTCGCCGGGACAATCCCTGCGCTACGCACTCCCTGCTGCGCTTGGGCACCGGCCCAAGCCTTCCGTGGCTTGGGCGTTCGCCGGGACAACAGTCCACCGGACTGTTATCCTTTTCCGGCTCACCCACTGGACTGTTATCCTTTTCCAGTTCACCCTGCTGCGCTTGGCAGGCTGGGGCGATCCCTCCGTGGATTTCCCGTTCGCCGGGACGAGCGTCCACCGGACACTCGTCTTTATCCGGCGCAGCCACGGTCATCTCCGCGCGCTGGCGACGATATCCGGTGAGAAATTCGGGCTAGCGATTCGGTGTGTCCTGTTTCCGCCGCCCCGGGTCGTGGCGCCGGGCCGGTCCCGCGCGTGCCGAGCCGCGGCGGTCCGGCTGGGTACGCCGTTGCCCACTGCGCCGGTTAGAATCCTCGTTAGCTGCTGTTGCGGATGCTTTCTTTTGCATTGCTCTACCCCTTGTGAATTGTGAGCCGATTGGAAAATAGCGCCGGGCGCGAGCGCGTGCTCATGTCCGAGGCGCCCTGCGGACTATTGCTTACCTCCGATGACGCTTTTCAGGGCTAAGTTGGCGTAGTCTTCGCTTGATATATCCTTAGACGGATCAATCAGGCGAAGGCACGCCATGGGCAGCTGGCCGTCCGCCTCAAGCTGGGAGTAGCCGGTTGTCACGGACTGCAGGAGGTGGTCTGGATCCAAGCCGGTCTTGGATGCCTCACTCAAGGCGTACATATACAACGCCGTGAAATAGGCGATCTGCTCTACATCCCGGCCTTCGTCTATAGATTCAATGAGATCCGCCAGGGTGTTCAACATAAGGCCCTCGGCGAGCTGTTGCTTCGTGAGCGACGTCATTGGCCTACCTCGAATCCTACGCATTCTCTAAAGCAACTATAGTCGCTGAGCGGCGTCCACGGGCATTTTGACGGCTCTGAGCTCGCTGAAAGGGCCACGGCCAGAGGGCTATTAATGAGGCATGCCCCGAATGGCCGCGTACGGGTCGAAATGACATCTAAATCCGGTAGCTTGATCGCACGAAACAAGAAAAATATCCGCGAGTTTTATCAGTATCTCGACGGCGTTATGGGTGTTTTGCAGTGAGACGCCGACCAAGGTACGGCGGACGCTTTTAGCTAGAGATAGTGCCAGGCGGCACCTAAATATAACACCGTCCTTACCTCGATGAGGCGTATCGACTTGCTAGTATGGGACCGTTTCGCCGACGCGCTCGATGACCACATTGACGGCAATCGAGATACGCTCGCCTTTTCCGAAAAAAGGATGGACGAAGTGCTCTACCCATCCCGGAAACACCAATAACATTCCCGGCTTCGGATCAATCAGCAGGCCATGGCCGAAGGTGTAACCGGGATATCTGTATTCGCTGCCGGCTGTCGCCCCCGGCCGCGGGTCACGCAGCTCGATCTGGCCATTCATGGGGTGACCCGTTTCGGGCTCGCCGCAATCGACGTAGTAAACACAGGCCCAGTGGATGTCACCGTGATTGTGGACCCGATTATAATTACCGTTGCGATTCACATTGGCCCACGCATAGGCCCTGTACTCCACCGGCATAGTTTCCTTGTAGGGTAGGCAGGCCATCTGCACGACCGCGTCTTCTATCAACTCGCGCATGGTCGCGATCTCGGGAATCGGCCATTCCAGAACCTTGGGTACTGACTGCCAGCCGCTGACGCTGCTACCCGGAATGCCCTTGTCCTCGGCCTCTTCCTTCAGTATGGCCTGCCGTAAGCCCTTGTTGACCGTCTCGGCGTCCGGAGCTTCGCGCATGAACACAGGGGTCGCGAAGAACAGGATTATGCCGGAGCCCAGTTGAACGTCTATGTTAGCCATGCGCAGTGTCTCCGAATTATTCCGCAAGGCCGTATTATGCCAAGAGATTCGGCCACCTTCATCGGCCCGACTTGCCCTGGAGGAAATCGCCAGATTATAAGGGTGGCGGTTGAAAGAATGCGCGCGGCAGGATGGCGTGCCAGCATAAGACGCATTGACAAGTTCGGGCCATAGGCGGAATCGTACCGCATGCGTCGAGCTTTTTGCGCCAATGCCTCGGACCCCCGCTCACCGCGGCTCGGATGATATGCTCAGTTGCAGTACTCTATGGCCCGGCCTCTACGCTTCTGTCTGACTGAGAGCGAGACCGATAGATCATGGTCTGGAATCCCCAACAATATCTGGCGTTCGAAGATCACCGGTTGCGACCCGCATTGGAGCTACTGACCCGCATACCGCTCGAGACTGCCAGCAATGTTGCGGATCTGGGTTGTGGCACGGGTCATGTCACCCGCATGATGCAAGCACGTTGGCCGAACGCCAAGGTATTGGGATTAGACAGCTCCCCGGAGATGCTTGAGAAGGCACGAGAGGTGGAATCCAAGGTCGAATGGCGGGAACAGGATATGAATGACTGGCAACCGACACAGAAACTCGATGTCATCTATTCCAACTCAACGTTGCATTGGATGGGTGGGCATCGATCATTGTTCCCGCGTCTGATGAGTTATCTTGATCCAGGAGGGTATCTGGCTGTGCAGATGCCGGGAAACTTTACTGCGCCGACACATACTCTGGTACACGAGGCGGCCCGCTGCGGGCCCTGGCACGAAAAGCTGAAGCCTCTCTTGAGGCCACCGCCGGTGATGGAGCTCGCTGAGTATTATGCGGTGCTGGCGCCGCATAGTGACTCAGTAGATATTTGGGAAACCACCTATATGCAAACGCTGGAGGGTGACAACCCTGTGGCTGAATGGACCAAGGGGACATGGCTGAAGCCCTTTCTGGACGCGTTGGAAGAACCGGAACGAAGCCGCTTCGAGGCGGAGTATCGACGACTGATCCTGGTTGCATATCCTCCGGGCCCGGCGGGAAAAACGCTTTTGCCCTTCCGGCGAATTTTCGTGGTCGCCAGAGCGCCTTTACGAGACAGGTACGGTAAAACCGCACGCCGTCCGTCACCGCCAGCTCGGTAAACACAGCCCCGCCGTCAAGGATCATGTATCGCAGTAGCCCCCTGAGGTGCGCGCGGCTGGCGCGCCAGGACAACAGATTGGCGCGTCAGCGCTAACCTCCCGTTGGTGGATTTATTTAAAGTCAACAAGTTGCTGAAAACAGCTTTTCAGAAACTTGTTGATTTGACCAACGCGGAGGACAGACCATGTTGAGAATTCGCAAGCTCAAAGGCTGCTACCATAGCCGCACCGGCGCCCGCCAGCTCGGCTTTGTGGTGAGCCGTTTACGGGATCACCTGCTTTGGATAAACGTGTATCTGGGCCGACCCGGTGTCCAGCTGTACTGGCTCCCCATTGATCCCCACCTGGAGCTCAGGCCACACAAAGCAGCCTAGGCTGCTCCTGCGCTTCCATGTGCTCGCGGCAGTTTACTTCCCCGCACCGCTCTATCAGGCAGCTGAAAATAATTTTTCAGCTGCCTGATAGTTGTACGCACCCGGTCCCAGCTAGGCGGCAGACTTAGCGCCGGCGTTGATCGATACTGAACGGGCCCGGGCCATAGGCCATGATGTAGAGCATCCCGCCCATGATCGCGACGTTTTTCCAGAAATTCCACAACTGGCTCGCGTCGGTCCAGAACGGGTGAAACACGAGCGTCACCGGGATCACGTACAGAAATATCACCAGCGCCGCCCAGCGCGCGTGCCAGCCAAGCACCAATAACGCCGCACCGGCCAATTCGGCAATAGTCGCAAGCGCAAGCAAGAACGGCACCATGGGCAGGCCCTTACCGGCCATATACTGGGCACTACCCTCGAAGCCGGCGATCTTGTGAAAACCGCTAATCATAAAGATCGCCGCCAATAATATGCGGCCGACGAGCGGTCCGTATTGTTCGATAAGCTTAAACATCGAATGTCCTCCCCTCCGTGTCGCTGCCACGTGTTGGCCTCGCAGTCCCGACAAGGTAAGCGCTAATTCCCCCGACGTCAATTGTCGCGGGACAAACTGCCCGATCCGACGCGTGATTCGACTATCCGCGAATTTTGCGGACGAATCGCCATTGCGGAAAAATCCGGTGTCCGGGTACTGTGTGTGGTGAACTTCGGCGCGAATTTTCCGAGCCCGACTTAACTGTTTGATATGCAAGGAAACGATTTTTGTGTGTTGCGCACCCGACGGCGCTGCTGGATTTCAGCCCGGAATAGACTATATGTCCTTTACTGACTGCTCGTAGTCTGCCTGCTGCTCAGCAGGATGACGATTCTCGCGTCGGGCGCGATTTCGGCCTGGCGTCTCACGGAACGGTTTTGTTGCCTTGCTACCCGAACTGGCGGAATGTGAGAAGGTTATGCGCAAAAGAAAGATGGTCCAAGAATTAATCGGCGACAGGGCGAGATTCCTCGCGAATTATCGGGTGGCGAACTACGTGAAATCCGCACAGATCAACGACATCACGGTCGATGGTGTGCGCCGTAAAGCATCGGCATCGGATTTCTTCCAGGACAAGGCCGAGTTGCTGGCGGCCGTCGAAGGCAACGGTTCTAAGCAGCCGTTCAATGTGGTGCTGTTCGACACCTTCATCGTAATCGAGTTTGCGCCATGTACGCCGCGCGCTACGTTCGTGGTGCTCGTGCCCAATTTTGAAAGCCAGACCGGTTCCTATGTCCTCGGCGACACGCTAGAAAGCACCTCGGTAGTCGACACCTTGAATGCGGTAAACCAGTCTCGCGGACAGCGCCAATTACTGGCGGAGGCCGGAAACGTGCTGGCCTCGCTGCAGTCCGCGGCGGCCACCGGCTAGATCGCCGGGGTGTTGAATCGGGCCCTCGCGTTAGACCACGGGCCTCGGCCGCCTGCGCCAGGCCCAGTTGCCGGATGTGATCCGCTCTGAACGCATGTGGTAGGTGTCGCAACATCCGCCTCCGGTGGAAAACTTATTCATAACTCCCCTAAGGTTGTAACCTCCCGATAACGTCTATAGAATGGCGCCGCCTTGCCATGGTCCGGCACTCCGGTGCTTGAGGCGGTGTTCCTAACGGGCCGCGACTTTCCTTTCGGAAGTAACTGCATGCTGGAGCTGCGCGTCCTGTTGTCTCCGGCGTTTCGTAATTCACTCATTGATAATAGATAATAGTTAAGGAGGATTAATGAAAGCAATTGCTGCACTGACATTGGCCGTTTTCGCATTGGTCGCGATCACCAGCCTGCCGGTTCAGGCCGGATCAAAAGAGCAGAAGATGAAGGCAGACGTTGACGAGGCGATAGCGGTGTTCAAGAAAAAAGACCCCACGATACAGGCTTTTTTTAAGACTGCCTATGGCTACGTTGTGTTTCCCTCTATCGCCAAAGGCGGTTTTATCGTCGGTGGTGCCGGCGGCAAAGGTTTGGTTTTCAAGAAAGGCGCGGTAATCGGCAGCGCGAGCCTGTCGCAAGGCTCGATCGGCCTTCAGGCCGGCGGTCAAACATTCCGCGAAGTTATTTTCTTCAAGGATAGTACTGCGCTTAACGAATTCACCGGTGGCAAATTTGCGTTCGATGCTCAAGCCAACGCCGTTGGGGCCGATGCCGGGGTGGCGGCCAACGCCAACTATTCGAAGGGCGTGGCCGTGTTCACCGTGGCCAAGGGCGGATTGATGTTCCAGGCCTCGATCGGTGGGCAGAATTTCGAGTTCAAGCCCAAGAAGTAATCGCACAACAGAAGTAACTCGCCGGTCGGGCTTGCATTGGGCCTGACCGGTGAGATCGCTCGCGTATCCGGGGGTAGCGCGAACCCTGCACTCGCGTGTGGTGGTTCGAATGTAACAGCGGCCGGCTGTGAATATCGCAATGGCCGCTTTTCTATTTTTACTCTATTCGGCCGCGGCGGTTTCCGGCGTGTCGCCGGTCACGGCGCCGGTACGCGGCAGCAGCAGTACGGCGAGGAAGGTCGCGCCCGCGGCAATTGCCATTACCCGGAATAGTGCAGCAAAGCTCCAGTACGCGTGCAGCCAGGCGATGAACGGCACTGCCGAGGCCATGACCGAGAAGGTCACGATATAGCGCACGGCATAAACGCGGCTGCGCCATTCACTGCGGGTGATGCGCCCGACGAGCACGTCGTTAATGGGAATTTGCCCGAAGACCACCAGCATGAAGGCGATGGCTACGATCAGCGCCAAGGGTCCGGTCAGCTCTTGCATCAGCGTGAAGAACAAGACCTGCAGGGCGGCGACGAACGCGAATACCGTTCGGATCGAATGATGGTCCACCAGGTAGCCCACCACGAGCTGGGCGAAGGCGGCCACAGCAAAGGCGATGAAGGCGTACCAGCCGACCAGGGTTGCCGTGCTCGCCATCGCCGGCAGCCGTTCGTCGAAGATCTTGGGCAGCGCAAAGGTCGTGCTCTGGAAGATCAGGCCGCCGATCGCGGTGGAGAAGAAGATAATGGCGAATACCCGTACCAGTGTTGCCCGCTCGAGTATGTGCGTGCCGGCGGCCGCTTTGAGTCGCGCCGTCGCGCTGTGCGGTTCTGCCGCCGCCGCCGCACGGCCGACATAGATAAAGACGGCGTAGGCCACACCGGTTGCGACAGCCACGGCGCCGGGCAGGACAAAGGCCGATTGCCAGACGGAAGTATCCAGCAAGAATCCGGTCAGCAGCGCCGCGCACGCCACCCCCATGTTACCAAACACGCCGTTGACCGCGAGCGCAACCCCGGTCTTGTCGCGCCCATGCACGACCATGGCGATGCCTACGGGATGATAGATTGCGGCGAACAGACCGATGGCAAACAACCCGATCCCGATCTGTAACGGTGTCTGTGCTAGCGCGGTGGCGATTGCGCTCAGGCCGATGCCGAGAAAGAAAATCACCATCATACCTTCGCGGCTCCACTTGTCCGCAAGCCAGCCCGCCGGAATTGCGCACACGCCAAAGGCAATAAATCCGGGCGTAGCGTAAGGGATCAGCTCGGCGTAGCTCATATGCCACCGACGTGCGAGCGTGAGCGCTGCCACCGTCGCGAAGATCAACATGAACAGGTGAACATAGAAGTGGCCAATGTTCAGGAACACGAAGTTGATTCGATCGCGGCTCATGGTATGCCTCAGCTCCGGTGGTTTTCACCGGGCCATAATGCCACCGCAGGTGACGGCGGTGTTCGATAACCTGTCATACTTTATCGTGAATCGGCTATGATTGCGTGGTCATGGATGCAATCCGTCATGCGTCTGGGTTACGTGGATCCACCCAAGGAGAGCGTCGGGCGTCTGATCAGGCTTGCTATCGTGTTTTTGCGCTGTCCTACCAGTAATTGACGGCCCCTTCGAAGATTCGGGTGATCTCCGCAAGCCCCGTGTCACGCGGCGCATTGCCGATGGCGCGCCGTTGACGAATGGCGGACTGCGCCAGCTCAGAGGCGTCCTCTCGTGTCAACCCAACACCGCCGATGCCATTGGGGATACCGGTCGCCCGCATGAGTGAAATGATTCGCGCAGCCACCACTTCGCCCGCGTCTGCAGGCACGGCGTCACGGGTGTCGGCGCCGAGGCACTGTGCGGCTTCGAGATGGCGTTCCGGCGCTGTCTGCGCGGTGTAGCGGAATACCGAGGGCGAGTTGACAATGACGCTGATACCGTGGGGCACGAACGAGGGTTGCGCTGGGTAGCCTTTGGCCTGGAAATCGCGGGCTCCTTGCGATACGGCATAAGACAGCGCATGCGGGAGGTGTGTGCCGCAGTTTCCGAACGCCATGCCGGCCAACGACGCGGCCCAGCTCAGGTTGTCTCGCGCCTCATGGTCGGAGGCGTCTGTGACGCCGCGTTCGAGATACTCCCCGACGATGCGCAAGGCCTCGCGCGCGTGCAGATCACTCCACGGGTTGGCCCCCTGAATCATGGGTCGCGCGCCCGGTGCCGCCACCTTCGCCCAGCGCGTGTAGGCGCGCGCCGTGTAACACTCGATGGCATGGCTCAGCAGGTCGAGCCCGCTTGATGCCACCACCATCGACGGCAGTGTAGCGGTACAGGCGGGGTCGATGATGGCCTCGTCCGGGAGGATGTAACGGCTCCCGAGCACAAACTTGGTGTGGAGTGACTCGAACAGGATCACCGAGAGGCCGGTCACCTCCGACCCCGTGCCGGAAGTGGTAGGACAGGCCAGGTGCGGTAGCACCCGGCCTGGCACCGGCTGCCCGTCGCCGGCCGGCGGTGGAAAATATGTCGAGAAGCTGGAGGGATAAAGCGCGTAGACCATGCCTCCCTTGGCCGTGTCTATCACGGAGCCACCACCAACCGAGACAACCCCGTCGAAGTTTCCATCTTTCAGGAAATCAGCCGCTGCCAGCACGGAACGATCGGTCGGCTCGATGCGTACCTCCGAGTAGACGGCATAATCGATACCGGCCGCATCGAGAGATGCGCGTGCCTGCGCGAGATGCTCGGAGCCGGCAAGGTAGGGGTCGGTGAAAATCGCCGCGTGGCCGATGCCGCAAACACGCGCACGTTCGCCGACCTCGTTCAGCACGCCACGGCCGAAGGTAAGGCGTGGCATCTCTACGGTGAAGGCGTCAGCACCGCCCTCGGTTGGCGTGAAGTATTGACAGCAACCCATATCGTCTCCTCTCGCTGCAGTCCGGGGTAACGCGCATTTGGAATGCAGCTTGCCTTCGTGGCCACACGCATCACCACTCGTTTTACCACAAAAAGCTACTCGTCGCTGTGCGTGTCCGCGAGCATCATGTCGGCGGCTTTTTCGGCGATCATCACTGCCGGGGCGTGCGTATTGCCGGACGTGATGGTCGGCATGATCGAGCAGTCGACCACGCGCAGGGCGTCGATTCCATGGACGCACAAGCGCTCGTCAACTACTGCCGCGGGATCGGGCCCCATCTTGCAGGTGCCACAGGGATGGAAGATGGTGACACCCGTATTGCGCGCAAATTCGAGCAGCTCATCGTCGGATCGGGCATCCTCGCCCGGCATATACTCATCGACAATGTAATGCTTGAGCGCGGGTGAGCTCGCGATCTTGCGTGCGAGCTTAAGCCCGGCAACGGTGGCCGCGCGGTCCAACTCCGCCGACAGATAATTTGGTTGCATCGCCGGGGGCTCGTGCGGGTCGCGCGACTTGATCGTCACACTGCCACGGCTTCGCGGTCGAAGCTGACATACCGAGGAAGTGAAGCCGGAAAATGCGTGCAAAGGTGCACCGGGCATGTCGGCCGAGAGCGCGGCGAAATGAAACTGGAGGTCAGGCGACCCGCTGTCGGGATGAACGCGCACAAATGCACCCGCCTGGTTAATGCCGATGGCCATAGGTCCGCTACGTATGAGCAGGTACTTTATGCCCATCTTGAGTTGGCGCAGCCAGCTTCGCATGTCGTCGTTTGTTGTGATCGCCTTGGTACACCGGTGGATCACGCGGACCTGCAAGTGATCTTGCAGATTCTGACCCACGCCCGGAAGGTGATGCACCACGGCGATGCCATGCTGGCGCAGCAGCTCGGCCGCGCCCACGCCCGATAGCTGCAATAACTGCGGCGACTGGATGGCGCCGGCACAGAGTATGACCTCACGCCGGGCGTGCGCTTCGTGTTCCTGCCCGCCCTGACTGTAGGCAATGCCTTTTGCACGTTTTTTCTTGAAAATAATACGTGTGGCGAGTGCACCGGTTTCGACACGAAGGTTGGTGCGCCTGTGTGCCGATTTCAGGTAACCAACGGCGGTATGCGAGCGCCGGCCGCGCCACGTCGTGAGTTGATAGCAACCGGCGCCTTCCTGTTTCGCGCCGTTGAAATCATGATTGCGGGGAATTCCAGCCTGTTCGGCCGCGGTGATGAAGGCTTCGGCAAGCTCATGGGGCTCACCGACGTCCGATACCCCGAGCGCGCCGGTTGCGCCGTGAAAGGCACTCGCTCCGCGCTGATTGCGTTCGGATTTTATAAAATAGGGCAAGACGTCGTTCCAGCCCCAACCGCGGTTCCCGCGCCGCTCCCATTGATCGTAGTCGCTTGGCTGGCCGCGTATGTAGATCAAGCCGTTGATTGCACTCGAGCCCCCGAGCACCTTGCCGCGAGGCCAGTAGATCTTTCGATTGTTCATGCCTGGATCGGGCTCGGTATAGAAGCACCAGTTGTACTTCGGGTGGAACATGGTCTTGGCGTAGCCGATCGGGATATGGATCCAGGGGTACGAGTCCGTCGGTCCGGCCTCCAGCAGCAGCACGCTGTGCCGAGCATTCGCGCTCAAGCGATTGGCCAGCACGCAGCCGGCGGAGCCCGCACCTACAATCACATAATCAAAACTCGGAAACATCAGTCGGGTGTTTTTTTCTATCTGTGCGGGACCACACATGCGAAGAGACTCGACCCGACAGGTTATTCTAGATTGAATCCTTTTTCACGAATGTATCGGCCGAAATCCGCCCGTTCCGGGCGGGAGTAATGGCGTGCCTTATCTTCCGACCAGCCGTAAAAGGCAGCGGATCCGTACAGCTCGACATAACGTTGCTTTGTAATTGGTTGTTGCACGTGCCGGCGCTGGTCATACGCTTCGATTTTTTGCTGGAGTCCATCTTCGCTGTAACGATCGACATGTACAGTTATATCCATGGGCAAACGCGGACTGATCTGGCCTTC
The DNA here is from genome assembly GCA_019456345.1 of Nitrospira sp. Lineage (GTDB taxonomy): Bacteria > Pseudomonadota > Gammaproteobacteria > Acidiferrobacterales > SPGG2 > VRUB01. The sequence continues at coordinate 693 of VRUB01000077.1, read as the reverse complement.
TCTGGCCGGGTAACCGAGACAAAGGCCCGCGACTGGAAAAACCCATTGCGGCAACGCCAGCAAGCGGTTTACGGCCTTGGCGTGATCGCGGATCGCGCTGATCGGGCAACATCCGAGCCCGACAACCGTGGCGGCGCGGATGAACGTGGTCATGACAATCGCAGCATCCACCGCGGCGTTCATGAACGCATCGAGGTGGTCGTTGGCGAAGGGTTTGCCGCGCATCTCGCCGATCTGACGGATCCGCCGGTTATTGGCGCAGAAGACGAGGAACACGGGGGCGGAGTGCACCCAGGGCATGTTAGGTATCAGGTCAGCAAAAGCCTCGCGTGCTGGCGGGTCTACCACCCAAACGATGTCGGCCTGTTGCAAATCGCTCTTTGACGGTGCCGAAAGCGCACAGGCGAACAAGAACCGCAGCAGTGCCTCGCTCACGGGTTTTTCGGTGAATGCGCGTTGCGACCGGTGTTCCAGGATGCGTGCCAGCTCGTCTGCATTCAGCACATCTTTGGGCAGCGAAATGTGCTCCCCGAACCGTTCCGATATGGCGGCATTCAACCGTGTCATGGTGTCCTGCGATCGCCTCATTACAGTGGACTCCTGCAGCTCTTTATAGTGTGTGTGGCCGCGCTCTCGCCCTGCGAATCGTTGCACAGGCACTGGCGCAATGCCTCTGTCAATTCGAGGTACGGA
>VRUB01000284.1:1500-1926 GCA_019456345.1 Nitrospira sp. | reverse complement strand
CACGATCCAAAGCCAACAGCGCCGCGAACTCACCGAGGTACGCATCAACGCGTTCCGGGGACCGCTGGCGCGCTTCATGGAATCGCTCCCGCGCTTCGCCGTAGAGACCCCGCCTGGCGTAGATCGTTCCGGTGAGAACGGCCGCCTCCACCGGATCACCGCCCCGAGCGATCGATCGCGCCGCCTCGGCGGCAGCGAGATCCAGCAACCCCTTGTCTAGATACTCACGCGCGAGCGCGTATGGGTCCTCGGCAACAGGCGCGACCGAGGGCTGCACCGGCTCGAGCTCCGCAAAGATTTCGTCGATCACGCCCGGATCGAGTTCGAACTCCGCCCCGGCGGTGCTCGCCTCCACGTCAGCCGATATGTCGGGGACGACCGTGATCATGGGATCCGCAAGTTGTAGATCGATGGCCAAACGGAACT
>VRUB01000284.1:0-1490 GCA_019456345.1 Nitrospira sp. | reverse complement strand
GGTACGTAATAAGGGTCGATGGTCTGCGCCCGTGTCACACTTCGCAACGCGTCGTCGTAATCCCCCAGCGCCGAGAGCACAAAACTCAAGTTATAGTGAGCCTCGGCAAATTCGGGTCCGTTTTCTACCGCGCGCGCAAACGCGTTTCGCGCGTCTTCCGCAAGACTCAACTCGAGCAGCACCAATCCCAATCCATTCCACGTGAGTGCAGATCTCTGATCCATTGTCAATATCTGTTGATATACCTGCAGCGCGAGGTGCAACCGTCGCGACTTCAAGAAGAGCAATCCGAGGTTAAGCCGCGGGATAACCAGAGACCCATCCGCACTCACGGCACTCCTGAATCGGGAGATAGCCTCCTCGATGTCTCCAGCCTGCGCCAATGTGACAGCCAAGTTGTTGAGAGCCAATGCGTAATCCGGCTGGAGTTCTATGGCGGTGCGATAAGACGCGATAGCCTCATCGGCTTGCCCGAGCTGATGCAGAACTACACCACGCTCATTCCAGAGCTTCGCCACGCCGGGTTCCTCGCCAACCAGTGTTTCGTATAGGTCGATGGCGGCCGCGTGTTCTCCCTTGAGCAGGTGAACCTCCGCCATGGCGTAGAGCACGCCACACCGGTCCTCTCCGTGGTCGAGCGCCAGGCGGTACTCGCGCAGCGCATCGTTGTAATAACCTTGTTCGCGAAAAGCCTGCCCCAACTTGACGTGAGCGACCGCTCCTTGCTCGTCTAGCTCCGAATGTTGATCTCCGGGAAGCTTAAACGGCCCGCTCTTACGATCGCCGATGTACCGTTCGAGAGATAGATTGGTCTGTGCACGACCGAAGCTGGGATTGAGTTGAATCGCACGCTTCGTCGCTGCACGGGCTTCCTCGTGACGCCCAGTTTCACCCAACAGGAACGCTATGAGGTAGTGGACTTCTGCATTGTCGGGGTTCAACTCGGTTGCACGGGTGAGCGCTTCGAGCGCTTCTGCTTGCTGCCCGCGATTGTACAGCACCTCGCCTAGGTAGAAATGTCCTACCGTGCTTTCCGGCTCCAGCTCCACGGCCTTCTCGAACCATTCGGTGGCGGCGTCGAGGTTTCCGCGCCGCTTCTCCGCCAGGCCGAGTTGCGTGACCGTCGCTACGTCGTTCGGCCAGTGGGCCAACAGATCCGTGAACTCCGAGATGGCCGCGTCGTGTTCTCCCAGCGTTGCATAGGCGCGACCCAACTCCCACCTCGCATCCCGCTCGTCTGGGTCTCGCCGCATCCGTTCCCGCAGTTCCGCGATCTTGCGGTCGTAGTATCCCGTCTCGGTGTACGCAATCTCGATATTGCGCTGGGCCACCGTCATCTTGGGATCCAGTTCGAGCGCGACGCTAAATCGCTCGATAGCGTCCTCGATCAATCCTTTCTTGAAATAAAATACGCCAAGGTTGTTGTGAGCCCCAGCATCGGAGGGATCGATACGACGGGCGAAGGAGCGAAGGACGTCAGCCTGTCGTTC
>VRUB01000283.1 GCA_019456345.1 Nitrospira sp. | reverse complement strand
CCCGAGACCATGTCGTTCTGGGACCTGCCCGAGTTTATCGAATCATTGGAGGCGGCGGGCTTCTCGGCCCGCAAGCACCGCCTGCATTGGCACTCGATCCTCGCCGGTCCGCTGTTGCTCTGTGCGATGGTGCTCATCGCGGCGACCTTTTCGCTTCGGCTCACGCGCCGCGGCGGCACCGGATCGTTGATCCTGGCCGGCCTGTTCACCGGATTTCTGTTGTTCTTCCTGAGTAAAGTCGTGCAAGCGTTGGGGCTGTCTGCAGGCATCCCCATCGTGCTCGCCGCATGGGCGCCGGCCGGGGTCTTTACGTTCCTAGGCGTCGCTATGCTCTTGCATCTGGAAGACGGGTAGCAACGGTGCACGGCCTGCTCGCCATCGTCTTGCTGGCGCTCGGATTGGCCGCGGCCGATGCCCGTGCGCAGATCATCGAGGTCGGCAGTTCGGTGCCCGTGGTGCTGCGCGCCGACAACGTCGCCTATGACAGCCGGCAAGGTATCGTCATCGCAACCGGCAATGTCGAGGTCGCGCAGAACGATCGCATCCTCCTCGCCGACCGGATCACCTATGACAAGCAGACCAACACCGTCAAGGCATCGGGCAACGTGTCCTTGCTCGAACCGACCGGTGAGGTGCTGTTCGCCGAGGAGGTCGAGCTGACCGACGAGATGAAGGAAGGCGTGATGCGCGACATCCGCATCATCCTGACCGACAACTCGCGGATGGCCGCGAACGGCGCGGTGCGTAGCGGCGGCTATCGCACCGAGATGCGCCAAGCCGTCTATTCGCCGTGCAAACTGTGCCCCGACAACCCAGACGCCACGCCGCTCTGGCAATTGAAGGCGGCGCGCGTGGTGCACGACCAGCGCCGCCAGGAGATCGAGTACAGCGACGTCGTGCTCGAGGCCTTCGGCGTGCCGATCGCTTACACACCGTACTTCTCGCACCCCGATCCGACGGTCAAGCGGCGCAGCGGTTTCCTGACGCCGACTTACGGCAGCAGCAGTGATCTCGGCCTCTCGTTGCAGGTGCCGTACTACTTCAATTTGGCGCCGAACCGAGACGCGACGCTCGCACCGATCTTCACCACCAAGGAAGGTCCCGTACTCGCCGGCGAATACCGCGCGCGCACCGAAAGTGGCGAATATCGGCTCGCCGGCAGCATCACCTACCCCGAAAGGCGCGGTCTCAATGGCGAGACGATCGGCGGACGCGACGTACGCGGCCATATCGAGGGTACCGGGGCCTTCCGGCTTACCGATGTCTGGCGCTGGGGTTACCGGCTCGATCGCTCGACCGACGATACCTACCTTCGTCGTTACGATTTCAGCAACGAGGACACGCTCACCAGTCGGCTTTATCTGGAAGGCATCGATGGGCGGAACTACGTCGGCATAAATGGCTACGCGTTTCAAGGTCTAGAGGTCGACGACGATCCTGGCCAAGCGCCACTCGTCCTGCCCATCGCCGAATACAACCTGGTACTCGATAAAGGCCTGTTGGGCGGGAATTACACGTTCGACGCCAACCTGATGTCGCTGTCTCGGACCGAGGGAACCGATACCCGCCGGCTCTCCGTCGACGGCGGCTGGCACCTGCCGTTCATTGGCGGCGCCGGCGACATTTATACCCTGAATGCGCAGCTCCGCGGCGACCTCTATTGGGTTGATGATCTGGCGAATCGGGGGCGACCGGACTCGAGCGACGAGATCACCGGCCGCATCGTGCCCTCGCTTTCGCTCGACTGGCGTTATCCCTGGATCCGCCAAGCCGGCACGACGCGCCAAATCATCGAACCCGTCGCGAAGATTGTGGTCAGCCCCTATGGCGGTAATCCCGACGGCATTCCCAACGAGGACAGTCAGGACTTCGAGTTCGACCACACCAACCTGTTCGATTTGATGCGCTTCCCCGGGCTCGACCGGG
>VRUB01000282.1 GCA_019456345.1 Nitrospira sp. | reverse complement strand
AGAGGGGTAAGAGCAAACCCCTTATCCCCATCCTGGGCATCCCCCTGATCGAACGTATCATCCGCACCGCATTGGAGGTCGGGGTGGATGAATTTTACGTCGTTACCGGCTATCAGAGTCACCAGGTCTGCAATTTCCTGGTGCGGCTCGAGGAACGTCTTGCGATTCGGATCACTCCGCTGGTGAATGATGATTGGGAGAAAGATAACGGTCTTTCGGTACTCATGGCGCAGGAGGTTTTGCGCGAATCGTTTTTGCTGCTCATGGCGGATCATCTCTTCGAGCCGTCCCTCGGCCGTGAGTTGGCAACGCTTACCCTGGCCAAGGAGGAGATCGCACTCGCGGTGGACGGGGACACCCGCAATCCCCTCGTCGACATGGAGGATGTCACCCGCGTCAAGGTGGAACACGGGAAGATCCGTGATATCGGCAAGGGACTCGTCGACTTTAATGGCTTCGATACCGGTATTTTCCTGTGCTCTCCGGCCATCTTTAAGGCCCTAGAGCAAAGCAGAGAAAAAGACGGCGACACCTCCCTGTCCGGTGCGGTGCGGGTCCTGGCCGCCCAGGGACACGCCAAAGCGGTCCCCGCGAGTGGTTTCTGGATCGATGTGGATCACCCTGTGGCTTTCCGGATGGCGGAAAAGGCCCTGCTGGATCGTCTCTGCGACAAGTCATACGACGGGCCCGTATCACGTTACTTGAATCGCCCCATCTCCGTGCTGTTTTCCCGTCAGTTGGCAAAATTCGATATTACGCCCAATCAGATCTCCGTGTTCTCGTTTCTATGTTCTGTGCTGGCCGCCGGACTGTTTGCGTTTGGTGGGTATCCCGCCCTGCTCTCGGGCGGTGTTCTGGCCCAGTTCGCCTCTATTATCGACGGTTGCGACGGTGAAGTGGCCAGGCTCAAGTATCAAAGCAGCGACTTCGGCGGCTGGTTTGATGCGGTGCTGGACCGCTATGCGGATGCTTTTCTGCTGTTCGGCTTGACCTGGCACCTGCTGGCAGTGGAGGCGAGCGGCTGGGTCCTGTTCACAGGTTTTATGGCCATTATCGGCTCGTTCATGCTGAGTTACACAGCGGACAAACACGACAGCCTGATGCGCGAGCGCATCAAACTCGGGGGTAAAGCTCAGTGGCGGATGGGACGGGATGTGCGGGTGTTGCTCATCTTTCTGGGTGCGGCAGTCAATTGGGTACAGCCGGTGTTGGTCGTGATTGCCGTGGTGATGAATCTCGAGACCCTGCGCCGGGTTTGGGTTGCGCGTGATGCGTAGTATCGAACGTGCGAAACAAAAAATCAGGTTGGTTGTTCGGGGCTCACAGGTGCCGGAGGATTCACGTCACGCCGACAACACCCTGGAATGGCTGTTGCGCCTGGAACCGCATGCCGACGATGCCCTGCAACTGGCGGCGCTGGCCCACGACATTGACCGAGCCATCGAGGAGACCAAGGTAAAACGTGCGGACTTCGACAATTACGACACCTTCAAGGCCGCCCACGCCCGCAACGGGGCGGAAATACTGCGCCCGATTCTGACCGAATGTGGTGTGGAAAGACTTATTGTGGACGAGGCTTGCCGCCTAGTGGAGGTCCATGAGGTGGGCGGCGAATTCCGCTCTGATCTACTCAAGGACGCGGACAGTATCTCCTATTTCGATGTCAACCTGCCGTTTTATTACCGACGTGAGGGTTGGAACGAAGCCAAGCGGCGATCATCCTGGGGCTATCGGCGACTTTCCCCGAAGGCGAAAGAAATCGTCAAGCACATCGTCCACGAGGAGGAGGCGCCGGTGCGCCTGCTGCGAGAGGTGATCCAAGAAAGTGTTAACCCCGATCCGATCAAGATAATCAAGGCCTAACTGATCCTGACCCGATGTTACATGAATCGCCGATGTGCTAACCATGAGTTGTAAATAAACTAAACAGTGAG